>JBFFIU010000039.1:0-16049 GCA_041556275.1 Anaerolineales bacterium | reverse complement strand
GGGATCCTCGAACTACAGAAAGTGCCAGTCACAGTGCACACTCGCGAGTTTGTCGATCGGGTTGTTTAATCGTTCATCACATTAATGGGGGCTGTCCGACAGTCCCCTTATTGATTAAATTGGAGGTTTTTTATGAAAGTCGGAGTTTTCAGCTTCGTGTTTCAGGATTTACTTTCTTTCGACCAGGCATTGGATTGGATCGCTGGCGTAGGGGCGGAGGCAGTTGAAATTGGATCGGGTGGATATGTGGCAGAATTGGGCGAGTCATATTGTAAACCACAGGAGCTGTTGGCAGATTCACAGAAGCTGGCTGCCTGGAAACAGATGGTTGACGATCATGGCTTGGAGATCAGCGCTTTGAGCTGTCACGGCAATCCTTTGCATCCAGATTCAAATATTGCCAAACTGCACAGGGATGAATTTCGCAATACAGTGCTGGTAGCCGAAAAATTAGGTGTGCGGAGAGTTATCACCTTCTCCGGTTGCCCTGGGGACAGCGAAAGCAGTAAATATCCGAACTGGGTGACCTGTCCCTGGCCGCCGGATTTCCTGCGCATCCTGGAGTGGCAGTGGAACGAAAAGGTCATCCCTTATTGGCAAGAAGAGGTTAGCTTCTGCCGTGAGCATGGAGTAGATATGATCTCCTTGGAGATGCACCCGGGGTTTGTGGTTTACAACCCGGAGACCATGCTGCGCTTACGGGAAGCGGTCGGACCGGAAATCGGCGCCAATTTTGATCCCAGCCACTTATTCTGGCAGGGCATAGATCCCATTTTTGCCATCCGGGAATTGGGGGAGGCTATCTTCCATGTGCATGCCAAAGATACGATTATCGATCCGGTGAACACGCCAGTGAACGGCGTCTTGGACACCAAGCCCTATGCTGATGAAGCCAATCGGTCCTGGATATTCCGCACGGTTGGCTATGGACATGACATCAAATTCTGGAAGGACCTGGTCAGCAGCCTGCGCCTGGTCGGATATGATTATGTGTTGAGCATGGAACATGAAGATAGCTTGATGTCGCTGCGAGAGGGACTGGAGAAAGGCGTTGCCGCGCTACGCGAGCTGGTCCTGACTGACGATCGTGGGAAACCCTGGTTTGAATCCTGAAGATGAAAGTTGATCTCAATTATGGGCGCACTGGATTAGCGGTTGATCTGCCTGACGCTACACATGTGCTGCAAACCCGCTTCGTTCCGGGTTTGGAGGATGAATCCGCGGCGATAAGCCAGGCACTGCGCGATCCAATCCAATCACCACCTTTATCCGAGCTGGTCAGAGTGGGCGATAAGGTTGTCGTTGTGCACACCGATATCACCCGCGCTACTCCTAATGATCGGATCTTACCGGTCTTGTTGGGGGAGATCGAGGAGACAGGGGTTTTTGCTGAAGATATCGTTTTGTTAAACGGATTAGGGACTCACCGTCCCCAGACCGAGGCGGAGCTGCGCGCCATGTTGGGCGATCAAATCGTGGATCGTTACCGCTGTGTACAGCACGATTGCAACGATGACTCCAATCTGGTATCCCTGGACGAGACAGCGTCAGGAAATCCGGTGCGCATCAATCGTCTCTACCTGGAAGCAGATGTCCGCATCTTGACTGGTTTCATTGAGCCGCACTTCTTTGCCGGTTTTAGCGGCGGGCCGAAAGCGATTCTGCCCTCCTTGGCGGGAAAAGAAAGCGTCTTCACCAATCATGGATTGCAAATGATCGCTCATCCGCAGGCTGCCTGGGGTGTGACCGAAGGTAACCCAATCTGGATGGAGATGCGTGAAGTTGCCTTGCGCACAAAACCTACCTTCTTGCTCAACGTAGCACTCAACGTGCGGCGTGAGATCACGGGTGTTTTCGCCGGGGATATGCTCGCTGCCCACGCGCAGGGATGTGTATTCGTTAAAGAGAACGCAATGGTCGCGGTGGACTCGCCTTATGCGATCGTGATCACGACCAACAGCGGCTATCCCCTTGACCAAAACCTTTACCAGTCTGTGAAGGGGATGAGCGCTGCCAGCCAGGTGGTAAAGGAGGGCGGCGCGATCATTATCGCCACCGCCTGCGAAGATGGCCTGCCGGAACATGGACTCTACGCGCAGCTCTTATCGCAGGCTGGGTCTCCGCAGGGCATTCTCGATCTGATCTCCCAGCCTGGTTTCAGCGCTCAGGATCAGTGGCAGGTGCAGATCCAGGCTCAGATACAAAAACGAGCTGATGTTTATGTCTACAGCGATGGATTAACGGATCAGCAGATCGAACGAGCGCTTTTTATCCCTTGCCGTGATATTGAATTTACATTGGCGCAGTTGAGTAAAAGATATGGTGAAGGAGCCCATATTTGCGTTCTCCCAGAGGGCCCCCAATTGATCCCGTATTTACAAAAGCAAGGGTCTGTAGTTTAACCCCATGTGAGGACATGTGTTCAGGGTTAAGAGAATGCAAAAGGGTTTTTATGGCGTGAGGTGAAATCATGGATAGCAAAGCATATCGACTGAGAGAATTCATCGATCCACATAATAGTCGCAGCCTGGTCCTGGATGCCAGCGCGGGTCTGTCTTTGGGTCCGCTGCCGGGGTTGGAGCAGTTTTCAACAGCGGTTCAGCCTGTGTTACCTCTGGTCGATGGGCTGGTTGTCAGCCCGGGGCAGGCAGGCAGGCTGGCTAGTCGCACACGCAGCGATGCAGCTTTATTGGTGCGCGGTGATTGGACGAATGCATTGCGCGAGCCTGATTTCGTGCTCCCGCCAGAGACGACCAGCCATATACCCCTGCTAAACCCAGCCGATGCACTGGATCTGGGAGCCAGCGCGTTGGTGATCTACTTTTTATTGGGTTTCGAAGAACAGATCGAGGCGGGATGCCTGAAAGAGACGGTTCAACTGGCGCTTCAAGGTGCGCAGGTAAACATGCCGTTGATCGTAGATGTGCAGCCGATCGGACCTCGGGTAGTGCTCCGCCAAAAAGCGATCGAATTGGGCGTTTCTTATGCCCTGGAAGGCGGGGCGGATGGTGTCGCCATCCCTTGGTCGGGTAGAGGTTCTTTTGAGACAGTTCTTGCCATGGCCGCCGGGACGCCGGTATGGATTAAACCAACTGACTTACCAGAGGCTTCAAAAGAATTAGGTGAGGCGTTGGATATGGGTGGAACTGGTCTGTGGCTCGATCAGCGTTTGTTCGCCTCCCAGGATCTAGCGGAGCTATTAGAAGAATATCGCGCACAAATTCACCTGCCGGAACCAACCGGATAGCAACTGGAGGTGTCATATGAATGCCGGACTGCAGGCAAGATTTGACAGGTTGTTCAACAGGCATGGGGATGGTCGCGCAGTGTGTGTGGCTGCCGATCACGGCTACATGAGCGATGTCACCCCCAACGTTGTCAATCTGCGACCAGTAACCGAGGCCGTCATCCGCGGAGGTGTAGACGGTATATTGCTCAGCCCGGGTCAGGCAATGCGCCTGGCTTCCTACTTCCAGGGGCGGGATGGACCCGCGTTGATCTTGCGTGCAGATTGGATGAACATGCCTCGTCTGGGTACCTCTAACGTCGCCAATGCTGTCCCGCAGCGCTTGCTGACTCACCAAAAGGTGGTTACAGCTCAACAGGCTGTTGATCTGGGCGCTTCGGCGATCACAATTTACCTCTTCCTGGGATACAACGACCAGATTGAAGCAATCGGGATCGAGGTATGCGCTCGTTTCGTGCGTGAATGTCACCAGGTAGGATTGCCGTGTATTATTGAACCCCTGGCTTACGGAGGTCAGGTGACCGGGGCGAATAGCGTGGAAATCCTCACCCTGGGAGCGCGCATGGCTGTCGAGATAGGTGCGGATGCGTTAAAAATTCCCTACACGGGCGATGTGGATACCTTCCGCAATCTGGTCGACGTGGCTGGTGTCCCGGTGCTGGTATTAGGCGGGGCGCGGTCTGATTATGAACGGGATGCATTGGAATTGTTCGCCGAAGGGCTAGAAGCTGGGGGCAGCGGGTGTCTGATGGGGCGTAATGTTACTAAATCACCCGATCCTCAGGGTATGGTTGAACAGCTGTGCGGCATCGCTCACCAAGGTTGGACAGTCGATCGGGCACTGCAAAAAGAGCAATGGGACTTAATTAAGCTGAAGGCGCATCCTGCCAAGTGCACCGGCTGCATGCTGTGTGTGGTGGCCTGTGTTGCGAGTCATGATGATGGCAGCTTCGGGACATCGCTGTCCCGTTTGCGGATTGATCCAGGCAGAAAACAGGGACAGCACAGGGTGATGTTCTGCACTCTGTGTAAGAAGTGTCTCGATGTATGCCCAACTGATGCCTTGCGCTGGCATCCCCAATCGGGAGCGGTCGAATTATTGGTGGATAAATGCACTGCCAGCGGTGAATGCGTCAAGATCTGCCCCACCCAAGTGATCGTCCACAGCGATACAGGCATTCAAATCGAATCTGGTGAAAGCCTCGATTGGTACCCGGTAGTATGTGATTTGTGTGGCGGAGAGCCTGAATGCGCTATCATCTGTCCCACCGATGCGATCTTCATTGATCAACGGAAGGAGCTGGCCTGATGGACCTGCGAAAACGAGCATATTGCGATCGAATCCTGCGTGTAGATTTAGGCAGTGGCGAGATCAGCACTACACCACTACCAGCTGAAAGCATGCCGCTGATCCTGGGAGGCAAGGGATTGGGTGCCTGGGAGCTCTACCATGACCAATCCCTGGGGGTAGAGCCTCTCTCTGCGGAGAACCAGTTGATCTTTCACAATGGTCCCCTGACTGGCACAACTGCTCCAACTGCCGGAAGATTTGGCTGCACAACCCGCAGCCCGGCGACCAGGACCTATAGTGATACTTATTGCGGTGGATATTGGGGGCAGATGTTAAAGTATGCAGGCTATGATGCGCTGGTGGTGAAAGGCGCAGCAGATCAGCCAGTTATGCTGATCATCGATGACGAGCAAGTTGATCTGCGCCCAGCGGATCATCTCTGGGGACTCAATATCACGCAGACCAGCGAGCAGATTCGCCAGGAATTCGGTTCGGAATGGCAATCCCTGGTCATTGGACCGCCTGGGGAAAAACAGCGCAACCTGGCTGGGATATTCAACGATTCGCGCGCCCTGGCGCGCGGTGGCGTTGGGGCGGTGATGGGTTCTAAGAATCTGAAAGCTATACTGACCAGGGGGAATGGTCATATCAATGTGTTCGATCCTGGTGGATATCAGCGCGCATTGCAATTGGCTTTTCGCGCTGTACGCATGTCCAGCGAGACGACCCTGCTGAATCGTGAAGGCACTGTCAATATCCTTGAGATCATCGATGTGATGGGCGCGCTACCAACGCGTAATTTCCAAAGGGGTCAATTTGAGGCTGCAGATAAAATCTCCGGTGATTCATTCCGAGAGCACGAATGGGTCAAGGATTATGCCTGCTTTGGCTGCCCAATCGCTTGTGGAAAATATACGCGACCCCTATCGGATGGTGTGGTCATCGAGGGACCAGAATATGAGACCACCTTTGCTATGGGACCCAACTGCGCTATCGGCGACCGCGAAACGATCATCCGTCTCAACTGGTGGTGTGATGAGTATGGTCTTGATACGATCAGCACCGGCGGCGTGGTGGGATTGGTGATGGAGATGTTCGAGCGTGGTATTCTGGATGCTGGCGATCTGGATGGCATTGAGCCGCGCTTCGGTGATGCAACCGCTGCATTGGCGCTGGTTGAAAAAATGGCTAAGGTGGAAGGCTGCGGGGAGTGGCTGGCACAGGGGGTGGCTGCCATCGCTGACCAGCATCCGCAGGCGCAGCCATTTGCCATGCATGTCAAAGGGCTTGAAATGCCGGCTTATCACCCCAACGCCGCCAAGGGGACAGCACTGGCCTATGCTGTCTCCGAGCGCGGCGCCTGCCACCTGCGGGGAGCGCCGCTCGGTGAGCTGTTCAGCGGGTCAGCCGATCCATTGGCTATCGATGGGAAAGCGCAGCTGTTCCGCGATCACCAGGCCGACAAAGCGATCTGGGACAGCGCCTGCCTGTGCTATTTCCCCGGTTATGGGATGAAGCTTAAAGAGCTCTGGCAGCTGGTTACAGCCGCAACCGGTTTTGATTATCCCACGGTACGTGACTTTGAAATGATCGGCGAGCGGATTTCAACCCTGGCGCGTGCTTTCAACGTGCGAGAAGGTTTCAAGAGAGAAGCTGATACGCTGCCGCCGCGCAACCTCGCTCAACCGATGGTAGGGGGACCTGCCGATGGGCATGTCGTAGAACTGGCGCCCATGCTCGATGAGTATTACCGCCTGATGGGCTGGGACGAGGAAGGCATACCGACTCCTGAAAGAATGCAGGAACTGCAATTGTTAAATGAAGATGGATCTCGGGAATGACCGTCGACCCCATCATTTTTTACATCATGGTGGCCCTCATCGCCTTCATGATCGGTCTCGCCAAGGGTGGATTGGGCGGTACGCTGGGCGCGCTGGCTACCCCTTTATTGGCACTGGTGATGCCCCCCGATCAGGTGATCGGATTGATACTTCCCATCCTGATGCTGGCAGATATCTTCGCCGTCTCATTTCACTGGCGGCGCTGGAACACCAAACTAGTGCTGTTGTTGATCCCCGGTGCAATTGTAGGGGTCACTATCGGCACGTTTTTCATCACCAATGCCCCCACCAACACCCTGCGCACTGCATTGGGAGTGATCGTCCTGATTTTTGCCGTTTACAAAATCTTTGAAAGCCGAATTCAAGGATCCTTAAAATACCATCCGAGGAACTGGCATGGATTATTAGCCGGGACGATCACCGGTTTCTCCTCAGCGCTGGCGCACACTGGTGGGCCTCCGGTCAGCATCTACCTGCTCCTGCAGGACGTGGCCCCGCGTGTTTTCATCGCCACTTCGGCCATCTTCTTCTTTCTGCTTAACTGGATCAAGGTGCCTTATTACTGGTACGCAGATTTGTTTAATTTTCAATTGCTTTGGCAGATCGCCTGGTTGCTGCCGCTGGTTCCCATCGGAGTATGGGTGGGCCGCTGGGGAGCCAGCAAGGTTGATAAAAAGACCTTCGAGTGGATCATCACCGGATTGCTAGTCGTTGCTGCATTGCTGTTGATTCTTGCATGATGTTTCTTTATTAACGAAGAATCAATGTGATTACGCGTTTGCTAATATTCGCAAGCGTCGAGCATCGATTAGTAACAGAACCCCTGTGACAATGCACCAGATACTTGCAATCAAAAGGACTACGGGGATTGGCTCCCAGGGGTAAATTAACACAATTGTGCCCAGGATCACTTGAACAGAACCGATAAGATAACTACCATATGCCCATTGGGGTCCGTAAGCCGTGCTTATTCTGAATCCTCCGAAGATGTGAAGGAAGCCTGTGATGATTACGAGAGCTCCCAACAATAAAACGATTGTCAAAGTTGAGAAATATGTGGCTAACAATGGTCGCAATAATGCAGTTATGCCCGCAAATACTCCCAAGATACCAGCAAATAGGGACCAACGAGCCAAGCGGATTTCCCTACTATTTGATCGTGCCCAGCCAATATTCGTGAGACCGATGGTTAACCAAAATATGCCCATATATTGGATTACGTTCCACTGAGCTCTATTTGTGAGCAGAAGTACGCCAAGGATGATGGCAAAGGTACCTCGGAATAAGTATATATACCAGCCTTGGAGAGACTTCATCACTAGTGTAAGTTGTTACCTCGATTAATCCGATATTGTTGGCTCGAATATTAGCTTATCTTCTCCAATCTCTGCCTCGATCAGTGCATTAAGTTTTGCGTTCATCATATCCAGCAACACTTCGTCATAGCCGGGATTATCTTGATCTGCCAGGTTGTTCATCTCTTCTGGATCCATTTGCAGATCATAAAGGGATACATCATTGTTATCTAGCAGCTTATCTACAGAACCCGGTAGATTGTAGTGAGCGAGGCCGAAGTATCGCACCAACTTATAACGCCCATCGAAAATACCCCTGAATAGCTCTCGGTTATCCATATTGGGTCTTTCTAGATCCTTGATGTTAGCAAGGAACTCTTTACCGCGTACGAACTCCCTACCTGCCTCAGCAGCAGCTACATCCAAAAGTACTGGTGCGTTACGCTGAAGCCATTGGGCATCAACCGAGGCGATCATGTCATAGGTATATAGCGCCCCGATACCGGGATTCTTCGAACTGCCCCTTGGACCATCTGACTCGGGATGGGTAACCACACCTGAGAGGTCATATCCTTTCAGGAATGGATAGCGTTGATTTCTTACTTCATCTGAAAGGCCAGCATAAGCCAATATTGTCGGCACCAGATCCAGGTGAGAGCCAACAGCTTCGGTTCTGATTCCTCCTGATATACTTGGATCAACGATAACCAGTGGCACATTCACCGTTTCCTTGAAAGCCACGTTGCCTTTCTGGCGCAGGTGATGTGCGCCACCCATCTCCCCATGATCAGATGTAAATATGATGATCGTGTTTCCGGCTTGACCACTTTCCTGCAATGCATCGAGCACACTCCCGATGTGCCTGTCAACGTCGATCATGCAGTTGATATAGTAGTTGATGTGGTTGTGCCACATATCACGTCGTTCCAAAGGGATGCGGCCATATGTTCCGTCGCTCATAACTTTATAATTGCGAACCGCCTGAGGTTGCTTCGAGAGGTCGTCGAAGAATGATGCGGGGAGAGGGGTCGGCCAATGCTGGCTATAAAGCGGAGTATCGGGTGCACCAAAGATGGGGAACATACCGCGTACATGCACCATTTCTTCGTCGTCGGTATCGAAGTACATGATGTCGTGGGGGTTGATGAAGTTCACTGCCAGGAACCACGGTTGTGATTCGGCGATTTCAGTAGAGCGATCTTTCAACCAGCCGACTGCCTCACCCGCAGTCTTCGGATCTTTGGTCCAACCATCCAAGGGCTCTCCATAAGCGTCCCCCCAATCCTGAAAATCAGAGAATCCGAAAAGCTCCATGGCATCTGTTGTGTCTCCCTCAGGAAACTCCGACTCATGCCACTTACCCTTATAAGCTGTGTGATAGCCCAAATCACGCAGCATATGGCCGATTGTAGGCAAGGTTTCAGGGTCGGCGCGCATATCTTCGATCCAGGCTAAATTGGTATTGTCGATCATCCGCGTAAATGGTGTGTGCTGTCCGGTCCACATCACAGACCGGGATGGGGTACAGACGGTGGTTGTTACCTGGTGATTGTTGAATGTTACCCCCCGATTGTGTAATCGATTCCGGTTTGGAAAGGTAACACCCGCTGGCAATGCCTGGTGAGCGTATTCTTGATCCGTCACGATCATTAATATGTTAGGTCTCGTCGACATGGCTCTCTCCTTTTCTATATCTGACAATTATTTTTTATAGATAACTTCCCCTTGGATCCAGCAGGTAAGCTTCTTGTTAAGTAGGTTGTGGATTTGTAACTCTTTAAATGTTCTCTCGTACTTCAATAGGTGGAGGATCACCTTGCGACGGGGTCGGTTCTGCTAAACCATCTGCTAAGCGACCTAGATCTTCCTTATTCTGGATCTCAGTTGTCTGTGTTTCTGTTTCGCTAAATATACCCTCTAAGCGCCAGATGCGCCAGACCACGAGCAGCGATATCCCCCACACGAGAACGAACAGCCCGACTGCCAAAAAGTCTCTTGTTGAGTTGAGCCAATCCAACATGAGCGTGGTCTGCAAAAAGGGAACAGCGACTGCGATGGCAACCGTGAGGATGAATAATACACCTAGTATAACTGCCATCCAGAATATTCTCCAATCTCGGCTTACAGGCGCGCCGCCGGCTAAAAATTTGTGCGGAGGTCGGAGAAAGATCACCAGCAGCAATCCGAAATAGACCAGCGTGTAGGTGACACCCAGATGAGCGTAATCGTTATCTCCGCCACTGTTCTGGAAATAGAAGAAAGCTAGCGTCCCAGCGATGCCCATGGTGATCGCTGCCGGAGCGATGAAATGGGTTAGCGATTTTCGCAGGCTTTTTCCGTACAACACTCCCGAATGGGCAAACAGGGTAAGCCCCAGTGCAGGGATGGTAATGGTAGCTGTAGTGATCACGGTCAACTGGATACCCCGAAAGGGGAACCCGAAACCGATGACGATAACGCCGGTGATCAGTACAGCCAGGTAGAAAATCTGAGTCAGGTAAAGCTTTAAGATATCGAGAAGACCATTTACGATCCGCTGTCCTTTATCCAAGACTCCCTCCAGGACTTGCGGGGAGTCCTTCAGCAATATGATATCGGCCACGCTGCGAGCTGCCTGGCTGCTGCGCTGATAGGAGATCGCCAGGTTTCCCCGGCGCATGGCGGCTACATCGTTCACAGAATCGCCTACTACAGCCACGTATTGGCCGCTGGCGCGCAGATCGTCCACCACCTGTCCCATTTGCTGAGGGGATAAATGGAGGAAAATAGAGTTTTCCCTGGCTGCCAGTGCGGTTTCTTTCGCCTTCATATTGGCTAGTTCAGTTCCAGAAACCAATTTAGTAGCAAGATCGCCAAGACCGATCCCCTGTAAGATCCCACTGATCTCCTGAGGATGTCTGGCGGCGAATATCTTGATGTCGATCCGGTTTTGGAAGAATTTCTTGATCGTTTTCACCGCCTCCGGGTTCACCTGTTCAACAAAGGTTAATTTGGCGAGCGGGATTAATGGCACTGGAAACTGAGGGCGTCCATCTTGATTGACTAATGGGATCGGATCTGGGTGGTAAGCAAAAAACAATTCAACCTGTTGTTCATCTGCTGGTTTCTGTTCGGCTATGGATTGAGATCCTACGTCGTCAGATTGGGTGATGGAAGCCACACGCTTGATGAAACGACGGAACAATCCTGGTTTTTCCTCATTATCATCGTTGCTAGAAGACTCTTCCATTTCTGTTGAGGGAGATCGTTCCTTAATTACTTGGGAAGCAGCTTCTTCATCTTGGTTTGGTGGATTAGTACCATCGGATTCGTTATCACCCGAACGGCGAAAGATGCCGCCAACTCGAGAGAACAGCTTGCGCACCCGACCAGGCTGGTCATCCGAAAGATCAACATCCTTTCCGCCTTCTTGAGATAAAAAAGGATCCAATGCAGCTGGTACGCCGAGCACATATACCCCCCGCATATCCGGGTCATTGAACGAGACCGCGTTCCAGCCAAGAATTGAAAGGTACGGAGCCTCCTCTACGATCTCTCGCTGGCTTCCCTCGTATATATTCCAGATGGCGCGCGTAATCTGATTGTCGATCGTTGTACTGCGAATGTAATCGCCTAGCAGTTGCTGGATGCGATCCTCCGCAATCCCTTCTCCTTCACCTTTGGGTATGATCGTTTCCATCTCGATCCGCATCCCGGTCAATACTCCCTCTTTGGAGAAACAGATCGTGTTGACCTGTGCTAAGGCTTCGATGGATCTGATGCGGTTAACCAGTGCGCCAACATTGGCCAGATCTACTGTGCTGGCTGCATAGGTTACAATGATCATGAAGAACAGACCTGCAGGGGCAAGACTGAAGATAACGCCGGCCACCTCATTGAATATTTCATCTGGGATGGGCAAATCTAGCTTGAAGTAGCTGTTGAGCAGGAATAGAGTGAAGATAACAACAATGACCAGCAAACCCTTCAGTACATTGCCAACGATCTGCTCGATCGGCGTCAGCTGCTCTTTTGAGATTTCGGAATTCTCTATCAAGGAAGTTACCAGGCGGTCGCGGCCGATCTTGTCAACCTGGTATACGGCTCGCCCAGATACACAAAAACTTCCCGCAAAAACCGGTTCTCCAATTTCCTTATAGCTCCTCCGATCTCCATCACCCAGCATCGAATCGTCGATCACCAGTCCTTCCTGATCGAGCAAGATCCCATCCGCCAGCAGTTCATCACCAGGTCCAAAGGCGACCACATCACCTACGACGATATCATCCGCATCAATGCTGCCGGCAGTTCCTTCCCGGATCACGGTCACCTTGGGTTTCGTGGCTTCGAGAATATCCTTGATCCGCATCCTGGCAAAGTACTCCTGAAAGACATTGACTCCGATGTTGAGGCCCAAGACCCCCATACTGATCAGGGCATCCAGGGGTCTTCCGAACAAGATCTGTACAGCAGCAAGACCGATCAAGCTCAAATTGAAGATTGATAAAACGTTTTGTCGCCAGATCTCACGCCTTGTCCGCCGAGGTTTGAAGGACAGCGAGTTGTCTTGATCCTCTTGTAACCGCGCAGCTGCTTCCGCTTCGCTCAAACCGCGGATATGGTGGACCGGTCGATCTGCACCTAGATATTGCTCATGGAGCGGTTTGCGGGTCCTTACGTCTCGCCGTCGCTTAACCAGGATGGCAACCAGTGAACCCGCCAACGCCATCAGGGTGGCGATCAGGATAAATGGTTTGCGGTCGCGGTTGGAAATTTCGTCTGCCATGAATCAGGGATGATTACCTTACCTTATGATAACAGGTCCATCAAGGTTTTTGCTGGAACTAAGATTCCATCGAGTTTCGGAGTTGATTGTATCCGAAAATCTTGAATTCATTCTTGATTAGTTTAAGCTTTAAAAAGGAGGCCTTCCATTTTTTTATTCACTGGAAGCTTATCTCATACGATCACGTCTGGGCTTAATGGAGGCAATCATTTCTAGATGTGCATTGTGATCAAAAATGTTCATTAACGGTTAGTTAGTATACCGCTAGCTGGTGGGGTGCCCCTTTATAATTGGACAAATTTTGGGAAATTTAGATAGGTGATTCAATATGTTGGCAAGATTACAGGAGTTCATGGAGCGCAGAAACGCCAGGTCTTTCGTCGAGAATATGAAAGCCTGGTACCAAACCTCCCTTGAAGTTTCAGATGTAATGGGTGATGCATTGCATGATACGGATGTTTCCAAGAAGGAAATCGGCTATGTTATTGACGAAGCCGATCGAATGCTGCTCAGCTTGCGTTATTATATCCCGGAAGCGCATGGTGGCTTGCGTCGGCGCAATCCGGAGCTGGCGAAGCGCTTCGATAAAAATTGTCAAAAGCTCTACCAGTTACGCAACGAGGTGATCCGTTTCCTGATCCGCTCTCAAGGTCCAGGTCCCATGTCCGGGGAGGAACCAAATGAAGAAGCGCGCCTGGTTTATTATTACCGCGCTCTGGATGAGGTCGGATTTAAAGCGCGCGACTTAAAAAAGGAACTGGATCAGGAGCTGCGGTCAATCTGGCCCGAGCTCCAGGTTCTGATCGTCCAGGCAGAAAGCATTGCCAATTATTCGTGAAATTAACGGAATACGAGCGTGTAATCAGGTTTTTTCAATAAGCAGTTGAATAGAAGAGACACGCGGGTTTCAATTTGAGAAGACAGTGTAAGCTCCATTTTGGATGATCTCTTCGCTGGTCTCATCCGCGTATTCTAAAGTTAGGTTGGCAACCTCAATCTCTCCACCAAATGGATAGACTACATCTCGGTGAACAACGTTGGCCGGATCACTGAAATCATCGACACCTATCACACCACCAGTATGATCGCTCCTTCCGTAAGCTAAGTGCACTCCAAATACTTTTTCGTCCTCTAATACGTTCCCAGTGATGATTGCTTTGTCATTGCAGCCCAGGCCCAGCTCGGCAACATTTAACCTGGCAGGATCGACCGCAAACCATTCGCGCAGCTCATCAGCGATTTGATCATTGCTCACCACTTCAACTACTTTATTCTCTGTGATCTGAAGCTTGACGACAATCCCACCATAAGACATTGGGATGACACCTTTGGTTCGGCTGGTCAGCCCAGGCAATTCTCCCTCGTAAGGTGCGAGAAAAGCCTCGCCACTAGGAAGGTTGATCACTCTCACTCCGCTTTTATCTGCATGCAGCTGACCATCATCAAGTTTTGTCCGGCGGTTTCGCAGGTCAATATATACCTGATCACCGGTTGAGAAGGTCAAATTTGCCCCCTCAGCCTGATCGAGTTTACCTGCCAAAACCTGGCATTTACGGGCTACCTGCTGGTAATCGGCTGCTAGGGCGGTACCCAGCATGCCTTGATGTACTGTGGGCATACTGGCTGCGCGAAAGTTGGGTGTCTGCTCGCTGTATTCCATTAAGGGAGCCGTTGCAGAGAACTCCGTCATCGCCACGGCGATAGTGGTCTTTCGAAGGATTTCTTCCAAACCTATTGGTTCACCACCCATTTCACCCATATCTGGAAGGGGACCATTGTGATTTCCCGTAGCTGGATACCTTAGCATGGGTAGGACCTCGAAACCCACCTTTTTCCCTAACTGTGCGAAACTAATCCGCCATCCCTCTGCCATTTGCCTTCTGGACTCCCAGAGATCGTTGTCTTTTAGAATCCCATGCGGTTCATCGATCATAAAGAGCACCGTTTCTCCCGGCAGGGGATCGAAGACATCGATGAATAATTTCTCTAATTTGTCGGTTGTCATGGTGGTTCCTGGATTACAACCTGAAATTAACAGAAGTGCAACTATGGCGAAGCATAACACAAAGTATCCCAACCTCATTCTTGTTAACTCCCAAGTTGAAACCCAGCTTATAGATACCGCAGGACCGAGTTGACCGATGGGCGATGTTTTAGTTGCCCATACAATAAGCAAATTGGGAAGAGCAGCAGCAAGCCCAGTATCCAGTAGGGATACATTGTTGCGATGCTGGTGCCCTCTGGCGCCAACCACATACCCAACCCGGCGTACAGGAACAGGTGGAGAACATAGAAAAACAAAGGTGATCGCCCAAAGACGACCAGCGGGTAAAAAAAGGTTCGTAACTTTTCATTCGCCCTGGCGAATAAACCCAGGATGATCAAGTTCAATCCCATCGTCAGCAATGTGAATGCCATGCTGGGTGGGTATTTGACCATGTTGAGGAAATCGATCCAGGTGTTTCCCATCCTGGGTAGGATGTTGCCAAAGCCGTCCAGGTAGCGGATCACCAGGAAAGCCAGCAAGAAGCCAAACCCGATTTTCAGCCCGCCGCTGTAGGCTTGTTCCTGGTCTCGTTTCAGCCAATGCCCAAACAGAATGCCGAAGACGACCAGCTCCAACCAGGGCAGGATGGGATAGTTTGACCACAAAACCTGTGTCCCGCCTGGATAAATCAGGATTGGATTGAGGTAATCGAATGGATTAGAGAACCCCATTGCTCCCCACAAAGCGGGGTTGGGCACCAGAAGCTCGGTGCCGATGAAGAGCAATCCTGCCAGGATCAGCAGATAGATTGGTTTGATCCAAAGTAAAAAGCTGCCCAGGATCATGGTCCCACCCAGGGCGACCAGCACGCCGATGTAAATGTTTGGAAAGCCGCCGGGTGATAGTTCCCAGGCGCGGTTGACCACCAGCAGTTGCAAGGCGATCAATATCGCCCCCCGGATCAGGAAATGCTGTACGACAGCCCATTTGCGCCAATCTCGTTTCTGCCGGGAGTCGGCAAACAGGAGCATACCGACTCCCATCAGAAAGAAGAAGCCCGGTGCGGATAAATGGGTCACGAAGCGCGTCATAAACGCTAACGGGTCATCGTAAACTGGAAATGGACCGCCCCAATACTCACCCGGAGAATGTTTTTGGGCGACAAAATAGCTGGCGTGATCGAGCGCCATGGAGACGATGATCAAGCCGCGCAGCGCATCCACCGCCCATAATCGTGAAGACTCACCCCTTTTTATCGCTTCCATTTTATTTACTTGTCACCCAGGCTGACGACATCTCCGCTGCCGTCCCCCGTGGAAGAAACCGACGGTCTGCCATAATAGCGCACATCGCCGCTGCCATTGACCACCACCTCCAGAGATCCGGTCACCCAGACGGTGATATCCCCGGATCCACCGATGCGCACTTGCACAAATTCACTGGCCAGATCCCCAGATTCATAGTTGCCAGAACCATTAACATCAATCTCCTGGTCGTTAACCTGACCTCCATTGATGCGCAGGTTTCCGGATCCGTTTACATCCAATGAGAATGTCTCCCCGTTAAGTTCTTCAACATCAATGTCTCCAGATCCACCAATATCGGTATCAAAGGCGACCACCT
>JBFFIU010000038.1:0-16246 GCA_041556275.1 Anaerolineales bacterium | reverse complement strand
GGTTATTGAAGAGATCAAACGCGGCCATACTGTCTTGGAAGCACGCGGCATCACGAAAAGGTTTCCGGGAGTCGTTGCCAATGACAAAATAGACTTTGAGATCAAAGCGGGTGAGATCCACGCCATCCTGGGCGAGAATGGTGCCGGTAAGACCACCTTAATGAAAATCTTATTCGGGGAATACCAGCCGGACGAAGGTGAAATTCATATTGCCGGTAAACCAGTCAAATTTCGCTCATGCCTGGATGCCATCGATTTGGGCATTGGCATGGTCCATCAGCACCGCAAATTGGTACCCGCTCACTCGGTGATTGAAAACATTATCCTTGGACATCCCAGAGCGGGAAAAATCCTGAATATGAATAGGGCAGAGGATGAGATAATTCAACTCTGCAACAAATATGGATTCAGTATCGATCTTAAAGCTAAAGTCTGGCAGCTATCAGAGGGGGAAAAGCAGGTGGTGGAAATCCTGAAAGCGCTCTATCGCGGAGCTGATGTGCTCATCCTGGATGAACCGACTTCTGCCCTGGCACCGACTGAAACGGAGAAACTGCTTGATTCCATCCAGGCGATGGCGAAAGATGATCTCGCCATCGTACCTTTCATCACCCATAAACTGCCCATTGTGCTGAAAATCAGCGATCGGGTGACGGTTCTAAGGCGTGGGAAAGTCGTTTCCACAATAGATACAGAAAATGCTACTGAGCGGAGTTTGGCCATAGAAATGGTGGGCAGGGAAGTCATCTTCAGGATAGAAAAAACAAAGATAGAAAAAGGGAAAACCATTCTCGAAGTGCAAGACCTCTCTGCAATTAGCGACAAAGGTCTCCGAGCTTTGAATGGCGTTTCTTTCTCGATCAGGGAAGGTGAAATCTTCGGCATAGCGGGTATTGCAGGAAATGGACAACAGGAATTAGTCGAGGTTCTTGCAGGACTGCGCGACGCTGAGGGGGGCAAAGTACGTCTGGATGGTAAAGATATCACCCATACCTCAAGCTTAGAGAGATGGCAATCGGGTATAGGCTATATCCCATCCGATCGTATACATGTTGGTTCGATCGCAGATTTCTCCCTGGTGGAAAACACCACCATGAACTACTACTTTGATGATGACTACTACCGGCAAGGCACTTTGGATTACAGCAAGATCCGAAAGCTGACCGAGGATATCATCTCGGAATACGGCGTGATGACTCCGGGTCCTGACACAACCGCCAAGAGTCTTTCAGGAGGCAATCTGCAGAAGCTGATCTTGGCCCGTGTGCTTTCACGAAACCCACGCCTGGTGATCGCCCATCTGCCAACCCAGGGATTGGATATTGGAGCTACGGAGTTCGTACGCAACAAACTCATCGAGGCGAAGAAGGAGAAAGCCGGTATTTTACTCATCTCGGAGGACCTGGATGAGGTGTTATCACTGAGCGATTGGGTGGCGCCAATTTATGAAGGTAAGTTTATGGAGATCATCCCGGGCGATGATTGCACCAGGGAAAGTGTAGGCGCCATGTGTGCTGGGATCTATTTGGATGAGGATAAGCCATGAAGATCGGCAGCTACCAGTTAAAACTCGAGAAGAGGGATTCGCTGTCCGGTTGGCGAGCTGCGAGTATATCTGTCGTGGCGATAATCGTCGCGCTGGTACTTTTTAGCTTCATCTTCATCTTGGCTGGGATCAATCCGCTGTCTGCCTACCGTGAGATTTTTTCTTATTCCTTTGCGAACCCATTTGGGCTGCCACTGACGATCAACCGTTTCATTTTCCTATTGTTGGTTACCTGTGCCTTCATCATCCCCTACCGGGCCGGGCTGTGGAATATCGGGATGACCGGGCAGCTTTACGCAGGTGCATTATCTGCGTTCGCGGTCCTCTACGTACTTGGCATAAAAGCGACGACTGAAATGCACCTTTCATCTGCGATTATTATCCCTCTGATGTTAATTGCTTCATCCTTGGGTGGCGCATTTCTTGGATCGATAGCAGGATTCCTGAAAGGAAAGTTCAATGTCAACGAGATAGTGGTGACGATGATGTCGAACTTCATCACCTTCTGGTTGGTCTCATTCATGATCAAAGAGGGTGGTGTCTTCATGAATCCCGGCGGGAGAGGTGAAAGCTTTGAACTGCCCCCTTCACTGCATGCCCAACTGATCTTGGATATCCCTTTCACGATAATTATTGCCCTTGGTGCAGCGGTATTGCTCTATTATATGTTCGCCAAGACCAAGATTGGATATCAAATTAGGGCTTATGGTGAAAATCCAGCTGCGGCCAGTTATGCAGGTATCAGCAAATTCAAGATCCCGCTCCTGGTATTTATCATGGGCGGCGCCTTGGCTGGTTTAGCTGGTTATCATTATTTCGCTGCTGTGCCAGGAGTTTATAAAATCGCCAGAAACTATGGGTTCTTTGGCGACCTAGCCTTCTACGGGATCATATGTGGCTTGATTTCATTGGGAAATCCAATCGCGGCGATCCCGGTAGCGCTGCTTTTCGGAGGCTTATCGGTCGGAGGGAGATTCGTCCAGGGAAAACTAGGGATGAGTTTTGGTGTAGATTATGCCCTGCTGGGTGTATTGATGATCACGCTGGTCGCATTTCAATTCTTCCACCGCTATAAGATCGCCTGGGTCAAAGTTAGTAAGGAGAGTGTAGATGTCGGAATTCCTCATTAGAAGTCTCGATGCCTCAACGATTTTCACGATTGCAGCGCTTGGCGAACTGATCGGGCAGCGTTCAGGAATTCTGAATGTGGGGATAGAGGGTGTGATGCTTTTTGGCGCAACCCTTGGGTTTATCGCCGCCCAAATCACCGGCAGCTTCCTTTTAGGTTTCTTGGTGGGAATTGCAATTGGAGGTTTACTCGGGCTTCTGCACGGTTTCTTTTCCATTACGTTAGGCGGCGACCAGGTCATCAGCGGGATGGGCATCTGGATCCTGGGTTTCGGTCTCACCACCTACATCGGCAGCCCATACACTGGACCTCTGGGGTTAGAGCGTATCCCCAGTGTATTTGGAATTTCTCCTTTCTTTTTCATCGGGGTCGGGCTCGTTGTCATTACCTGGTTTGTGCTCTCAAAGACTAGCTTGGGCTTGAGGATCAGGTCGGTAGGGGAGAATCCCGAGGTTGCTGAAGTATCAGGGATTAATGTAGCCAGAACTCGGTACCTGTGTGTTGTTAGCGGAGGGATGCTGATGGGGTTTGCCGGAGCAATCTATTCATTAGATTATAACCCGGTTTGGAGCTACAATTCTCTCATGGGATGGGGATTCATTGCCCTGGCTCTGGTCTTCTTTTCCATGTGGAATCCCTTCATTCTATTGGCGGGTTCGTTACTATTTGGAACCCTGTGGCAGCTCTCCCTTAACCCTCAATTAGTGCTCCCGGGCTTATTTTCCAGGTACATCTGGCGAACAGTTCCATTTGTGATAACTGTGGGAGTTCTACTACTCATGGCAACCAAGTGGTTCAGGACCCGCTGGGGTGCAGCGAAACCTGCAGCGCTCGGACAGCCGTATATAAAAGAATGAATAGTCGGTTTCTCACCATGAAGAGATTGTAGGTCCTGAGAACCGATTGCCTCTACCGAGAACAACAAAAAATGTCATTTCGAGGAGCTTGCGACGAGAAATCCCTTTAAAGACCGCAAGCAAGACAACTATCCAGAGATTTCTCGCTCCTAACGTCGCTCGAAATGACATAAAGCGACTTTTTTTAGAAATCGAAGTTCTTAGTAGTAGAAAATCACCTCAAATATAACACCCAATCTTCAGTACTGGGGGCGGTAAAAGGGGTGACGCTGCCTGCGGTGATCGAACCGATAGCCTGATAAGAAGCATCACGTGGGTTGAACCAATCTGCATCAAATGTCCCACTTATCCCTGTCAGGTCTAGGTCAATCGCTCCACCAACAGGGAGATAAATGCTGTATTCTTGCCCTGATATTGCGAAAACATATCCTTGTCCGGAGACCAGCAGGCTGTTCATGGGTTTCATTTGCCAGTAAGGCATTTGCTCCATGAACGTCCGTGCCCGGTGCATATCAGCGATGTGCGGCTCGAATCCTGTGTAGGTAGTATCCGGGTATATACGAAGTTCATATATGCCGCCACCCATGAAGATACCCCACATGGCATGACGCGCTTCCGTCTGGTCAAGGGGAGGATCTGGGTCAGGGGAAAGAAAATACCTGATTTCATCGAATGATATCGGTATCGTGCGAACCGTGGAATCATCCACAATATTGAACCATGAAACCGCAGCCGCGTTTTGCGAGGCTAAGGGTATCAAAGGCTGCTGGAAACTGGTCAGGTCAAAACGGTTATCATCAACGAATGGCAACCAGACATCCAAGACATCCATATGGTGTACCGTCAAAGGATGATCATAAGCATCTAAATCCCTGATCATTTGCGCAAAACCTTTTATGTCGTCTGGAGTATAAGTTTCGTTAAACTCTTCCGCGACATTCCAGATCAGCCCATTGTAATGACCAAAGCGGGCGATCATCTGGCGATAATACAGGTCACGGTTAAATCCTGTCCATCCTGAATCATCTTCGAACACTAAATGCAGGACGATTCCTTTACTCTGGCTGTAATCAAAAATACTATCCCAATCAGCCAATTTAGCCAGATCATAGCGCTCATGGTTCGTTTGGGCTTCCACCGGATTATTTCCTACCCACGGGTATAGAAACGAACCATCACCACCTAGATTATGAAACAACATGTACTGGGAATTAACACCGTTGGCAGATAGGAAATCGATCGCCGCTTCTTCGTTCGCAAAGCCAGCATTGACTGTAGGATCCAGGAAAGCTTCCGGATCGTTAATACCAGCCTTAAACCAATACTGACCATTGGCGAAGCTCAAGTAATGTTCGCCGCTGTGTTTTAAACGCCCCAGGCAGTTGAAATCTGGCAAACTTCCGGGAGTATATGCTGTGCAGCCAGTCGGGCTGGTAGCGTTAAATGCCCCAGAATACCCATCGAGCAATGCTTCCTGACTCGAAGATGTGTAAGTCCAATCTCCCGTCACATCAGGCGTGAATCGCACCTTCCATACATCACCATCCATGCCTCCCGCTCCATCACCATCATAAAAACCGGGTATGACAAAAGTTTGTCCTCCTGGTCCAGTGAAAGTTACATCAACCTCGATCAAGAAAGGATTTGGAGAGCCCATGCCGACAGAGTTTGGACCACTCAACTCAAGTTCCAGCATGGTGTTGATCTTGTGAGTGGGAAGAGGTGTTGTAGTTTGAGTCGGTGTAGATGTATTGGTTGGTGTTGAAGTAGTAGTCGGCGTCGGCGTTTGGGTTGCTGTTGAGGTGTTTGTGGGAGTTTGGGTTGCTGTTGAGGTATTAGTGGGAGTTTGGGTTGCTGTTGTTGTAATTGACGGGTGGATTGTTTGGGTTTGTGTCGCTGTTTGAGAAGGGGTTGGTGTACTAGATGGTGTCACCGTGGGTGTGGGAGTAAGAGTAATGATAATGTCCTGACGGTAGATCACAGGCAGGTAATTGCTTTTTGGCAGTGCGGCCTGAACCACGATCACCAGACCCGCTGCAAAAAGGAGGGCTAAAATCCACTTAAGTTTCGATGAAAGCATCCCTTTCATCTATCACCATCCCCAAGGGCATTTTGAACCAAGCAATTCAATTAATTACATTATACATGGTTTACGAATTCATGATCAAGCAGTTTTTATAATTTTCTCGCGGCGTACTTTGATCCCAACTTTAATTCAGTTCTGAGGAAATCGCAGTTTTCCATTTGAACAACCAGGTGTCACCTTTTTCTATTATGATTCCCAAGTCAAATCTGGACAATTTTGATCCACATTATTCATTGACTTTTAATTCTGATCCTGATATATTAATAACAAGTGGAAGCCGTGAATCGTGAGCTGTTTGTTGGTCGCTTCTTTATTATGGGTTGATATGCTTACGAGGAGCTAGTAGCGAAACCGGCCACTGTTGGCCGGTGTTTTAATTTACAAAGTATTGGGGTGGATTATGGTTAGGGTTTAGCTGTGAGGGACGGGCGGGGCATGTCGAGTTCGCTCGGGTATCCATGTTAAAATTACGACCAATAATTTCAATGGAATCGAACAATTTTATTCCAGATTCCAATTAGCTGACTCGAGGATGAAATGGCATCAGGTGAACAAAAGGTATTAATCATTGGACTCGATGGGGGGACTTTGGATTTAATCCTACCCTGGGTGAAGGAAGGCCACTTACCTGCTCTGGGACAACTGATCGAAGAAGGTATCTCTGGTCCTTTACAATCTTCATTTCCTCCCCTCACAGGCCCGGCTTGGAGCTCATTCATGACTGGAAAGTCGCCTGGGCATCACGGTGTTATGGAGTTCTTCTTCCGTAAAACTGGAACATATCAACAAGTTTTAAACAACCGGCAAAATATCGACGGAAGATCATTGTGGCGAATCTTGAGCGACTCTAACTGTGAAGTGGGAATCATGGGTGTCCCACTAACCTATCCACCGGAGCAGGTAAACGGTTTCCTGATATCCGGCCTATTGACCCCTCCTGATCGTCGTGATTTTACTCATCCGCGGGAACTACTCATCGAACTTGAAGAAAACGTGGGAGAATACCGATTACGCCATGATGAGAAATACCGTCGTTCCAACCCACAGCCATTCTTAGAAGAACAATACTCCATCCTGAAAAACAACACGGATACAGCACTATATTTGATTGAGAACAAACCGTGGGATCTGTTCATGGTTCACATCCTGGGAACAGACCGGATCCAGCATGAATTCTGGCATGTCATCGATCCCAGTCATCCTCAACATGACCCCCGCGAACGACAACGACTGGGTAATGTGATCCTGGAATTCTTCAAAGAAGTGGATTCTTCGCTGAAACGTATTTTAGATATATGCGGGGAGGCGAATGTGATCGTTATGTCAGATCACGGTTTTGGTCCGGTGCATAAGTTTATTGACTTCAATGTCTGGCTTTTGCAAAAAGGCTACCTTCACCTGAATCGAGATATTAATACCAGATTACGTTACCTTTTGTTCCGTTTAGGATTCAATTACGCGGTATTAGGTAACCTGATCCTTAAATTGGGTCTCGGTAAACAAGCCAAAGAGATGGGCAGAGCCAGGAGAGAAGAACTACAACGTCGATTCTTCCTTTCCCTCGATGATGTCGACTGGAAGCGCAGCAAAGTCTATTCAATGGGGAATTTTGGTCAGCTCTACATAAACTTAATGGGTCGCGAACCACAAGGGTTGGTATCTCCTGGGGCTGAATATGAAGAATTGCTGCAGGAACTTCAGCAAAAGTTAATGGATTTGGTTGATCCAGATGATGGTACACCAGTAATAGAGCGTATTATTCGACGTGAGGAAGTTTATGAAGGACCTCATGCAGAACATGCTCCGGATTTGATGTTCTTCACCCGAAACATGGAATATAAAGCCATGGGTCTCTCGGATTTCTCTTCATCGAAGGTTTTTGAACCAATTTATGGTACTACTGGACACCATCGCATGAACGGGCTCTTGATTTGCCATAAACCAGGTGTGTTCATGAAAGGGAAAGAGATTTTAGATGCCCGTATTCAGGACCTTGTGCCAACAATTTTATACTTGATGGATCAAGCTATCCCTCGCGACATGGATGGAGAGGTTCTACTAAACCTCTTCACACCCGAATTCCGAGATGCGCACAAAGTTAAATACACAGATGATGATGGTTATCATCGTGATAGTGAATCTAATGACCTTTCACAACAAGAAGAAGCAGAGTTAATGACGATTTTAAGGGACTTGGGGTATGTAACCTAATTGGAATTAGAACGTTATCATTTATAGGAGGGCTCGTTGGAATTGATTTGAATCGATGGGGAAAAAATCAGGCGATAGTTAGGTGGTGGAGAGTGAGAATGAATAACAAAAACCGATCTGCGGAGCTTACGACATCTAAGACAGCACCAGAGCCAAAAATCTTGGTCATGATCCCAGCTTATAACGAGCAGGAGAATATCGCCCGAGTTATTAAATGCATTCACGATTATGTTCCAAAAGCTGATGTTATCGTGATCGATGATGGTTCGATCGATGCAACTAAAGCTATGGCCGAGTCTGCCGGTGCACAGGTTGTATCTCTTCCTTTTAACATGGGCTATGGAGTCGCTTGTCAGACCGGTTTCAAGTATGCCTTCCGTAATGGCTACGATTATCTAGTTCAAATGGATGGTGATGGCCAGCATGAACCCAAATGTATTCCCGAGATGCTGGCGGCTGTTCAAAATCCAGATGTAGATATCGTGCTCGGATCCCGCTGGCTTGGATTGGTGGAATACAAAGGCCCAATGATGAGGAAATTTGGGAAATTCTTTTTCGGATATCTTGCCAGCAAGATAACGCGGCATAATGTAACCGATCCAACCACCGGGTTTCAAGCCTTATCCAGACCAGTGATCCTCTTTTACTGCACCGATGTATATCCGGTAGATTATCCAGATGCAGATGTAATCATCATGCTCGATCGTGCTGGATTTAAGGTAAAAGAAGTGCCAGTGATCATGTATCTGAACCAGACAGGGCAGTCGATGCATGCAGGTATACTTCGACCGCTATATTACGGCATAAAAATGCTTATGTCGATCACTATGACCCTGCTGCGTGACGATCGTGACCTGCGCAGGCAGTGGCCATCAGAAATCGTCACGACTACAGAAAGAGAAGTTGCTTAAAGCTTCACCGCACCAACGATAACCAGGATTGTTTAGCCTGGCACAATATTTTTTTTGCTTACCGGCTTTGTTGAAATTATTCAGGGGCGGATTATGTCAAGAACGAACATTATTATCATAATAAGTTCAACTGCCACTTTGCTTTTTGTCTTGGAATTGGTTCGGCGACGAAAGCTGCGTGAAGAATACAGTTGGCTTTGGCTGCTAACCGCAGTAGTTTATCTGGTTGTCACGATCTGGTCAGGGCTTGGGGATTGGGTGACAGATGCCATCGGGACGAATAGTGTGCCCATAGCATTTGCATTTATCGGATTGCAGTTTCTCGTAATAATATCCATTCAATACTCCGTCCGGCTTTCAAACCTGACAACCCAAATAAAAGATTTGTCCCAGGAAGTCGCCATCCTGGATAGTGAATTGAGACAATTGCAAGGAGAAAACGAGAAGGAAACAAACGAAGAATTTCTCCAGCTCATCCAACAAAATGAGTTGTTATCACAGAAAATCATGACGCTTGAAAGAGAATTGGATGAATTTAAAGATTTCAGCACTGATGACACTTGATTTAATGGTGTTTAACTAAGGGTATTAAATGCTCAACGCATTGACGATTGATCTAGAAGATTGGTACCAGGGATTAACCAGCACAAGTAAACAAATTGATCGCTGGGATTCATACGAAGATCGTGTGGTTGAAAGCAGCGAACGGCTTTTAGACTTACTCGCTTTCGCTGGTGTAAAAGCTACTTTCTTTGTCCTTGGATATGTTGCCGATCAATTCCCAAGATTGATCAAAAATATCGCCGCCTCAGGTCATGAAATAGGACTGCACAGTTATTATCACCAAAGGGTCGTCAACCTGACACCAGAGCAGTTTCAATCCGATCTCACTCGCGGTCTGGCAGCTGTGGAGAGTGCCAGTGGTGAGAAAGTTATTGGTTATCGGGCACCGATGTTCTCTATTAATCAGTCTCGAATGTGGGCCTTGGAAATCTTACGCGATATGGGTTTTCTGTATGACTCAAGCATATTCCCCATCAGGAATATCTATTATGGATACCCTGATGCGCCACGCTTTCCATTTCATCCTTTCGAGGATGACGCTTTTATCGAGTTCCCAGTATCCACGGTTCGCTTTTTGGGGATTAACTGGCCAGTCGCTGGTGGTTTCTATATGAGATTGTTCCCCTACCAACTTTTCAAAAAAGGATTGAAATCAATCAACCAAGAAGGAAAACCCGCCATTATCTATCTGCACCCTTGGGATATCGATCCCGATCAACCACGTCCGAATCCGACTATGCGTGAACAATTTACTCATTATTACAATCTGCATTCAGCTGAAGATAAATTAACCAATCTGATCCACGATTTTCGATTTGGTCCACTCTGCAATCTCCTGAACGATATAAAGCAGGTCAATTAAAGGTTTAATTGTGGATGTCTTAAAATTGAACGAGCACAACCTGGCGGAATGGGACAAATTTGTCTGGGAATTCTCAGATACAAGCCACTTTCATTTGGGTGGTTGGAAAGCAGTTCTTGAATCGGCGTTCGGCTTGAAACCCCATTACCTTTTTGCGAAGGATGGCGACCATATCCGTGGCATTTTGCCTTTGATTCCTGTTAGCAGTAGATTGACTGGTCGTTATGTCACTTCAATGCCTGGTGGATTATGCGCAGCGGATGAGGAAACCGCTGAGCTGCTCATTCAAGCTGCCATCGAATTTGTTAGAAGAGTGCAAGCCAATTATTTAATCCTGCGGGATAGTTATCACAAATGGGATTTACCTGGACTGATGACAAATGATGACCATTGCACGATGTTGGTTGAATTACACGAAGATCCGGAGAAAATTTGGTATGCGGTAAATCGACGAACCCGGCAATCCGTGAAAAAAGCTTTTCACGCCGATCTGGAAGTGATTTGTGATCAGAATAGCCTTGATGTCTTTTACCCGATATATTCTCGCGCACTTCAAGAAAGGGGCACTCCGACCCAAGGGAGTTTATTTTTCGAGTCCATGCTTCGTGAATTCCCATCCATTTTCAATCTTTTAGTTGTGTGCCGTGACAACCAAATTTTAGGGGGTGGATTTGTGGCATTTTTTAAGGACACGATTTACAATACCTGGGGCGGAATGCCGCGACAGTACTATGACCTACACACCAACTACATCTTGTATTGGGAAACGCTTAAATATGGCTGCGAGAATGGTTACAAATGGGTAGATTTAGGCAGGAGCGAAAAAAACTCGGGAGTCTTAAATTTTAAGAAACAATGGAGAGGAAAACCCAAACCTCTATACCAGCAGTATTATTTGAATGGGATATCAGATCCGCCCGCAGTGGGAAATCAACGCGCAGATGATATTCAGTATCGTCTGTTTTCAGGTGTGTGGAAGCATTTACCCCTCCCCTTGACCGAGATTTTGGGTACTCAAATTCGCAAAAGGATGCCATTCGGCTGATTCTGCACTGGCGTAATTTGAGCTCTCTATCGACCGATTTATGAGTTATTTAAACACAGTAAACGTATCTAGTATTCAAAGGGCGAGAAGTAATTTTCGCCATCTGCCTCCGACGGCGATCGAGGTGGAGTGGGAGGATTTAAGGCGTGGGTTTAATTCATTGTTTCAGCCTCGAGCAAGTCTGGAAGAATTTCGTTTGTCAATCCAGGAATTGTCTGGTAGCTCTACGTGTGAGCTGGTCAATTCAGGAAGGTCTGCCTTAGCTTTGATTTTGTTTAGCCTGAAGCGCTTATCAAACCGCTCGAAAGTCATTCTACCGGCTTACAGCTGCTCGACCGTGGTTCAGTCGGTATTGGAAGCTGGACTTCTCCCTATATTCTGCGATTTATCCATAGAGAACCTTGATCTCGATCGGGAACATCTGAACCAGCTGATAGATGATGATATCCTAGCCATCCTTCCAACTCATTTATACGGATTGGCTCAAGATATCTCGGACCTGGTCGAACTCGGGCATGAAAATGGGTTCTTCGTGATTGAAGATGCTGCCCAGTCATTTGGCGCGACCCTGGGGGATAAATTGGTAGGAACCATAGGGGATGTCGGATTTTTCAGTCTAGGAAGAGGAAAATGCATACCCAGCGGGCACGGGGGGGTGATCACCGCAAGTGAACAGTGCGCATCTGCCATCTCTGAGACAATGCAAACTGCAGTAAAAAGAAGCGACCAGCGCGATCTGGGCTCATTGGTTGCTTACCTCGGCTATGCTATCGCCACAAAACCCTTCGTCTGGTGGTTTATCGACCATTCTCCGCTTAATCCTGCTGATCAGGGCATGGATATCAGATCGCTGCCTCCAATTGAGTTCAAGGAACTGGCAGCTGTCCAGGCAGGAATTGGTAATTCCATACTTGACCGATCCCAGAAAATTAACACCTTCCGGCAAGAAAATGCCACCCGGATGATCAATTTATTGACCGAATTCAGCTTCATTCAGTTTCCCAAGATACCCATTCAGGCTGACCCTGTTTACTTACGCTTGCCATTTGTTGTTGATAAGAAAAGCAGAGGCGCTCATCTATTCAAATCTCTCAAGCGCCAGGGTATTGGCGTATCCAAATCTTATTATCGCACCTTACCGGACCTTTACACAGACAAGATTCGTTCAAACCAGGGAGATTTCCCAGGAGCCAGACGGATAGCCGAGTGCCTGTATACACTACCCACCCATAGCTATCTGAACGAGAATGATCTCAATAATATTGTACACACCTTCCGTTCAATTTCAGAAAATCGAGAGGGAGATCATGCCAGTTCCTCCACCTGATGAAAAAATGTTGGCCCAAATGCCAATGGACCGCAAAGAATATGAAAGATTGCGTCCTCGCAGTAGATTGACGCTGCTCATGCAAAAAGTGCTCAATATGATCGCCCGTATCACTCTACATCGCGGTCTCAGGATCTGGCTATACAGACAAATGGGCGTCAACATCGGCAAGGACTGTGTTGTGGAAATGTTCTGTTATTTAGATGATCAATTCCCGGAGTTGATCTTTTTTGAAGATCACAGCGGACCATCTCGACATGTCATCATCATCTGTCATGATGATGTAGCAGCCAAGGCGGGGCAAAATGGTTCCAGTAAAACCAGTTTCGATACCCGACACGGATTCGTCAATCCTGTGCGGCTAAAAAGAAATTCTGGAATTGGCACCGGAAGCATACTGTTGCCGGGAGTAACAGTGCATGAAGGAGCAATGATCGGAGCTGGAGCAGTGGTGACAAAGGATGTGCCCCCGAACTCGCTCGCCGTTGGAGTCCCGGCAAAGGTTGTCAAGACCTTCGGCCAGGAAAATTACAATCATACAATAACCGAAAATGAATCTACCCCAATTATGGAGGCATAGTAGATCAAGATGAAAATATTAATCACCGGTGGAGCTGGCTTCATTGGCTCTCATACCGCGGATGCCTTGCTTGAAAGAGGGCATTCCGTGCGAGTGTTCGATAACCTGGATCCACAGGTTCATGGGGAAAATCCAGAAATCCCTGATTATCTCCATCCCGAGGTTGAATTTGTGCGCGGAGATGTTCGGGATCGCGAAGAACTCAAAGCAGCGATTGCTGGGATGGATGTGATCTACCACTTGGCAGCAGCAGTGGGAGTCGGTCAATCCATGTATGAAGTCCAGAAGTATGTCGAGATAAACTCATTAGGTGGGGCTGTCCTGCTCGACATCTTGGCTAATGAGGATCACAGTATATCTAAATTGATCGTTGCCTCGTCTATGTCGATTTATGGAGAAGGTCAATACCACTGTGACGAATGCGGGATTGTATTCCCCAAATTACGCTCTGCAGCTCAATTGGAAAACAGAGACTGGGAGATGCGCTGCCCAGACTGTGATTCTGTTGTCGATCCGATGCCAACCAACGAAGACAAACCTCTCTTCCCAACCTCGATTTATGCCATCTCCAAACGCGATCATGAAGAGATGTTCCTAACCGTTGGGAGGGCTTATGACATTCCAACTGTCGCGCTGCGTTATTTTAATATTTATGGCTCTCGCCAGGCGCTCTCCAATCCCTATACTGGTGTGGCCGCAATATTCAGCTCACGCTTATTGAACCACCAATCTCCCATCGTTTTCGAAGACGGCTTGCAGAGCCGGGATTTTGTCCACGTCAGCGATATCGTCCAGGCGAATCTATTGTCCCTGGAAAAAGATGAAGCAAATTATGAGGTTTTTAACGTCGGCACGGGACGTAAACTGACCATTTTAGATATGGGCAACGTTCTATCTGAGAGGTTAGCGCCAGAATTAAACCTTACTGTGTTGGGGCAATTTCGTGAAGGTGATATCCGGCACTGCTATGCAGACATCAACAAAATCCAAACAAAATTGGATTTCTCACCAAAAGTTGCTTTTGAAGACGGGATCGACGAACTGGTCGATTGGGTTTCAACACAGCAAGCAAACGACATGGTAGAAAATGCTAAGTCTCAATTGTTGGAGAGGAATTTGGTGAGATGAAATCTGATAACAATTTGATCGCCAGCGTGATTGTCCTGGCCTACAATGATAAGCAATACTTGCAAGCCTGCTTAAGCTCACTTATTGATCAGGATCTACCAGCCGACAGCTACGAAGTGATCTACGCGGACAATGCCTCCACAGATGGATCGGTAGAATTTGTTGAGGAGAACTTTCCAACTGTCAGAGTCGTTCAGCTGGAACACAATTATGGATTCGCAGAGGGCAACAACCGTGCGGCGGAATATGCCAAAGGAAAATATTTATCCTTCCAAAATGCGGATACAGTTGCTCACCGACGCTGGCTACCCGAATTGATCAATGCCATTGAAAGCGATCCTATGGTCAAAGCCTGCCATCCACCCGGTTTACCGCTGGACTTCGGTGGCTATAACGAGCGCGACAAGCCTGTAGAACGCGGCGTGATGTGCGAATTGACACGCTATGGGTATGTTGATTTCACCGAAAATCGACTGGATGGAGATCGAGTGCCCACGTTATTTATTGCTGGGGGTTCATTGTTGATCGACCCCGAGATCCACGACCAGCTTAAATATTATTTTGACCCGACCTACTTCATCTATAACGAAGATACCGACCTCGGTTTACGGATCAACAATCTGGGTTACAAGATCCTATATGTCCCATCTGCAGCCTGCTACCATCAAAGGGCTCCATCACGGAGGACATTATTCAGTAAGAAGAGCCTGCGCATGGCCTACCTGGTCACAAGAAACAGGTTCATCACCTTTTATAAAAATATGTATGCTATTGAATATCTTCTTGCTCTGCCTCTCATTTTTCTGGGATCGATCATCAAGCTGCGCACGTTACCGATGAAACCCTTGAAGAAGGTAATCTACGCCCTGGGCTTAATTCCATTCACCTTTATTACTCTGATCTTAGCTGTGATCCGGTTCCCCAGATATGCCAAAGAGCGGTCTTATATATTGAAGAACAGTCCCCATGGGAAATTCTGGTTGCTGAAGCAGCTTTGGAGACGCCCTGTTCCACCTGCGACCCCACTTTCCTTTGGTGTGGTGACCAATTAATTCCAGTATTATCTAGAGAGAATCCTTGTCCACATCATCTGAACACCTGACAACAGCATCGCGATGGCCGCGCACGATCAGATCTCTGCGAGGACGTAATTTTCGCCTATATTGGACGGGGCAGAGCATCTCCTCAGTGGGCACCTGGATGCAGATCGTGGCTCAGGGTTGGGTGGTCTACAATCTCACAGATTCCGCCCTTATGCTTGGCTTGGTGAACTTCGTGGCCTTATTGCCTGTGCTTCCCATCTCTCTGATAGGCGGGGTCTTAAGCGATCGCTTTCCCCGGCGTAAGCTGATGATCGTGACCGAATCCATATTGATGCTGCAAGCGCTCTTGATGGCTGCCTTGATATGGCTGGATATGATCCAGGTATGGCATGTCATTCTTTTAAGCTTTGTCCTAGGTGCTGCAGCTGCAATGGAGCAACCCGCCCGACTGGCGTTTGTCGTAGATCTAGTAGGAAAAGAGGACTTAAGTAATGCCGTTGCCCTGAACTCATCTGGCTACAATACCGCACGCATCATCGGACCTGCCATTGCGGGCTTGGTAATCGCTTCCTTCGGTGAGGCAGCTTGTTTTACGCTCAACAGTATCACCTATCTGGTGCTTATCCTGGCTCTACTCGTTATAAGAGTGCCTCAACAACCTCGTACTACTGAACGGATTCGCATGGTAGGGAGTTTGAAAGACGGCTTTAAATACATCCAGGGGAGCAAAGTCATCCCTGGCTTATTATTCATCATAGCGATTGCCAGCTTTCTGACCATCCCCTACATAGCCCTGATGCCTGTATTCGCCAGGGATATTCTCAAAGTCGGACCAGAAGGATTGGGATTTTTGTTGACCGCAGTGGGCGTGGGCGCTATCCTGGGTGCGTTGATTGTTGCCTATCTACATGCTGGACGCAGAGGGAAATGGTTGACAATAGCCAATGTGATTGGGCC
>JBFFIU010000037.1:0-16406 GCA_041556275.1 Anaerolineales bacterium | reverse complement strand
GTCAGAGGAAGAGAGGGATAGCAAACCCACCTCTTCAAAACCAGTGGCCGCGATGCCATCTTCAATGGCATTGATGATCTCTTCGACAGGGCGTTCACGAACTGGTCGGGTAACCATGCCTGCGTGGCAGAACCGGCAGCCTCTGGTGCAGCCGCGCATGATCTCGATCGGAATACGGTTGTGTACGGTATCGATGAAAGGAACGACCAGGCGCGTTGGCGGTGGAGGCAGTTCAGGCACAATACGCTTAACAACAGGTAGGGGCGTTTCCAGATCAAGTGTGGATATTTGGTTAAAAGTCCCATCCTGATTGTACTCAGTCTGGTAAAGGGAGGGGACATATACACCACTTATTCGACTCAATTTTTTTAGTAATTCAGCTCGTGATGCTTCGTCTTGCTTCCAGGACTGGTAAGCGTCAACAATATCAAGGATTACTTCTTCTCCTTCACCAATGACAAATGCATCGATAAAAGCGTGCATAGGTTCGGGGTTGTAGGTGGCGTGACCACCAGCGATAACCAGGGGATCTGAAGATGTGCGTTGGGAACTGAAGATGGGGATGTTACCCAGATCAAAAAGATTCAATGTATTGGTATAAAGCGTTTCATAGGGTAAAGATAAACCCAGGATATCGAAATCGCTGATCGGATGCATACTTTCAAGAGAATAAAGAGGGATATCTGCCGCGCGTAACTCATTCTCCATATCGTTCCAGGGTGAATAAATCCGTTCAGCGAGAACATCGGGTCGTTTGTTCAGGATCTCATAAAGAATAGCTAATCCCAGGTTTGACATCCCTAGATCATAGATATCTGGGAATACCAATCCCACTTTTATTTGCACAAGTTCCCAATCTTTAACTACCTGGTTTAGCTCCCCACCAGTATAGCGCCCGGGTTTTCTTACCCGAGGTAATATTCGTGTAATGCGTTCTTGAATCTCCGAAGGAGTCAACACCATTAATAACCTCTCGATTGAATTGAAGATATTCCTAACAAGGAATTATAACAAAAATTGTCATATTCAAATTTATATTTGGCATGTTACCTCATAGCAAATGCCTCAACAACTGTTGTCAGAATTCTTTCTTAATAGGATTAAATATAAACGCTGCCTCAAGTTATGTTTTGAGGCAGCGGAGAAGTAAAAATAATCTATTCAATTACCCAGGGATCGATAGAACGCTCCCAGGATACCAGTTCATCCTCGGAAAACCATAAAATTACTTCGGCTACGCCATTTTCGATCGAATCGGATGCATGGGTGAGATTTCGTCCTACCTCTAAGGCGAAATCGTGGCGGATCGAACCTGGGGAAGCGTCAACCGGTCGCGTTGCCCCCATTGTTTGACGTACTGCCGCAATTGCTGAAGGTCCTTCCCAAACCATCGCCATAACAGGCGCTGAAGTGATATAGCGGATCAAACCTTCATAGAACGGTTTTCCCTTATGAATCGCATAGTGAGTCTCGGCTAAATCCTGACTAACATGCATAAATTTCGCGCCGATCAATCGTAAACCCCGCCGTTCTAAACGAGTCGTCACTTCACCAACCAGGCCACGCTGTACGCCGTCGGGTTTGATAAGCACCAGTGTTCTTTCCAACTGTTCCTCCTTTGTTAGCCGATTAAATCTTCAGCCCGGTTATAAGCATCCAGGGCTTCCTGCAGCATGTTGGCACGTAGATATGCATCGCCCAAAGTCTGGTAAAGGGACACATCCATTGGGAACTTGCCTATTGCTTCTTGAAGATCGCGGATAACCTCATCAAGATTCTCTTCCTTATTGATCATTTCGGTGTATTGATCAATCGCCTCGTCAGTCTCGCCCGCAGAGATGCTATTCCAGGCTTTTTGCAGGTCTGGATGGGTCGAAAGCGGTGGTGCAGCTTCAGCGACAACTTCAATTGTTAGATATGCTTTTAGATCCTCAATGATCTCTGGGGTAAGACCGGGAACCTTACCTAATTCCTCGAAATCCTTGAAAGGTCCTGAGGATTCCCGGTAATTAACGATTCTTTGGGCGTGGATGAAACCGATGCTTGAGATTCGTTCTAATTGTGAAAGAGAGGCAGCATTAAGATCCAATTTTCTATCAACTAGGATTTCCTGAGTATCTTCGCTGAGTTCTTCTTCTTCCACCAACATGGCAGGAGTCCATTCAGCAGGTGTGGTTTCAGCGCTCACCTCTTCTGCTTCGAGATCTTGATACCATTCCTGGATCTCTTGTTCTTCCAGTGGAGCTTCTTCTATTGCAGAGATGGGCTGCTCAACACCTTCACCTTCGACTTCTGCAAGTTCTGGTTGGGGCTTTGATGGTAAGGTTTCAGGCAATTCCTCTGCCGGTTCTTCGATGTCTGGAAGCCATTCAGCAGGTTCAACAACAGCGACCTCTTCTAGCTGTTCTTCTGGCAATTCTACATCTGGTAACTCCGGTTCTTCTTCAACAATTTGATCCTCGATTACTACTCCAGCGATAGCTGCCGCAGCAAGATCCTCAACCTCAACAACACTTTCATCTTCCGTAATTTCTTCTGAAACTACATCTTCTAAAACCGCACCAGCAGCTGCACCGATTTCTTTCGCCTCAATATCATCCCTATCTTCCAATGCTTCTTCTGTATCCCCTTCAAATTCGGGAATTGGTGCAATCTCTGTCGCTACAGGTTCAATCGCTTCTTCTTCAGGTTCTTCAAGTTCAACATCTGAAATCCAATCGGAGATTTCAGCTTCGGTGATCGGTTCGTCACCTTCAGCGGGCAAGGACTCTTCTTGCTGCTCTTCTTCAGCTAATTGTTTTCCAACTGCAATACCAGCAATTGCCGCAGCTGCGAATCCTTCAGGGATACCCTCGGAATCTTCTTCTGCAGCCTCTTCATCTTTTACTGCTTCTTGGATCCATTCTGGAGGTTCTTCAAGGCGTTCTTCTGGAGAAGTGATCAATTCTTCCTCGGCAACCCCCTGACGTTCAGCTAGACTCTCCAACCAGGCCATTGCAGCATCTTCATCTTCATCCGAAAGAGCAGCTTCTTCGGGTATGGGAGGCGTTTCAATTGACACTTCTGAAGCGATCGGTTGATCTTCAGTTTCTCCTGTTGGTTGGAGTAATTCATCTTCCTCGACCTGCAATTCCTCTTCATCAATCATTTCTGATGGAAGAGCAGATTGGAAAGTCTCTTCTTCTGGCTCAATATCGGTAGTTGGGGTGATAACGACAGGTTGTGTATCGCTATCGATCAAAACTTCCTCACCAATTTGTTCTTCACCTTCTGAAGTTAATTCTTCTTCGATATGAGGTTCAATGACTTCAAGATCTTCGATAAGTGGTTCGTGGAAAACATCTTCGATCGATTCAACAGATTCTGGTTCTTGAGGTTCAGCGCGTATTTCCGGTTCCATGGCCTCCATCAGCCACGATGGAACATCTTCACCAGTTAAGTCTGTCATCTCCGAGTCGAATTCGAGGACATCTAAGTCCTCGACTTTTTCAACTTCCTCAGCCATTTGGGCTAAGTGCTCTTGTTCCATTTGCTTCAGCCATTCGGGGATTTTTGCCGGAACGATATCTATTTCCTCACCTTGCTCAGCATCCGAGGCGAATGTATCTTCAGAGATGGTCTCAGGTGAGACTGTGGACAGCCATTCGGGGAGATTTTCTGGGAACTCCTCTTCTTCGACAATATCACTGACATCTTTTAGAACTGTATCTGGAGTGATCTGTTCTTCGATATCAGTTAGGGGTTCAGAGTCCTCCAGGGCAGTTTCATCAACCTGGTGAACTTCTTCGGGGATACCCTCACCCAAGTCCTGCAACCAATCCGGGATTTCTTCGAGGACGTCAGCCTTCTCCGTGGGAGTTTCTGATTCCTCAGGTGATATTTCAGCATGTTCATCTGAAATCTCATCCAGTGCTGCAGCACCAACGACTGCTGCTCCGACGATATCTTCACCTCCAAATTCTTGATCCTCGGTTGGGACATCCTCAGGAATTACTTCAAATTCAGATACCTGGATCTGCTGGTCGGCTTCTGCAACCAGATCTTCTTCAGCATCGGTTTCCGAGAGGGATTCTTCTAAATCCTGCTCAACTTTTTCTTCATCTTCTCCTAAAATTGCTCCCAGAGCAGCTCCGGCAACAGCGGCACCAGCAACAGCTTCCCTGGTCTCTGATTCCTCAGCCGCAGAGAGCTCAGGCGCGGATTTTTCAGTGTCTTCGATTTCACTTTCTGATGATGTAAGCTGAGTTTTTTCTGTGCCAAGATCAGCGGTTTGATCTTCGCCTGGTGCTTCCATTACAGAGCGAAGCCATTCTGGTGTCTCATCGTCACGTGCTTCTTCACCTTCACTAATCTGCTCCCAATCCGCTTCGCTCATCCAATCTGGTAACTCTTCCTGCTCGAAGGGTTCCGGGGAGGGGGTTTCAACTTCTTCTTCTATCATGGTTTCTTCTTCTTTACTTGTTCCCAATCGTTCTTCTTCAATAAATTCTGGAGTTTCTTCTTCTGGTGAGAGCCAGTCTGAGGCTTCATCCTCTGGTGATGAATCCTCTTCTAAGGTAATCCCCAGCGAAGTTGTCCAATCTGACGCCTCTATTGGTTGAGGTTGGCCATCTTCTGCGTGAAACTCATAACGCTCGATGGTAACAGCATTATCGGGAACCTGATCCACGGTGACTGCTACAGGGGAAATGTGTGCATAATATGGGTTTAGCTCGATGAGTCGATCAGTGTATTCTTGAGCCTTCTCAGCTCGTTCTGTTTCCGGAAGAATTCCTGCCAAAATACGATTTGCTTCAAGGCAATATGGAAGCTTACTTAATAACGCATTGCAGGTCTCAATTGCCTCCATACGTGCTCCTGTCTGGGCGTACATGGACGCCAAGACAACCTGCAGATCCGGTCTTTGAGGGTCATCGCTTAATGCGGCACGCAGTTCTGCAATGGCTTGTGAATAGAGATTGGATTTGGCTGACATGCGTGCCAATGCTCCTCGTGTGAGCTGGATTTTTTGAGGGGTCAACCCATCGCGGACTCCATACAATCGGCGCAATTCAACCTGGATAGCAGCATTCGAGGGTTGAACCTCGAAGGAACGTTCCATGTGCCAGATAGCTCCATCCATATTTCCTTCGTCCTCACGGATGATGCTCATACCTAAATGGGCAATGAAATCATCTGGAACGCTGGATAGGACGCGATGAAACACGTCAGATGCATCGCTGAAACGCTGGGCTTCGAGCAATGCTTTCCCCATTAACCGATATGTGTCGACATGCTTTGAGTAATATTCTAGAATAGATCGACAATGTATGATCGCTTCATCTGTTTCATTGCGATCGATCATTGCTTCTATTTCACTGTTATAGGCGCGTAACGATATACGAGCCATTTTCTTACCCCTTTCCCAACATCGATAAGGTGATAATTAATCTCCTGGCGAAGGCGCCACCTCGACCTCTTGAAGACTTCGCGCAGGTTTCTTGCTTTGCCAGATTGCCCAAACTAATGCAGCTAACAAAGCAACCACCACAGCCCAACCGGAAAATCCCAAGCTTTTGTAAACTACAACGATCGGAGCAATGATCAATGTGACCAGATTGACAACTTTGATCATTGGATTCAGAGCGGGACCAGCGGTATCCTTGAATGGATCGCCGACAGTATCTCCAACAACAGCAGCTTTGTGTCGTTCTGATCCTTTACCCAGGTTGTGTTCAGGATCTCTCGGCTCATCTTCAATTAGTTTCTTGGCATTATCCCATGCGCCACCGGAGTTATTCAAGAACACAGCCAGCAACTGCCCTGATAAAATGATGCCAGCCAGGAAACCACCTAATGCCTCCACTTGAAGAACCAATCCGACAATGATGGGTGTACATACTCCAAGCAGCGCTAAAGGGATCAATTCCTTTTGGGCTGCACTCGTTGAAAGTTGAATCGGTCGCTCATAGTCTGGTTTAACTTCTCCTTTTAGAACTCCCAGACGGAACTGTCGACGAACTTCAGTGATTATCAAAGAAGCTGCTCGACTGACCGCGAGGATAGCAAATGAAGAAAACAGCCAGGGCACAGCACCCCCGATAAGCAGGCCAACAAATACCGCCGGTGCCGAGACTCGGATTCCATCTGCCAATGCAGTTGGATCAACCCGGCTGACTTCCGTGATAAAAGAACCAAATAAGGAAACAGCTGCAATAACTGCAGAACCAATAGCTATACCCTTGGTTATGGCTTTCGTCGTGTTGCCAACGGCATCCAGATCGGCCATGATCTGTCTTGCGGTGTTGGTATCCTCATCGTCCTGTCCATGCCAGGACATTTCTCCTATGCCATTAGCATTATCAGCTATTGGACCGAAAGAATCCATAGCCACATTATTTCCGGTCAAGGTCAGCATGCCGATTCCGGTCAATGCGACCCCGTAGAGGATATACGTGAATTGGAGCGCGGGTTCATCTGTTATGCCTCCAAATATGACTATCGATGCAAATATTGTGCCAGCTAAAACAATAATTGACCAAACCGAGGATTCAAATCCGGTTGATATCCCGGAGAGAATTAACGTTGCGGTTCCAGTATCTGCGGATTTTTTAATCTCCTGGACTGGTTTAGCGTGAGAACCGGTGAAGTAATCTGTGAGACGATCGATCGCAATTGCAAGAAGCACACCCGCTGTAGTAGCTAAGAACGGTCTCCACCAACCGCCAGAAACATCTTGCAGGTAGAAAAATGCAATGAGACCGAACAATACAACCGATATAGCTGCGGATGTAAGAAATCCAGTAAAAATTGCCCGCATGGCATCCCCGCTTTTTCCTTTGCTACCGCGAACATTGTATGTGCCAATGATAGAAGCTAATACACCAATACCGCGCACGAGGAGTGGGAAAATTATCCATTCAACTTGACCTGTGAGGGCAAATAATGCCACACCTAAGATCAGGCTGGAGACGATAGTGACCTCATATGACTCAAAAATATCGGCAGCCATCCCTGCGCAATCACCAACATTGTCACCTACCAGGTCTGCGATTACAGCGGGATTTCGAGGATCGTCTTCATCAATCCCTGCTTCAACCTTGCCGACTAAATCAGCTCCAACATCTGCTGCTTTAGTAAATATACCACCACCAACACGCATAAACAGAGCCAGGAGCGTACCTCCAAAACCAAATCCGAGTAATGCATCCGGTGCAGCGACACCAAAGATGATGAATATAATTGTTCCTCCAAAGAGACCCAGACCATCGGTCAACATACCGGTGATGGTCCCAGAACGATACGCGATTCGTAGTGAATCACCAAATGAGTGTCTGGCGGCAGAAGCGACTCGGACATTCCCTTGAACGGCCATGCGCATACCTATCTGACCAACTGCAAGGGAAAATCCGGCACCCAAAACAAAAGCAACCGCTCGCCCGATCCCAATGTAAGTGCGAATTTGCTGTTTTTCAGCTTGAGTCAAGGTATTTACGCACTCCTCGACCGATTCCACCGGGACTTGCTTGATGATGCCACAGTACCAAGCTGAAGCTTCGGGTGTAGGAGGCACAATATACACTGAACCAAAGAGAGCAATTGCCAAAATAGCTATCATGGGTAAGATGGAAACTAACTGGCGCTGCAGGTAAGCATTTGCACCTTCACGAATAGCATTCCAAACTTCCTGCATTTTGGCTGTGCCTTTATCTTCTCTTAAAACCTGATACCTTAATAAGGCAGCATAAGCCAAACCCAGTAAAGCGATAATAAGAACGCCCCAAATGGCGATTCGCTCAAAAGTGTCGAGTCCGTACATGATAGTTTATTCCTCCGAATTGGTGTTTGTAACGAATATAGGAATTATGATATCAACTGGTAGCCATTGGAAAACTGCTTCCCGCCTCCAGGCATAATTCACCAGTATTGTGGAGCTTATTAGACACTGGTCAGATTTTACAGGGGGGATGCAAATGTGTCAAGAACAACGCCTAGATTAGGATATTATTAGAACATATTTTTTCGCTTGACTTCACTATTTAATTTAATGTATATTGTTACTCGGAAATGGGAATCTGGGAGCAGAAGTAGTTACGTTCCGAGAGCAAGCCCGCAGAGGAATTGGTCGGACAGAAATTAAGCACTGGCGACTAGGATGTATCGCTGTGCTTTTTATTGCGTCAGACAGGCAGAGAGTATGGATCATCCCTAATTTGATACTGTATCTTATCCACCAAATCCTTGAAACCAGTTCAAATATCTATAATTTCAAATCACATGAACGAATTGATCAAAAATTTGAATTGGGTATTGATTTTGGATAAAAAATGTTGTATTCTGGATAGTAAATTTAGCATAAATTCGTTGGTGTTTTAATAGGCTTTGGAGACATAATGATAGATGAGGAACTGCTGACCTCACTAGAAGAACAAGAGGATCGTCATAATGCTGTTGCCAGATTAATTGAGCTTGGCAGGCAGCAGTCATTTGTCACATATGATGATATTTTGAAATTCTTTCCTGAGGCAGAACAGGATGTGGATCAATTAGAAGAAGCGTTCTCAGCATTGGTGAGTGCTGGGATACCTTATATAGAAGACCCCGGTTTAGGAGGTCCCACAGAGGAGGATCTCTCTGAGGAAGAAGAAGCAGACGATGAAGCACAACCCGGGTTGCCGACAGATGATAACTACCTTGCAAATATTGACACGGATGACACAATTGGATTGTATTTGAAGGAAGTTGGGCGTGTTCCTTTGCTCACTGCGGTTGAAGAAGTCGAACTCGCACAACGCATCGAACGTGGCCGTTTTGCTCGCGAGGAACTTGCGCGGGGAAATGTCACCCCCCGCCGACGCATGGAATTACAAATGTTGATCGAGGATGGCTGGGCTGCTCGAGAACACTTGATTACTGCGAATTCACGGCTGGTGATCAGTGTTGCGAAAAAGTATATGGGTCGTGGGGTTCCGTTTTTGGATCTTATCCAAGAGGGAAATATTGGTTTGATCAGAGCTGCAAAAAAGTTTGATTATCGGCGTGGTCATAAGTTCAGCACCTACGCAACCTGGTGGATTAGACAAGCTGTAACACGTGCGATCGCCGATCAAGGACGGACCATTCGTGTACCAGTTCATATGGGTGATCAGATCAACAAGCTGCTTCGCGTTCAACACCAGCTTACTCAACGATTAGGCCGTGATCCTTCTGTGGAAGAATTAGCTGTTTCTCTCGAGGTTACTCCTCAAAAAGTGGAGAACATGATCCAGGTTGCCAGGCGTCCTTTATCATTGGAAACGCCAACGGACGATGAAGAAGACTCCGTTTTGGGCGATTTCATCCAGGACGATGAATTTCCAGCACCAGATGATACCGCGACTTACAACTTGCTTCGTGAACATTTGGAGAATGTCTTAGATGGATTGCCCCCAAGGGAAGTCCGCATTTTACAGCTTCGCTATGGCCTCTTGGATGGTCAAGCCTACACTTTAGAAGAAGTTGGTCGCAAAATGGGGGTTACTCGTGAGCGTGTACGCCAGATTGAAGCTCAAGCGCTCAGCCGCTTAAGACATCCAGCTATCCGGCGAAAATTGCGAGAGTACCTTGGATAGTTGATTTGATATTCTCCCGTGGGGTATAAACCTGCGGGAGTTTTTTATTACCCAAGCAAAACCAATTCCAAAATACAAAGATATAAAAGGGATAAGCGGCATGGAATACCGTTGCCAGGGCAATGGCACCATGACTATGTGTCCAAAAGCTATCGTCAAGAATGCTAATAAAAACAGGAACATTCTTCTACGTTTTTTCCGTTCTGCAACATTGACTTTTGAAATCGTTACCACAATTCCGATCAAGGTTATGCCAAGAATGATGCCACCAGTCAAAGGCTCACGCCCCAGTTGGTGACCGGTTATTTCAAGGTATTCTAGCTCTGCTGGTGTGGTCTGTGTTCGGTAATTGCCCACTTCAGAAAAAGAGGGTGGAATTAAAAATAGTTGTGCTAAAAGGATTGCCATCCTTTCCGAAGGTTTATCAAGCACTTGGCTGGGTGCCAGATTGCTGACATCAGAAACCTGATTTTGCATCAATATTTTTCGTTGGTAAATCGCTTCTTGAGTGGCTTGTATGGGGTGGCGCCAGAGAAAGGGATTTAAGAGTATGGATAGCAGAATGAAGCCAACTAGATATTGGCTCAGATTTGCGCCTATTCGCTGCCCTGTATTTAGTTTCCTCATTGGTATCCAACACACTGCCAATAGCCCGATTGGGAGAAGAGCCAATGCAGATTGTTTGGCATTAAATGCAAGAGCGACTATCAGTCCAGCCAGCAGCGGTCGTTTATCAGCCCTTAGAAGTGCATATAGACTTGCAATAATACTGAAAACCAAAACGCTTTCAGCCATAGCACGCCGAGTATGAAGTAAAACCAGGGCATTGGTGCCGAAAAATAGAACTGCAGCAAGACCTCCAATATTACTGCTGAGCATCGATCCCAAACGATAGAGCAGAATTAACCCGAGGGGAAAAATAATAGCTACGCTCAAACGCCCAATAATCAGATAATTATCATTTGGAAATGCACCATTCTGTTGATTTTCATACCAGGATTTCGACCAATCCCAATCAACAGATTGAGCGGGTATCGAAGCAAGCATTCTGCCTAAACCAATCAAGTATCGAGTTAAGGGTGCATCAAGCATTCGGTATCGGTCTGTTGATGATAAATGAGTACCAGGTTCCCAAATCATTTCTGGCGGATCACTTAGATATCGATTGAAATCTTCACTCATGAAGATTTGTGTGCTCTCATCGGGGTGAAATGGGACTAGTTTGGTTCCCCAAAAATAAAATACACTGATCGGTATCAAAATTAGGATGAAGAACCAGTGAGAGTTAATAATTGCGCGCATAATTAACAGAAATGTAATTCAGGCTTTATTTGTTAAAGGCTACAATACATCCGTGATTATATGCTAAAGCCCTTTCACAATCATTGACAGAATTGTTATGCAGAAATTGTGGAATTCTCCTAAACTTTGGCTTTACGGCCTCTTAAGTGCAAGTATTGCAGCCGTGATGCTGAAATTAAGTTTGTTATTTGTGGGGGTCATTCCATTTAATTCTGATGAAGCGATAGTGGCGCTTATGGCTAGACATATCCTTGCAGGCGAGCTGCCTATCTTTTTCTACGGTCAGGCTTATATGGGAAGTCTGGATGCTTTCCTTGTTGCAGGGTTATTTAAGCTGGTTGGGAATGGTGTCTGGTCAATTAGGTGGGTGCAAATTGGCTTGTACTCGCTCACAATTTTGACGACAGCATATATATGCCGGAGAATAACTGGTTCTTGGAAAGTTGCTGTGATTGCAGCATGGTTTCTGGCGATACCTAATGTGAATATGACTCTATATTCAACAGTCTCATTGGGGGGATATGGTGAGATGTTATTGATTGGAAACTTGATCCTGCTGACGACTCACCGGATTACATTGGAAATTGATCATGGTAATGAAAAAAAGGTTTTATGGCCGTGGTTTACTTTGGGATTCTTGAGTGGAATAGGGTTATGGGCATTTGGCTTATCACTAGTTTACAGTATCACTGCAGTGATATACCTGGCATGGTATTTGTACCGTACAAGGCGTATGGTTCAAGATAGCGAAAATGCCTATCCATTCGCGGATAAATTAAGAAATATATTCAACAGTCAGAATATCGATAGGCCAGTAATTCGATCAGGATTCGTTGGGATCCTGCTGGTCGGCTTGATATTTGGGTCAGCGCCCTGGTGGGCTTACGCTCAACAAACTGGATTTTCAACCCTTTTCCACGAACTTGGAGGAGGAGCGATCGCTGGTGTAGAAGGACTCAATCCACTCCAGCAGGTTTTTCAGCATATCCTTAATTTAAGTCTATTCGGGACAACTGTGACTTTAGGTTTGCGTCCACCGTGGGAGATTCGTTGGCTAGCGATGCCTCTCGCTCCTTTGGTTATCATTTTTTGGATTGTAGTTGTGGCATACGCAGTGCGAAAATCTATTGCCGAGTTGAAAATAGGACCTCAGGGAGAGGCATTCTCACATGCACCACTTTTAATGGGGATATTGTTAATTCTAGTAGTTGGATTCGTTCTGACCCCGTTTGGCGCGGATCCATCAGGTAGGTATTTTCTGCCTGCGGGGGTGATCTTGGCAATATTTGCTGCTCAAGCTATTACGACTTGGAATTTACGGTTGAGAAAATATGCATGGGTTGTCGTAGTCCTTATCCTTTCAGCTCACTTATGGGGTACTTTTCAGGTTGCAAGACTATTTCCACCCGGCCTGACAACACAATTTGACCGAGTAACCCAGATTGATCACACCTACGATCAGGAACTGATTCAATTCTTACGATCGAAGGGGGAAATTCGTGGTTTTACAAACTATTGGGTTGCATATCCTCTTGCGTACCTTTCTGATGAGGAGATAATATTTGTACCAAAGCTTCCTTATCACCAAGACTTGAGATATACACCGAGAGATAATCGATACTCGGAATATAATTTAATGGTAAATCAAGCAGAAAAAGTGGCTTATATCACTACTAATAACCCACCTCTCGATATGCAGATAAGGTCTGGCTTCAAGAAACAGAATGTGAGCTGGCGGGAAACCCAGATTGGTGATTACCATATTTATTACCAACTTTCGAAGCGGACCCCACCAGAGCTACTCGGATTAGAAGGTGCTGAAGGATGACCACCCGGGTTTGGAAGAATTCTCGAAATATTCGGACAGGGCTTCTACTGAGTATGTTAGTTCCACGATTAGAGGATATCCTATTCATGTCAATATTCTTTGCCGTTCTTGGCTTGGGACCACGTTTATTGAACATGGATGGTGATTTGGGTCGCCACATAACGATTGGGGATTATATTTTAGACAATCAAATAATTCCTACAAAAGATCTTTTCTCACACTCGATGCAAGGATTGGATCTTACACCGCATGAATGGATGGCCCAGATTTTGTTTGCTTTATCTCACCGCTTGGCTGAGATGGATGGCGTTGTAATGTTGAGTGCGTTGATAATAGCAACCACTTTTACTCTGGTCTTCAGACAATGTTTTGAGCGCAGCAATATGCTCTTGGTATCACTGGGAATATGCTTAATTGCCGCTGCAACTGCGAGTATCCACTGGTTAGCCCGACCTCATTTGTTTACCATGCTTTTCACTGTTTTATGGATTGGTGAATTAGAAAAATTCAGACGTGACCGGCGCTTAAGGTGGTGGGTACTGATCATCATAATGCTTCTCTGGGTGAACTTTCATGGCGCATTCATCGCTGGATTTGTGATTTGGGGAATATATTTCCTGGATAGTTTGCTTCCTTTGAAGTCTGCAATCACAATTTCCAGAAAGAGTGAGTGGAACTTAAAGATTGGTGAGTTGGTATCCATTCCTGCAATGAAGTTATTTTTGCTTGGTGTGATAGCATTTTGTTTGACATTTCTGAATCCTGTAGGATGGCGGATATGGGAGACGACATTAGGATTTTTACGAAGTCGCTATTTAGTTAGCCACACTGTTGAATATTTACCTCCCAATTTCCACCAGATCAGCGCTTGGCCTTTCTTGTTCATGATAGGGGGATCAATTCTTCTACTCAGTCTAACTATCAGGAAAAGACCGATCGCCTCAGCATTATTGCTTTCAGTTTGGACGGTTATGGGTCTAATCAGTGCAAGAAATATCTCATTGTATGCAGTGATCACGGCACCAATACTAGCTGTGATGGCTTCGAATTTCGTTCGAGAAAAACGAAAGCTGACAAATATTGTTGACTTCGACTTGCGGTTACGGATGGTTAATTATCGATTAGTTGGACATATTTGGCCCTTGGCACTGATAATTGTTCTTGGAATTGTTTTGATTGGGGGAATCAATCTTGATTTCAGGGGAGAGTCAAATAGATTTTCACCGCAAGTTTTCCCTGTTGAAGCCGTTGACTGGGTAAGCCAACAAGGAGAATTTGGACCAGTTTTTAATTACTTTCCTTGGGGCGGATATCTGCTTTATCGCATGTGGCCCCAAGAACAGGTGTTTATTGACGGTCAAACCGATTTCTACGGAGAATCCTTGACTAGAAAGTACGAACAAGTGATAACAATAAACAATGATTGGCTTGATATTCTCGATCAATATAAGATTACTTGGGTGATTATGCCTCCTCAATCGGAACTTATTAAGAACTTGCGAAAAGAAATTGGATGGGAAGAACTATATTTAGATGATACTGCTGCGATTTTATTCCGTGAGCCATGACTTTCAATTTGCAAATACAAAATGAAGATAAAATAGAGTCTGAACTAGCTGGAGAGAATCTGGGGGAAACTAATCGTAGATGGTTATATTGCGAGGAGAATTATTTGGTTGTGCGAATGAGTTTTTTGTATTCTGAAAAAATAAAATTGAGAAAATGAACTCTTATTTGAATCGGTTTTGGTATTTATTCGCAATACTAATCTTGGGGATGTTAGCGCTTGTCACCTGGGCAAATTTACAGTTTGTCAAAGAAAATCCAGGTGGGAATGATTTCCTAGTACATTGGGTTGGGACGCGCGCATTGTTGGTGGAGGGTACCAGCCCATATAGCGATACTGTAGCTGAACGGATCCAAACATTTGCATATGGCAGACCAGCTGCGCCTGGCGAACATGAGCTGCGAGTGGCTTATCCCTTATACTCCGCGCTCGTATTTCTTCCTTACGCGCTGATCGAGAATTATGATCTAGCGAGAGCTTTCTGGATGACCACCTTAGAGATTGCCTTGGTTGGTTTGGCGGTTATTTGCTTGAGATTGACGCGTTGGAAAATGAATCTTTGGTTGATACCTTTGTTCTTAGTTTTCTCTATTTTCTGGTACCACAGTTTGCGACCATTGATTAATGGAAATGCAGTTATCCTGGTGTCTTTATTTCTTGTGACTGCATTTGCCGCATTACGATCGGAAAGGGATGAATTAGCTGGGGTACTCATTGCGCTCACTACAATAAAACCCCATTTGGTCTTTTTGCCGATCATTATTGTGATCATCTGGACTTTGACTTTAGGAAGATGGAAAACTTTATTATGGTTGGTGATTACGTTGGTAATTATGTCTGTTAGCGCAGCTTTGTTTGTTCCTGATTGGCCTTTGCAAAACCTGAGAGAGATCTTACGTTACTCGAGTTACAATCCACCCGGAACCCCAGGAGCGGTCTTCGAGTTATGGTTACCAGCTTCGGGTCGGAGATTAGGGTGGGCTTTGAGCGCAATTCTTGGTTTAGTAATGATTATCGAATGGAAGTTGGTGATTAGAAAAGAGTTCCGCTGGTTTCTCTGGTCGGTATGTCTGACATTAGTCGCAAGTCAATGGATTGGAATCCAAACAGATCCAGGGAATTTTATCCTTCTGTTTTTACCCTTGGTTCTGGTATTAGCAATGTGGGTAGAGCGATGGGGGTCAGCAGGGAATGGATTGGTCGTGTTTGTGCTTCTACTTTTATTTGTTGGACCATGGGCGCTATTTTTTCGAACGATTGATTTTGGATATCAGCCAATACAACATCCTGTTATGTTTTTTCCTTTGCCTTTGTTTTTATTGGCTACGCTCTATTGGGTCCGTTGGTGGGGGATTCGTCCTCCACGTTTGCTTGTTGAAGAGCTGCGAGCAATCGAGGAATAATGTGGTTGGACAATGGATTGGGCTAAATTTGAGTTTCTCCTAGTATAAGTACAAACTTGTGGTGGGGAGCCTGGTAGATATGCGGGGAGATAACTTGGAAAATTTATTTTTATCATGACTGTTCGTTTGTATGGGTTGCTGTTCATTCTCGGAGTGCTAGTATTTCTTGGCGTTGCAGCTCTCGAACCGGTGCCTGGGTACATGGATGCTGACTATTATTATGCCATGGGTTTGCGCATAGCCAATAACCAGGGTTTCAGTGAACCCTTTTTATGGAACTATTTAGATGATCCACGAGGTATTCCTCATCCTGCGTACACTTATTGGATGCCTACGGCAGCAGTTCTCGCTGGGTTAGGAATTATGCTCACTGGCATGCAAAACTTTTGGGGAGCCAGATTTGTGTTTATTGTATTGTCTGGAAGTTTAGTGCCGATAACGGCTTATCTGGCTTACTCTTTTCACCCAAAGCGTTGGGCAGCGATGTTAGCTGCCATGTTAGTCTTGTTCTCAGGTTTTTATTTCGCATATTTACCAACCACAGAAACTTTTGCTATTAACATGGTTCTTGGAAGTCTGATCTTCTTACTTTTGCTGAAGATGCAGAAGGATTGCCGAATTCGTATTCTGATCACGAGAACAGAGGATGATGGTGGAATGCATGGCGTTCCAAGCTTGTTTGATACTATTTCACCTATTTGGGTTTACATCTTGAT
>JBFFIU010000036.1:0-16433 GCA_041556275.1 Anaerolineales bacterium | reverse complement strand
TAATTTCCATAATGATTAGTATATCCAAAATTAGTTTCTTAGGTTCAAGGAATTGGCACAACATCTGGTAAACTTCAGTTTTGAGCGCAAAATCATCCTGATTTCGGAGGTAGTGATATCCTGATGCAGCCGATCCTGTCCATAGATTTGACAACGCGAAAAATCTCTTGTTTTGATATACCTCAAGAATGGGAAAAGAACTACCTAGGGGGCGCGTCTCTAGCGGCGCGAATCCTATACGATCATTTGACACCTGAATTGGATCCATTATCCCCGCAAGCACCATTATTATTTCTTAATGGCCCGCTATCTGGAACAGCTGGGCCAGCCGTTGGACGCTACGTCGTTTGCGGGCGCTCACCAGCAACTCGATTATGGGGCGAATCGAACTGCGGTGGCTTTTGGGGTGTTGAGTTACGTAAAACAGGCTTTGATGGCTTATTGATCGTCGGAAATGCGAGTGAGTCGATCTACCTTTTGATCAATGATGGAGAGGTTTCTTTCGAACCAGCCCAACATTTAGCTGGATTGGATACATACCAGACCCGAGACTCTATTCTGGATGAAATAGACATACCTGGAGTTCGAGTTGCCTGTATTGGTCCTGCCGGAGAGGCGATGATCCCATTTGCATTGATTATGAGTGATCATGGACGCGTGGCAGGGCGGACTGGGATGGGCGCTGTTATGGGATCAAAAAATTTAAAAGCAGTGGCTGTTAAAGGCTCAGGAAAAATTCCAGTGTCTGAATCCGATCGATACAACGCAATTCGCTCTGAGGTTAATCGTCAGTTGAAAAAAGATCCTGTTACGAAAATTGCACGCGACCTTGGGACGGCAAGCGTTGTTGATTATATGAATTATCTGATGGAGATGCCAAAAAAATATTTCACCAGAGGAAAATTTAAAGATGATTTGAATATATCTGGTACGAATATTAGAAACACATTATTGGCAGGTGTGAGCGCATGTCATGCGTGTGTGATCGCATGTGGCAGGATTATCAAGCTCAAAAATGGAAAAAAACGTAAAGGTGCGGAATATGAAACTCTGGCGGGTTTCGGGCCGAATCTTTTAATTGATGACCCTGAACGTATTAGCGGATTTGGAGATCTTTGCGATCGATATGGCATGGATACCATCAGTCTCAGCAACATCATTGGCTTGGCTATGGCTTTATATGATTCGGGAGATATCCAGGATACGGATACGGATGGTCTGGCGATAGAATGGGGTAACGCTGATGTTGTAGAAAAGTTGATCCACAAAACTGCATATAAACAAGGATTTGGAAAGTATCTTGCTTTGGGGGCACGAGAATTTGGAAGTCGGTTCAATGCAGGGGATAGAGCCATACAAGTTAATGGTTTAGAAATAGCTTATCATGATCCACGCGGTGCGACCGGTATGGGCCTTGTTTATGCAACATCTCCAAGAGGGGCCTGCCATAACCAATCGGATTACTACTTAGTTGAGGTCGGGCAATGTTATCCCTCTTTAGAATTAGAATACTTCTCGCCTCATGCTGGCACAGAAAAGGTGAGAAATGTTGCCCGCCATCAAGATTGGCGGACACTATTCAATTCATTGGTGATGTGTATTTTTTCGAATGTTCCTCCAGGAGACATTGTTGACTTGATCAACTCAGCCTGTGGATTAGATTGGTCAATTGAAGATACGTTGAAAGCCGGTGAACGTGGTTGGAATTTGAAGCGGGTGATTAATAATCGATTTGGATTAACGAGAGATTTTGATAAACTGCCAAAAGCCTTGTTGATTCCATATGAAGATGATCCTACTGGATTCGTACCCGAATTTGATGCCATGTTAGAAGCGTATTACACTGTGCGTGATTGGGATAGCCAAACTGGAATCCCAAACCCGGCAAAATTAAGCGAATTAGGCTTAGATTGGGTGAGAGCAGATTTAGAGAACATGATAATGGCAGCAACAAGATGAATATAACTACATTAGTTCATGGAGGGCGAAGTGAAATTAGTTTCAGTTAAGCAAATGCAAGCCGTGGAGCGGGAAGCAGATGCGAACGGCTTGTCTTATGCCATGATGATGGAAAACGCTGGATCAGGATTGGTGAAGGAAATCTTATCTACATTTGGTGAATTTCAAGATGGGGGTGTCCTGGGATTGGTTGGTTCGGGGAATAATGGTGGAGATACATTGGTTGCTCTAGCAGAATTAGCAGAATTGGGGTGGAATTCGAGCGCATATATCGTCAAGTCGAGGGAAAAGGAAGATCCCCTTATTGAACGTCTGGTTTCTAAAGGCGGCAAGATAATAAAAATCAATACTGATCCAGATTTTAATTTATTAAAATCAGCCATCGAGGATCACGCTTTGCTATTGGATGGTGTATTAGGGACGGGTATTCAGCTGCCATTGAAGGGTGACCTTGCTAAAACAATGGGATTCGCCAAGGCAGTAGTCAATCAAATCCGGAAAAGGCCCAAGATCGTGGCAGTCGATTGTCCCTCGGGCGTTGATTGTGATACCGGACAGGTAGCTGCAGAATGCCTGAAAGCAAATTTCACAGTCACCATGGCTGCAGTAAAGAGGGGACTATTGGAATTTCCCGCGAATAATTACATTGGAGATTTGAAGCTTGTCGGCATAGGGCTGAAAAAGAATGATAAACGCTCAAAAACTTGGCAAAAAATAAGTCGATTTGTCGTTGATCAGCTGTGGGTACGAGGTGTATTACCCCCGCGTCCGAGGGACGCTCATAAAGGTACATTTGGGACAGCATTGATAATTGCTGGTTCTGTTAACTATACCGGCGCTGCATTACTGGCAGGGATGGGTGCGTATCGGGCGGGAGCTGGATTAGTGACATTAGCAGTTCCTGCACCATTACATATCGCTCTTGCTGGTCAATTCCCGGAAGGAACCTGGCTTTTATTACCACATGAACTTGGTGTAATTGAAGCGGGTGCTGCTGAAGTGATCCTTGATAACCTTGATAAACCCACAGCTATGTTGCTCGGACCAGGGTTTGGATTAGAGGATGAAACTTATCACTTTTTAGAAGAACTACTAAAAGGTTCTCCACCTAGTCGTCATGGAGCAATTGGCTTTGTGACTGAACCTGACCAGAAATACGAAAACGAAAAGTCGGAACTACCACCGCTGGTGATTGATGCAGATGGATTAAAGCATCTAGCACGGGTACCAAATTGGCCAGAGAAGATTAATCAACCTGCAATATTGACTCCTCATCCGGGGGAGATGTCCGTGCTAACTGATCTGGAAGTCGCAAAAATTCAATCCAATCGGATTGACATAGCCGAGCGTTATGCGCGAGAATGGGAACAAGTCATCGTTCTTAAAGGGGCGAATACGGTCGTTGCAGAACCAGGAGGGCGGGCTGCGGTGATCCCCGTTGCTACAGCAGCACTTGCCAAAGCAGGTTCTGGTGACGTATTGGCAGGAATCATTGTTGGTCTGCGTGCACAAGGGGTTGAAGCATTCGAAGCCGCAGCTTGTGGGAGCTGGATTCATGCCCAGAGTGGCCTCCAAGCAGCTGCATCATTAGGAACTGTCACCCCTGTATTGGCAAGTGATCTACTTCCTGCGACCATCAAAGTAATCAGCGATCTCGAATCAGGTCAATCATGACTAATAAAAAAAGAGGTCGGAATTTACCGACCTCTTTTCACTGGAATAGAAAATCTTATGCTTCAGCTGGTGCTTCTGCCTCGGATTCATCAGCTGCTTTTTCCGCGGTTTTCTTAGCCGGTTTCTTCTTGCTTGCATCTACTGCAGCTTGAAGGCGTTGAATCTGTTCTTCATAAGCTTGAGCAGTTTGTTGAGCCAAGTCGGATGCGCGTGTCTGAACTTCACCGGCAGTCTCAGCCGCTTGATCGCGCAATTCAATGCTCTTATCCTTGATGTATGCGCGAGTCTCTTCACCAGATTGTGGGGCCATCAAAAGCGCTACCCCAGCGCCGATCAAGCCACCAATCATGAATCCCGCCAAGAAAGATCCCAAATCTCCATTATTATCAGCCATTTTTAGTTCTCCTTTCTGATTTCCCTTTTTATTTAATTTTATCAGCGTTTACGTGATAAACCAATCAGTTCAAATAGTTTCGCAAAGCCAGCTAAGTACTGATTGAGTTTAATAACCGGTTCGGTTAAGTTGTCGCTCATGAAGACAGCCGTACCTCGCAATGTATTGGCAGTTTCACTCGTTGATTCGACAATCGGTATGATCTCATTTTGCAGAAGATTGATCAAAGTTGCCAGCTGGACGATCAGTACCAGCATCGAGATGCTCAAGAAGAGGAAAGCGAGAGCCATGAATATGATCATGATGTCTCTCACCCTTTCCGCATCGGTCCCAGGAGAAGCGAGTAGAACAACCCCGGTAATTAGCAACGCGAGAAGAATAACCACCGCAATGATCACACCAACGATTATTGCTTGTCGTTGGCGGATTTCTTCTTGCTGATTTGTAGCTATCCCTGGATCGAATTCTGATTCAGGTGGCGGTTCCAGCGATGTTACATCCGAATCCATGGCGTGAAGATTATACCACAATCCATGTTTTGTTCACCGATGACGAAAACTGCTAAAAATCTTGAGGGGATTGAAATTTAATATTTATTCAAGATGCTCAACAGTGCAGAATTGAGATAATAGAACATAACTATTCTTCTTCGAGTTGTTGATAAGTGAATTGATTAAACCAAATTCGAAGAATAGTTTGTGCGGGTTTACCATGGACTGAGGTGGATTTGTCATTTAACTCCGCAGGTGAGTAATAACCCCGGGTAACAAACCCATCGAGCCATTTGTGTTCATCAAAAGCCATGAGTAGGGCACTGTACGCCTGCTCTTGAGCTTTTTGATCACGGGAAACATACTGGGTATCAGGATAAGGGGGTTCAAGGAATTTAGAATCGAGGCAGCTCTTTTCTCCAACTTCGTCAGTGATTGAAATACATCCTTGAAGTGCCCCTGCAGCGGATGGATATGCGACAGCCAATGTGAAAGGCATCTCTAAGTTGAGTTGAACGGGAAAAACCTCACTGTCCAGATATTGGAAAGCTGTATCTCGTAATTGCTCGATAGCCGGTTCTGCCTGATTGGTGAGGGGTAGCGACCAGAGAAGATAGACATGATCCAGGTCTTCAATGAATATGGGGGGATCGATGCCACTTTCTGAAGATGGTAACGCCCAAAATAATGTGCCATCGTAATGTTCTCTAACAGTTGCGATTAATTTTCGCCAGCGACTCTCGGCATCCGCAGGCACACCTGAAGTTTTGCCATCAGACAATTTCCCATCTGGGAGTGCGGGTGATACCCACTCTCCACCGATTACCAATCCTTCAATATCTTCCGATTGAGCCAAATCGGCAAAATGAAGAATAAAATTCTCGTAGCGTTCGAACCAAACATTCCACCAGGCAAAGTCTCGTTCAGAACTAGACCACCAAGAGTCAGTTTCTGTGGGAAATCTTGGACCAGGATTGAGAGACACATCCAACTCGAATGATTGCGCCTTTCTGGCAATGGTGCTCACTTCCGACCAAGTTGGATCTTGACCAGTAACAGGTTCCAGTACTGGTGGATTTTGTCGAGTATACGTCCAGCTTGGGGTGAGAAAGACCCATCTCGATCCCAAAGATTCAATTTCCTTCAGGGCAACGGGCGAGCGAGGGATCAAAGAAGGATGGAAATAGGATTGTATCTCAACACCGGTAATGAAGTTTTGATCCCTGGCAGATTTATCTGTATCCTCCTGGGTGCCTGCGGAGGATTCTGGTTTGTACCAGAACCAGGCATCAACCGTGTCCTCAACCGATTGCATACCCTCTAATATGCTCAAGCTTCGCCCTGGTGAATCATCACCGGGAGTCGCTTCATCATCAGCACGACCGCACTGGTCATTTCTACAGTATCGATAGGTGAAATTCTCCTGATTCGCGATCGGGCTGTACAACATGTACACCCAATGATTTTCCCCCAGTTTCCACATCGGGATCGGCTCCGTCCAGCCGAAAGGATTAAACTGGATAGAAACGTAATCAAATTCTGGAGTGTTAGATGGGACATTAAGATCAAATAGGATTGGTCCAACGTCCGATAAGTCACCCCAGTTATCAATGTGATCTTTGATCTGGATGTCTGTGTCTGGTACAGTCATTGTCCTGATTTTGAAATCCCCACCAGAAGTATGTTCGGCATTCCAAAAACCATCCCCTAATGTGTATTTATATTCAACATATGCTCCTGACGGGAGTTCAGCTTCCAGTGAATATAGGTCATCCGAAATTGCAGTAAGGGTTGGCATGCGAGATGCCAGCGTATTCATCCCGCCTGAAAGATCGGAAAAGGTGTTTCCCAATTGTTCGAGATTTCCTGCCAGCCGGATTGGAACTGCAGGCAATGTACCATCAGGTACAGATACTGTGAAAGTTACTTTGACTAAGGGTGCCTCAACCATTTCCACTTTCGCTGGTGTGGTTGATTCAATCGCGATAACAGCTCCCTGTTGAAATGTCTGGAAGGACCCATCGAATGCATACAGTACAAGATTATGTTCCCCAGGAGGTAAACCTTCCACAAGGAAACTACCATTTGAAGTAGTGACCGTTTGCGCGCCACCAGCTGTTACTAATATATTGGGGATCGGATTGTTGCTGCTGTCTGTAACCGTACCCATTATTCGGCCTGTCAGACCAAGGTATGATTGATCACTCCATGTGCTGACGATATCTCGAACTGTTCCAGGTCCATCGACGCGGAAGATACGATAACGAACAGGACGGCCATCTGTGGTATGTTCCTCTGCAATATAAACATCTTGCCGGGCATAGCGATATTTAATATTGGCACCAACAGGAAATGGGTGCGTGATCGAATATATGTGATCATCAATTTTCTGCATTTCATACCGGCTGATATTGAGAGCCAGACCGGTCACTTCATCCAGAATACTCAATAAAATCGGTTGATCTGATGGAGAATATGGAGGGATTTCAACCTGGAAAGTCACAGCTGCTAGAGGCTCTAATTCTCGTGTTTGGATTGTAGGAGTGGGTTGAGGTGTCTGTGTTGAGAAGAGGGGAGGATTTGTTGTGCTGCACGCTAGGCTTAAAATAACCATTACAAAGAATATAATAACGATATTCTTTCCCTTTTGGTGAATTAACTGGTTGGAATGGGATTTCAGAATATTAGTATTGGACCGCTGATCAGAATAGCGATTTGTCATATGCGAATCCCCCAATCAACAAGCTGAAAAAAGAGTTCAAGGTTTTGAACCTCTGAAACAGGTACCCGGTAAAGATTTTTATCGTGCAATTCGATCACAACGTTTCCAGACTCAACTTTGATCTGATTAATTGACTGCCATGGAATTTTTATATTGGAGAAGAATAAATAATTATTTGACAATGATATTCGTCCTAAGTCGAGTGTACTCCCTGCAAGAAAACTTGATTTAATCTTTGGCCAGATTTGTGGGTAAAACATCGATTTAATTTCTTCAACGAGGAGAGGGATATTTTCAAATCTCTTAGTTAATTTTATTGGCTTTCCGGTATTCGGGTAAATGATTGCACTTGGTTCTGTTCGAATTTGTTTTTTATTTTTAATTAAAGTTATCGCAGTAGCAAATGAAGTTATACCTTTTATGTCTGACCAATAATAAAGTCTGCGGCGTAATAGAGAATTACGATAAATCATGGCATTTTCGAAAATATCGATTCTTCTCAGAGAACATGAAAGGCGATATAAAAAATATGGGAGGGATAGAACTAGCAGAATAAGTGCCGCAACATACCAAGGTCTAGCAATATACATGGCCGAAGCAGGGCCGTATTTCAGATAATACTCCCATGCAAGTAGCATGCCATAGAGTAGAAAGAAAAAGATAGCAGTTGCAGCTGGGATAAGAATAAGTATCCAGGTACGAATTCCAATTCCTTGTCCCTCATAAGAAGAAATCATCTTTCCTAAACCAGAATGCTGCATATCCACGCAAGAGTTGTCGAAAGGTTAGTTTTGTTGTTTGGCAGTAGGCGGATATGATTTGTTTAGTTCTGTTCTTCAGAAATCAACTTAAAATAATCGATATCGAGAATGGATCCTTTTCTCTCATCCAGTGGTTTAAAGACGATTTCCGCTTGCATACCGATTGTAAGATGTGAGGGATTGTCAACAACTAATCTGTGGATTAAACCCCCATCTCCCAATCTAATGAAAGCAACTGTTTCAGGCTCATCTTTGGGGGAATCATCCATATTTATATATAAGTGGGTGAAGGTGACCACTTCTCCGGTGATACCTACATCTACCCATTCACCGAGCTGATTCATACACCTTTCGCAAAAAGCTGCCGCCGGTACATACGTGTGGTCGCAATTTGAGCAATGAGTTCCCATGATACGACCCTCTTCCTGGATGGCTCTAAAAAATCGCTCTCCAGCAATACCGTATGTGTAACGGTTCGCGACGGGCATTTCGCCTTGCCAATTCTGGGGTGCAGAAGGATCACGTCTCAATAATGTCATTCTCTTACTCCTCGATGGGTTTGAAGTAAAGGATATCGGTAATTGCGCCTTCCCGTTCTGCAGCAGGTTTCCAAACCGCTTGTACCTTCATACCAATTTTTACTTGATCAGGTTGAACATCACCCAATTTGTGCATGATACCATGCAGTGGGGAGGCACCATCCAAATCAATGACCGCAGGTACCTCCGGATCTTTTATTCGTTTGACATCCCATGTTACATAACACAAGGAAAATGTGTTTACCACACCAGTATCACCAAGTGGTATATATTCTGACATTGGGCGGTAGCACCATTCGCACACATTTCTCGGAGGAACGACTGTCTTCCTACACTGAGTACAATACGAACCGAGAATTACCCCATCTTTGAAGCCAGCCAAATATTTGCTAATAGCGATTCCTGTGTCCCAGGCGAAATTTCCCAGCAATTTGTCTTGGACAGAAAGAACAGTACCATCTTGAATTTCTTTTTCACTTAATGATGTTCCAGGATAATCACTTGACATTAGATCCTCCTTATCGTCCGACGATAACAACTGTACCAACTTGCATTAGATCACCCCAGGCTTGAGCGAGACCTCGCTTAGGTTGACCTGGAACCTGACGAGCACCAGCCTCTTCGCGCAGCTGCCAGAAAAGCTCAGCTACTTTCATTAGGCCGGCTGCAGCAATTGGATTTCCCACACCAAGTAATCCACCTGAAGGGCAGACTGGCATATCACCATCACGGTGGGTGATTCCATCGGCAACCAGTTGTGGGGCCTGCCCCCGATCAGCTAACAATAAACCTTCAAGGTGATGAAGCTCTTTATAATCAAAAGGATCGTATGGTTCAACGATGTGTATCTGCTTTCTTGGTTCTTTAATCCCTGCCATGTCATATGCCATGCGGGCAGCATATTCCACATAACGGGGGTAAGCCAAATCCCGGTTAGTCCAGTATGCTGTGTCAAGATTCCAACCAACACCTTCGATCCATACCGGTTTATCTGTAATGCGTTTGGCGACGTGTTCGGCAGCAAGCACAATTGCTACAGCGCCATCTGAAACCGGGCTGACATCCAATCGGTTAACTGGCCAGGCTAAGGTCTCGGAGTTTAGCACATCATCTACAGTTATCTCTGCATCTCCGAGTAATGCGCTAGGATGATCAGCAGCATTACGTTTATTCTTAACTGCAACACGCGCGATATCCGATTTGGATATGCCATAGGTTTGCATATAACGATTCATCTCAAGAGCGAAAATCCACAAGAGATTTGGTTTTAGCGGGCGTTCAGTGGTGTGATCGAAAATGGTCAAGAAAGCTGCCTGGGCATGAGGGTAATAACTAGACATTTTTTCTTCCGCAACAACCAACACCACATCAAATAAACCAGAGGCGACATGGTACCAACCCTGGATCGGGACGAAGACACCCGTTCCACCACCAACATAGGATCTCATATAAGGCTTTCGCCAAGCACCTGCGCCATCACTCAAGTATTCTCCTTTCATGTGAACACCATCAAACGCATCTGGAGCTGTTCCAAGACAAACAGCTTCAATATCATCCATGGTTAGATCACATGAATCTAAAGCTTGTCTTGTAGCTTGCCAGGAGAGCTCTTTGCCAGTTTCCAATGCCCTTCGGACGAACTTCGTCATACCTGCTCCAACGATTGCCACTTTACGCATAGACATCCATCCACCTCCTCAATTACTGAATATCGCGACCGCATCACTGGCGGTGGGAATTCCCCGCCAGGATTGGGCGAGTCCAATACTGACATCCTCTAGCTGGCGAGGTCCTGCCTCACCACGCAGCTGCAGGATGATCTCTAAAGCTCGTACCAGGCCGTTAGCATCCAGTAAATTACCGATACCAAGACTGCCCCCAGATACGTTAACTGGAAAGGCACCTTCCTTTTGAGTGAGACCTTCCTGCGTGGCAGGGCCTGCTTCACCAGGTCTGAAAAATCCTAGTGATTCAAGTACCTGAAGTTCTTTGAATGCGTATATATCATCAACTTCAGCGAAATCAACTGCCTGGTAGGGGCTCGCTATTCCAGCCTGTCGGTAGGCCATAAAGGCAGCATCTTTTGTTGAATTTGATACTCCCCAATTGCGGTTCTCCAGACTTGGAGAATCATTACTCCAACCAATGCCTAATACCCAAATCGGAAAATCAGATAAGTACAGCGCTTTCTCTTCAGAAGCGAGAATAAAGGCTATGGCACCATCTGAATGTTCTGCCGTTTCTCGGCTTCCGAGCGGCCATGCTAATGGAGGTCCGGAAAGTACATCACCAATGGATAGATCAGCACCATAAGGGGCAGAAGGGTTACGAAGTGCATTTCTTCTATTCTTGACTACGACCTCTGCACATTGTTGAGCTGTTGTCCCTGTATGATGGAGGTATCGATTCATCTCCATGCCAGCCACAAATTGCGTATTGAGGCGCAAAGGCCGATTAAGAACTGGATCTTGGGCATAAGCAGTAATACCAGATAAAGTAAGGATGTTCGAGGCTTTGCTATGGCCTTCAACAGCAACGATTGAGAATTGTCCTGTTTTTACGAGCATGTAAGCTGTTGCCAGGCCATGTAAACCATCCCCGGTAATTGTGTGCATGGGTTTGAGGACTGCTCCCAATTGGTCGGGAGTATATTCATCGAAAATGCTTGTGCCCTCATGAAAATCTTCTGCGACCGTAATAAAGCTCTCAACATCTTTCCTTGGATCCACTCCAGCATCATTGTATGCTCGAGAAGCAGCTTCATACATTAGTTCTTTATAGGATAACTCTGGCGAGATAGGGCGAAATCCTGACCAACCAATGCCGATAATTGCTACACGATCACTCATTAATTGCCTCCTAAAACTAAAGTTCGTCAGATGGAATGAAGTTTCATTCGTTAAATTCTCCCAGCAGCCCGGGCGCGGTCAATTACCTTCTGCGCGGATTTAACTACAGGGGCATCGATCATTGTTCCATCCATCGAAAAAGCACCTCGTCCAGCTTCTTGATTATCAGCGTATGCCGCCAGGATTTTATAAGCTTTAGCGATGGCATCTTTATCGGGCGTGAAAATTTCTTGGACAATATTAACCTGATCTGGGTGAATAATTTGTTTTCCATCAAATCCTAAATGCAAACCCTGATTTGCTTGGGTTCGCAGTCCTGTTGGATCGGTGAAATCGATATAAACCATATCGATTGCTTGAAGGCCAAATGCAGCGGCATGAGTAACAACGGCGCTTCTGGCATAGAATACTTCCCAAGCAGAATTGGATCGTTGGGAACCGACTTCGGCAGCTAGATCCTCTGCACCAAATACAAGAACTTTCAGGCTGGAATCCGAGGCGGCGATTTCCCTAAGATTAACAACAGCTAAAGCGGTCTCTATGATAGCGAAGATCACGATGCTGTCTTTAGACCAATTTTTTCGCTTTTCTTGAGAAGAGATTTGTTGCTCGAGCCATTTGATTTGTTCTATCCCGGTTACCTTTGGCAAAACGATCCCATCTGGTTTGGATGGCAAGATTGCTGTAAGATCTTCAGTTTCTAATCCAGAGCCTACAGGATTGATTCTTACTAAGCGTTCCGATCTGCCGAACTCGTAGGATTTTAATACTTCAGCAACCGTTTCTCTGGCAGATTCCTTCTGATTCATGGCGACGCCGTCTTCCAAATCCAGACAGATACAATCCACACCGAGTGTAATTGCTTTTTTTATTTTATGTAGATCGTCTCCAGGTGTGTAGAGTAAAGCGCGCCGTGCACGCATTTCGCCTCCATTAAAGACGCTCATAATGAAATCAAGAGGTTTGAGACACCGAGTCTGGTGAAGTCTCGCTCTCACTAATTTCTCTTGGTCGACCTCGCTCAGCTACTTTCGCGAGGAAAATTCCGAGAAAATAAAGTACGATCATTGGTCCCATTACTAGAGCCATATTTACTGGATCGATAGTTGGAGTTATTGCTGCAGACAATACAGCAATGATGACAATCGCAATCCGCCACTGGTCGAGCAATACCTTGGATCGTACAAGTCCAACACGAGCTAAAACATAGATGATCAGAGGAAACTGAAATGCAATCCCAATCCAAAACATAATTGCGGTCACAAACCGGATGTAGGATGATGGTCGAATTTGACTGGTAATCCCCCCAAAATTCACAAGGAATGGGATGGCAGTGGGTAATAGAATAAAAAAAGCAAATGCCATACCGCCGATAAAAAAAATGACTGCGACAGGGATGGCATACAGTCCAAAGATGCGTGAAGCTCGACTGAGACCTGGGGCAATGAATAACCAGAGTTCAAGAATGATATAGGGTAATGCGAATGCGAAACCAGTGAGTATCGCTACCCTCATGAAAGTACCGATTGGTTCAGTGGGATCGATCGCCACCAAGGCGGATATCCCTCCAACAGGATATGCAAGAAGATCGATTATTTGGGATGCAAAGGCAAAGGCAATGATAGTGGCCAATCCCAGAACAAGAACTGCCCTAAGAAGGTGTTTTCTAAGTGCGCCAAGATGGGCAAATAAACTTTCAGGATTATTGATCGCTTTTTCGAGTGAATCGCCAAGGGGGGTGTCTTCAGGTTCCTCGGAAAGGAATTCCTTTACTTCACGAAAAATGGTCTGCACCCACCGGAACGGCAGCAGGAGTAAATACCGGATTCCACGCAGCAAATTTCGCATAAATTAATTTTGTTCTTCTTCAGATTTGTTTACGGGTGCTATTGAATTTTCTTCCGAATTTTCAATTTCCTTGGTGTCCGTGTCCTTCGGAGGAGGTGATGTCCATGGATTGATATCTTGCTGCCATTGCTCAAGATCTGAGGTCAGGTTAGTTGGAATGGCTTTCTTAGTTGCATTTTCTATCTCCCTGAAGTCATCTTCTAATCCAGCATCACGGATAAGTTTATTTGGCAGGGTGCGTAATTCAGAAGATGTACGAGTTACTGCGCGCCAGGTAGGTGAAGTGACAACCTGGCGTAAGAATTTTCCAAGCGTTCGCCCAGCTTTAACCATATCTTTGGGTCCGAGCACGATTAAGGCAATGATCAAGATGAAAATTAATTCTAAAGGACCTATACCAAGGATATCCATAATCTTTTTATGCTGGCCTCTGTAAATGCTTCAAAGATTGGCGGATCTCATTTTGACGGGAAGCCAGGCTACCTAATACACCATTTACAAAACGAGGAGAGCTATCAGAACCAAATTTTTTGGCCAGTTCTACAGCTTCATTAATAGCTACTTTTATGGGGATATTATCACTAACTGCAAACTCCCAGAGTGCAATTCGAATGATATTGCGGTCGATAATGGCTACTTGGTCGAGCGGCCATTCTGGAGCATGTTCAGCAATGAATTGATCCAGCTCTCCAATTATTGGCCAAACCTCATGGACGATTTGCCTGGCAAATTCAGCCATTTTTTCATCCAGAGACTCTTCTGCTAAGCGAAATTGAATCACCGACATTGGAAGGTGATTTACTAGATCAATTTCGTAAAGTGCCTGCAGGGCAACTGATCTCGCCCTGGTTCGTGCTTTCATTAATTTACAGCGGCCTCAAGCACCTCTGGGTAATCGATATCATCAACATGAATGTTGATTAGGCCCACTTGCATACCAATCATGTCTGTGATAGCTCTGGCAACTGCGGTTTGAATATTGCGACCGACTTCGCGAATGTTGATTTCAGATTCGAGGATTACAAAGATCTCCGCATAAACAGTATCTTCCTCGACTTCAATATGCACGCCATCTTCATCCTGGCGATGAAAAAGCATCGATTTAAATCGCCGGGTAGGGACTCGACTCATCCTGCTGACACCAGGAACACTTAAGGTTGTCAAACGTGCAATGGTCAAGATCACATCTATTGATATGGTTGTTTTTCCGGGTGTTAAGGTTGTCTCAGACATTCTGCTCCAATTATATTCTCACTACATCATCGTCATCCCGCCATCTATGCCAATAATTTGCCCAGTGATATATGATGCCTGTTCTGATGCAAGGTATGCGACGGTATAGGCAATCTCAACGGGTTCACCTTTGCGGCCAATCGGGATCATTGACAAGATCGCTTCACGGGCGTCATCAGGAACGGCTGCCCATATATCTGTCTCGACATAGCCAGCTGCTATCGCATTAACTGTAATCTTACGGGAAGCGACTTCACGCGCTAGGGCTTTTGTAAAACCAATCTGCCCCGCTTTAGAAGCTGAATAATTCGTTTGTCCTGGATTCCCCATTTGACCCGCAACCGATGTGATGTTTATGATCCTGCCGAAGCGTTTGCGCATCATATGGCGAACAGCTGCTTTTGAACAATTGAATGTGCTTTTCAGATTAGTATCTTGAACGATATCCCAATCTTCTTCCGTCATCATCATGATCAATTTATCGCGTGTTATACCTGCATTATTAACCAGGATATCGAGTCCATCGTATGTGTCGATTGCAAATTTGATCAAAGCTTGAGCTTGATCAAATTTTGAAACATCCGCTTGGAATACCTCGGCCTTACCACCACTTTCATTTAGCTGAGATACAATCTCAGCGGCATCATCAGCAGATTTAAGATAATTGACGATGACAGCGGCACCTCTCTGGGATAATTCGGTGGCAATTGCGCGACCAATTCCCCGCGATGCACCACTTACAACCGCAATTCTGCCTTCCAGGGAAAGGGATGGGGGCAGGGACATTGTGTACTCCTGTAATTGGAATTTTGGTAATTATACCGTAACCAGGTCTTTTATCCCTGTATCGGTAAGATCAAATTCGAGAATTCTTTGATTTTAGATGGAGGTAAATTTAGCAAGATCTTCTGGATTCCCAACCGAGAACCCAACTGCTTTACGATCAATGCGTTTGAGCAGACCAGTAAGTACGGAGTTGTTTCCAATCTCCAGGAACGTCGAAATTCCTTGAGCTCGCATATATTGGATCGACTCTGTCCAGCGGACGCGAGAATTCAATTGTGCTTGTAAATCGATACGGATATCGTCCACTAAATTAATTGGTTGTGCTTTCACATTTCCGATGATCGGGATTATTGGATCAGTAAAGGAAACTGCATCTACTGCCTGATTAAATCTATCTTGAGCATGACCCATTAAGGGGGAATGTGCAGCGATACTTACTGCCAAGCGAACAACACGCCGAGCTCCCGATTCTTGAGCAAGGACCATCGCACGGTCTAACGCCAGCGCTGATCCAGAAATGACCACTTGTCCTGGGCAATTGTCATTGGCAACTTGGACGATCTCATCCTCTGAACTGGCAGTGGAGCAAATCACTTCAATCTCATTGATGTCAAGTCCGATAATGGCCGCCATTCCGCCTGGGGATTTTTCACCAGCTTCTTTCATCAAGACCCCACGCTCACGGACCAGCTGCAAACCCTCTTTGAACTGCAATGCTCCAGCAGCTACCAATGCACTCAACTCTCCCATCGAATGCCCAGCGACAAAATCGGGTTGCAGGTTTGGATAAACTTCTTGGAAGATTTTTAGTACTGCGATTGAATGCACGAATAAGGCAGGTTGGGTATTGACGGTATCGTTCAACTCATGCTCAGGACCGTCCCAAGCGATCTTTGAGAGGGAAAGATCCAAAATTCCATCAGCTTCTTGATATATTTCATCTGCCTTAGGATAAGCTGCAGCCAGCTCTTTCCCCATCCCAACTGATTGTGAGCCCTGACCAGGAAACAAGAAAGCGATTCGTTCTCTATTAAGGTTCATTCGCATCTTGCAAAAAAGATAAACGGGCCGTTAATATTAACGACCCGTCAAGATTGATTATTCTTCTTCAACTTCGATAATTTCTCGGCCTTGATAATGACCGCAATTGAGGCAAACGTGGTGCGGTAAACGAAGT
>JBFFIU010000035.1:0-16434 GCA_041556275.1 Anaerolineales bacterium | reverse complement strand
TGCCGATTGGAGAACTCCCCGCTGAAATGGATCTAATCGATCGAAACGGGTAAGAATAAGATCCTGTAGATTATTTGGGACATCAAGTTCTTCATCTTCACCTGGAGCTAAAACCCATTGTTCATTTTCCTGAAACAGAATCCCATCATCAATCAACATGCGTAGGATCTCTTCAACATAGAATGGTATACCTGCAGCTTTTTTAAGTATCTGTAGCTGAAATTCTTGAGGAATATTCTGCTGTCCAAGCAATCCAGTGAGCAAAAGTTCACTTTGTGCTGAAGAAAGTGTCTGCAATTGAATGAATTTATAGCGATCCTTAAGGCGTTGCTGACCTAAATTGATTATCTGATCAAAATTACCATCCCACAAAGGCCGGGTAATAGCCAATACCATGATCGGCGAGTTGTCGATCGAGTCTAGTAAGAAAGCTAACAATTCTAGGGATAATTCATCCGCCCAGTGTAAATCTTCCAATATCAAGACAATAGGTTGCTTACTCGCTTCAGCAAGAAACAAATTCCGCACCGCGACAAAGGTTTGCTGGTGAAGCTGTTCGCTATCTAAATTTTCTAGTCGATGAGCATCCCTTTGCGAGGATAGTTGCATCGAAAACAAGTGTTTAAGGAAAGGAAGCATATCCCCAGCATCTGATCTGTGATTTTGGGTTACAGTGGATATCAGGCGATTCTCTAATTCATCAATTGGAGTCGTAGGAGTGACCCCAAGGAAATCACGGATCAGCTCGAGGAAGATCCAATAAGAAACAGATTTCCGATAAGTTAGACTCTGACCTTCAAACACCTTTATCTTATGTTGATCTATTTTGGATTTAAACTCTGCGGTTAATCGGCTTTTCCCGAACCCGGCATCTCCACACAGAACAGCGAACTGGCCACCTTCCAATTGCTCCAAACCATCCAAGGAAGACAACAGAGTCTTTAATTCTGAGTCGCGGCCGATCATTGGTGATTGAAAGCCCCGGAGGCCACGTACTAACCCGGGCTGAGATTTAACCCCCTGCAAACGATATCCTTGTTTAGATTCGGAATAACCTTTTAGGTTCAGATCCGGCAATGGCTGATACTCAAAGAAAGCCCGTGTCGCTTGATAAACGCTTTCACTAACCACAATTGATTCCGGTGAAGCAGATTCCTGGAGCCTTCTGGCTAGATTTACTGTATCTCCGATCGCAGTGTAATCTACCAACAGATCTGCACCGACACTTCCTAAAATCACCGATCCTCGGTTGAGGCCGATACGCATTTTCAAGCGAGCTCCATATTGAGCTTCAAGTTGTTGGTTCAGCTGAATTAAGCCAGCTTGCATATCAACAGCTGAGCGGACAGCCCTTTCCGCTGGATTTTCATACGCAATTGGAGCACCAAATAACGCCATCAAGCCATCGCCAGTGATCTTGTCAACCATGCCTTCATACTGATAAACTTTTTCAGATAACAGATGGATGAAGCGCTGGATGACATCATACAACTCTTCTTCATCAAATTTTTCTGCTAAACCTGTAGAATCGCAGAGATCAGCAAATAGCACGGTAACATTCCGCCGTTGACCGGCTGACTCCAATCCAGCCTGGCGGAAGCGCTCCTTTAAATCCGCGCCAACAAGCACACCAACATCATCTAAATAGACAGATTGGGCTTCCACAAGTTCAATCTTTTTTGGCCCACTTTCCACCAGCTTTGAACCGCAATTCCCACAGAATCGCATTCCAGCCGGATTATGAAAATGGCATTCGGTGCAGGTTTGAGACATTCAGATAACTACAAATCCCTATTCAACTAGATTCACTTCCCACCCATAACATCCCAAAAATTATCCCTGGAATATCCAGATAAAAGCTTTTGATACTCAAGTTAAATGGTTAATCCAAAAACCGTCTATAATATAATTGAAACACTTGAAAACAATATACCATGGGATATCTTTGGTATACCTTTCAAAAGCGTTACGAGAAGAATAATTGAATCGGAATTCCTGTTGACATGAATATACTTACTCGTTATAATAATGCGGCCCCGGCAAAAATCGCTGGGGCAATATCTTGTGCCCCCAACTTCCCCTCATTTCTGCGATGAAGTGAAAAATGCACGCGGTTCATGTGGTGAAGTGAAGGTTGGAGGATTACGAATGAAGTACGCAATAATTGAAGATGGCGGCAAACAATATCAAGCCATTGAAGGTAACACCATCGAAGTTGACCTTTATCAAGCAGAAATTGGTGAAAAGATCGATCTAGACCGGGTGCTATTGATCACTGATGGAGAAAACACATCGATCGGGACTCCATATATCGAAGGGGCTAAAGTTGAGGCCTCTGTCGAAGCCCAGATCAAAGGTCCAAAAATAGTCGTGTTTAAATACAAACCAAGAGAAAGATACCGGGTCAAGACGGGCCATCGACAAAAATATACACGTCTGCGAATTAGTTCGATTATTGAATAATCCGGAGGAAAAAATGGCTCATAAGAAAGGCGGCGGCTCAAGCCGCAATGGTCGCGATAGTAAATCAAAAAGATTAGGCGTCAAGGTATATGGTGGAGAACATGTACTCTCTGGATATATCCTTGTTCGTCAACGCGGAACCAGGATAAAGCCAGGGCGAAATGTTGGTCTTGGAAGAGATCACACACTATTTGCTACATTAGAAGGCACTGTTGTTTACGAGAACATCCGCGATGGTCGCAAACGCGTAAGTGTAATAGCAGAAGCTTGATCTCAATCAGAATTCAACAGATTTATCGCTTAGCGGTGTTTTTGGTATCGCGTGAAGGAATAAAAAGACAATGAAAGAAGAAATTCATCCAACTTATTATCCCGATGCACTTGTAATATGTGCATGTGGGAATACCTGGACAACCGGTTCAACAGTGAAGGAAATTCACACTGACGTTTGTTCGAATTGCCATCCTTTTTTTACTGGTGAGCAGCGCATCGTCGACACAGAGGGACAGGTAGATCGATTCTACAAGAAGCTCCAAGCTCGACAGGATTATATTGATGAGCTCGAAGCACGTGAAGCAGAAAAGGTCTCTCCAGAACGACCAATCACTGAACTCGAGTTGGGGACTCGGGCAACAGATTCGCTTGCTAAAGCGGAGATCACTAAAGTTGGTCAGGTCCTGGAGATGCTCGAAACTGGCGAGGCCTCATTATTAGCAATAGAGGGTTTCGGTCGCAAATCTCTCGCAGATCTCAAGAAACGCATGCGGCAAATGGGTTACGAATTACCGGAAGCTGCTCAGGAAATCAAGGTATAAAACCATAATTAGCAGATCGAAAACAGGCAGATGTGCGCGCATATCTGCCTGTTTTTTCGTCACTGACATTTTATTCTCACCGATAGCCCATCGAAACGTGTATGGTAGAATCATGAAAACTCTGAATAACATACATTCTATTGAACTGTTTTATAATCTGCACTCTTGATACTCCACATCCAAATCATAAAACTGTTGACCACATCAATTTACCCTGCTAAAGAAATTTGATCGATCCTAGAATTCCTATAGTAAATCAATTTAAATAAAGGAGGGTTCATGAGACATCATACTGGCGTTGTTGAAGTGATCGTCGGATCTATGTTCAGTGGAAAAACCGATGAGCTGATCCGCCGTCTTCGCAGGGCTTCGATCGCCCGTCAAAAGGTTCAAGTGTTTAAGCCTGCTATCGACACTCGCTTTGCAGATACAAAGGTAACCTCTCACGCTGGCTCCGATTATGATGCACAACCAATCAGCTCCGCTAATCAAATCCTCGAACATTTGGATGAGGATACAACCGTCGTTGCTATTGATGAAGCCCAGTTTTTAGATGCAGAAATCATCCAGATTATCCATCAGATGGCTGATAAAGACTTGAGAGTAATCGTTGCCGGATTGGACACCGATTTCCGGGGAGAACCATTTGGATCGATGCCCGCTTTAATGGCTCAGGCTGAACGAGTAGATAAAGTGCATGCGATCTGTATGGTGTGTGGCGAAGAAGCTTCACGTACGCAGCGGTTGTTAGATGGTAAACCTGCCCACTACAATGACCCAGTAGTAGTCATTGGCGCATCTGAACTTTATGAAGCACGCTGCCGGAAACATCACCAGATACCAAGAGATTGATCATGCAGGATTATCACAATTTCCTCGAGGAAATCCTTATCCCCACAGATGAACTACAGAAGCGGATCGCCGAGATTGGTGAGGAGATCAATAAAGATTATGTTGACAAGAATCTTCATCTTATTTGCATTCTAAGGGGAGGGGTCCTCTTCCTGGCAGATTTAATGCGCCACATCACGCTGCCGCACACGATCGATTTCATGGCAGTATCTTCCTATGGGACTGGTGCTCGCCAGTCAACCGGTCAGGTGCGTATTACTCTTGATTTAAAAGAGGATATCCACGATAGAGATGTGCTCCTGGTGGAGGACATTGTTGACAGTGGGTTCACCATTGCGTCCGTCTTAGAGTTGCTAGCCACCCGTCATCCCCGTAGTTTAAAAGTCTGCACTCTATTAGATAAAGCAGAAAGACGAGAGATCGACGTACCCATCCACTACAGTGGATTCGTTATTCCCAATAAATTTGTATTTGGTTATGGTTTAGACCTGGACGAATATTACCGGAATCTCCCATTCATTGGTACTGTCAACCCTCAAATGTATCAGCCTCCTGATTGATCAATGGCTGAACCTGAACCTGATCCTATTGATCGCTCATTTTATGCTGGAAGATGGATCGCCACCATAAGAGGACAAATTATTGGTCATGGTGGCACTCCCGAACAAGCCATTAGAGCAGCGAAAGCCTCTAGATTCAAAGAAACTCCCCAAGTTTTATACGTGCCGACAACATCCCTAATTATCAATCACCCGATTTTGAGAAGAATAGCTTCTATATTGCCTCATGAACTCCCGGTATTTGTAGTCGGGGGTGCAGTACACAACAGCTTCTTGGACCTTCCAATCCATGAATTGGATTTTGCCATGCCAAGTGATGCAATCAAGACTGCCCGTAAGGTTGCCGATCAATTAGGCGGGGCATTTTACATCCTCGACGAGGATAGAGACTATGGAAGGGTGATTCTCTACCAAGCTGATGGAGAGCGTCTGATTTTAGATTTCGCAGCCTTTCTAGGTCCAAATCTTGACAGCGACCTTAAGGGACGCGACTTCACAATCAATGCCATGGCAGTTGATGTGCGCCGCCCTGGTGAATTGTTAGATCCATTGGGCGGCAGCCCAGATTTATTCTCCAAAAAACTGCGAGCGTGTACTCCAGAGGCATTTATTGCCGATCCAATCCGCATCCTGAGGGGAGTCCGATTCGCAATATTATTAAAATTAAGTATCGATCCGGATACACTAAAGCAAATGCGGGCCTCTGTTCATCTTCTTCCGAATATATCTGCAGAAAGAATACGTGATGAAATATTTAAACTGCTGGACTGCCCACGCCCTGCGACATCGATCCGTGCCCTGGAGAAGCTCGGTGCAATTCCTTATACTTTACCTGAGCTGGCTGACTTAAAGGATTTGTCACAACCACCACCCCATGTTAACGATGCCTGGGAGCACTCACTTAAGGTTTCAAATCAACTTAGGGATATTTTTTCAGCTCTGCAGTCCAAATACGATCCAGATAGTTCAGCAAATTTATCCTTCGGGCTGATCTCGCTCCGTTTAGGACGATTTCGGGAGTATCTTAACGATCATTGGAACGAAGTACTCAACCCAGATCGTCCATTAAAATCCTTATTGATCCTCGCCGCTTTGTATCACGACGTTGGGAAACCACAAACCGAGCAAATTGATCAAAAAGGGAGAATACGATTCATTGAGCATGAAAAAATCGGATCTGAAATCATAGCATTACGCGCAAGGGCTTTACAACTCAGCAATCCCGAGATCGAACGCTTAAGCCGAATTGTTCTTAACCATATGCGTCCGATTTGGCTGACGCAAACCGCTAAAATGCCATCGCGACGAGCTACCTTCAGGTTCTTTCGGGCAACCGGAAAAGCTGGAGTCGATGTCTGTATGCTGTCTCTTGCAGACACCTTGGCCACATTCGGACCGACATTGCCTCCCGATATGTGGTCCCATCAAATCGAGGTTGTCAGGAGTCTTCTAGAAGCGTGGTGGGAAAATAAGGAAGAGATGATCTACCCGCAGGCATTAGTTAATGGAAACGATCTGATGACGGAGCTCGGGTTAAGCCCTGGACCTACCATAGGTCAAATCTTAAAAAAAATTCTGGAGGCGCAAGCCAGCGGAGAAATCACCAATCGGAGGCAAGCTCTCGAATTAGCTTCTGAATTATTGAATGAATCAGGATTAACTGGGGAAAGCAATTGAATATCGATTTCCCAACAATAATAGAATTCAGTTGATGTAGCATCTGTGATAGCAACTACTGGAAGATTGTTTATCCTCCAATTTCTGTATCAAAAGTGTCTTTTCTTTTGGAATTAATCACGAATTTAAGATGCACCTGCTGATTTCGGTGAATCCAGAACAGAGTTTTATGTTTTAAATCCCATTTAATCAAATAATCGTTATCGTTAGATCACCATTAAGGGTAGATGGTGTTGAGATAAGGTTGATAGAAACAACGACAACCCAATCCATGGGAACAACCTTTGACTGGGAGTGAGGGAACTTCATCTTTCTCGTATGTGCCTTCGATCTCTTGACATGCCGGACAGGAATCATTCGCCACGAGAACCCGCACAAAACTCACGCGAGGATTAGCTAAAAAATTTTTGCGCGCAATTTCGGTTGTTGAATATTCTGATAAATCGGCATCACAATTGACACAATTGGACGCCTCATCTGGGGATTGAGCGTTACATTGAGAACAGGTTTGCATAGACCGCCTCCTCGATATCAGATATTATAATCTTAATCCAGGTCGACGGCTGCTCCTATCGAGTTGTTGAGGGTGGTGATCGCATCTTGCTCAGCACGAGATCGGCGGATCAAATTCTTTAGATGGGCGATCAATACCCCACTTGGGACAGGTTTAATCAGATAATCATCAGCCCCTTCATCCAATGCCCGTGCAACAGCATCCGGGTTATTAACTGCCGATAATACCAAAATTGGGATCTTACTAAAAGTACGTATATCCCTGCATACCTGCCATCCATTTGTTTCCGGCATAAAAAGGTTTAACACAATGACATCTGGATTTAATCTGCGAACGTCTGCGATACCAGCTTTGACTTCATGAGCCGTGAATACCTCAAACGCCTTGGGTTCCAGGATAGCTTTTAGTATCTCGCTCATCGCGACATCGTTGTCAATTACCAAGACGCTGGATACCACTATTGTCCTCCTATATCCATTTGTGAACCAATCTGAAAATTATCGATTCCTTCCCATAACACAGATCTATTACCTGAAAAATCTGCTTACCGGTGCCCTCGTACCTAACATCCAATGGCTACGATTATGCATCAAAACCTGTCCATTTCACCTTACAAACACTTTACAAGTCATTGGTTTAAATCTTGCAACGTTAAGCAATTGAGGATATTATTAGTCAGGTTAAGGTGTGGAAAAATCACTCAACAGCCCGGCGAAAATTGACGACCACATGAATGGTGAAATAGCGTGTCCTCGCTGTCAAAATCTTGTAACTCCCCAATTACGTCATTGTAATTATTGTGGGGTAGATTTAGGATTGGCTGCCGCCCTGACAGAGAGCACAATCCCCATTGGGCAGCCACCAATTTTTCGGATAGCTCCAGAGACTCTTGTCCCCAGATTGGGAGAGCTGTTGCTTGAAAGAGGTCTACTCCAGCCACATGACTTGCAAACCGCTCTGAAATTTCAACAAGAAAAAATTTCAAGTGGAGTTCCATGTCTCATAGGCCAAGCCTTGGTAGAATTAGGGATTATCGATCAATATTCCATTGATGAGGTTGTCACGATCCAAATTTTTCAATTACAACAAAATTTGGAACAAAATAATCGTGACTTAGAACTTCGTGTCGAAGAACGTACAGTAGAATTACAGCGTGCATTAGCGAAGTTAACCGAACTCAATCAACTCAAGATGAACTTTATTTCGAACATTTCGCATGAACTTCGAACACCTCTAACCCATATCAAGGGATATCTCGATATTCTTTCCGATCTCAGCCTTGGTCCTCTGACAGCATTACAAATGGATGCAATCGATGTTATCCAAAGGTCCGAAGAACGCTTGGAACAATTAATTGATGATTTGATCCAATTCTCTCTCGCTATCCGAGGTGAACTCAACCTGAGATTACTTCCTTTAGATATCCCTGATCTACTCGAAGCTGTGATCAATAAGATCCAAAAGAAAGCCAATGCGAAAAATCATACTCTGGACGTCGATTCACCAGATAATCTACCAAAGGTATTATGTGACGAAGAAAAGATTAACTGGGTGCTTGTTCAACTTATGGATAATGCAATCAAATTCACGCCAGATGGAGGTGAGATCAGACTCAGAATTGAGCAGTTTGGCGAGGAGGTTGAACTGTCGATTTCTGATACTGGAATTGGTATAGCTGACGAGGTTATCCCAGAAATTTTCGAACCGTTCCACCAATTAGACGGCTCGGTAACACGGCGATATTCGGGCACAGGTCTAGGACTTGCAATGGTACAGCGCATTTTAGATGCCCATGGATCATCAATTTCGGTTGATTCAAAACCAGGTATCGGTACATCAATCAAATTTTCTCTCCCAATCGCAGATGGCAATGGATAATATCTATAACCCTGAAACCCTTAATATTCAAGAGCTAGATGCGATATACGCGATCAGCCGGGTTGTCACCCGCGCCTCGGAGCTGGATGCAAGCCTCGATGAGATCATCGGGATCGCCAGAACAGTCTTCATCTTTGACAATATCGTGCTCTACGTTCATCAGAAGGAAGACAGCATTGAACCTTCCTATGCACGTGCGATCGGCCGGGGAAGAAATTCTGAATCGGACCTGGCTTGGGGAGAGCCCATCGCTAACGATGTTCTCGAATCAGGCAAGATTGTCGTCCGAAATGAGATCACTGGTGACGTTTCGCAAGACCGGATGAATGCACGATATTTCCTCGGTTTGCCGTTGATCTCAGGGGATCACGACATTGGGGCATTGGTATTCGTTCGTTATGGAGGCCCTGAGTTCACTCCAGAACATACTCACCTCGCTGAGTATATTGCAGGTCACATCGCCCAACTCCATGAACACGGTATTCTGATCACTCGTCTTTCACGTCTAGAAGCAGAAAGGCAGCTTGAACGATTGCAGGATGATTTTGTGGCAACAATATCACATGAGCTTCGTACACCATTGGGATTTATCAAAGGTTATGCTACTACCCTGCTGCGTGATGATGCTGCATGGGATGAGGCTTCTCGACGAGAATTTCTAACCATAATCGATGAGGAAACCGATCGATTGAAGGAATTGATCGACAACTTGCTCGATTCATCTCGCCTTCAATCTGGTAGATTGCGAATGGACATTCAACCTTTGCGATTGGATACAATGTTAAAGGACTTGCCCTTGCGGGCGAAGTCTTTCAACAAAAATTTAATCATCGATGTAAATTTAAAAGAGGATCATATAAATGTTAATGCCGATCCAACCAGGTTATCTCAGGTCTTTGATAACTTGCTAAGTAATGCGGTCAAATACGCCCCTGGAGCGAAAGTAATCATTTCATTAGATAAACAGGATAATTTTGCCCATATAGCCTTTAGCGATAATGGCGCAGGTATACCACCCGAAAATCTTCCGAACATCTTCACTCGCTTTTACCGCGTACCCAATCAAAACAAAGCTGTTCGGGGTACCGGTTTAGGCTTATTTATCTGTCGTATGATCATAAAATCCCACGATGGAGAGATTTCCGCCGAATCTACTCTCGGTGAAGGAACAACATTCCATATACTCCTCCCGCTGATGAACCTAAAGTCTGGTGAGGAAAATGAACTAATCGTAACCTAAGGAGGTAATCGTATGGTTACAAGAATACTGGTTGTAGATGATGAACCCCGCTATGTACGTCTGATGGAGGCGAATCTGATTTCAGAGGGCTATCAAGTATTAAAGGCATATGATGGGCAAGGAGCTGTCGAAATGGTCGCAGAGGACCAGCCCGACTTAGTATTGCTTGATGTCATGATGCCAGGTTTGAATGGTTTCGGTGCATGTGAACGTATCCGGGAATTCTCCTCCGTTCCCATCATCATGGTTACGGCAAAAGGCGAGGAACAAGATAGAGTTCACGGTCTGGATGTCGGCGCTGATGACTATATCGTCAAGCCATTCTCTGCCACTGAACTCCTAGCTCGTGTGCGTGCAGTTCTGCGCCGTGCTCAGGTTTCCGGAAGCACATTTCAACAATCTGTTTTCAATCACGGGAACTTGCAGATCGATCTTGCGCGCGCTGAGGTGTTCAAGGATGAAAAGATGGTCTTCCTCTCAGCAACTGAATATCGCCTATTGTTGCAATTTGTTCACAACCTGGGAAGCATTTTGACCTCCGAAGATTTGTTGGTAAATGTATGGGGCCCTGAATACAGAGAGGATAAAGAAATCCTTTGGGTGAGCATATCTCGTTTACGACAAAAACTTGAAGATGATCCTCGCAACCCCCAGCATATTGTCACCCGATCAGGGATGGGGTACACTATGCCTCCGAGTTAGGTATCTTCATCATTTGAAGCGTCACAGAGATAATCAAACAGCGGAGTAATTATGGATAATCGCCCAATTGCTGTAGCAATTCGTTCGAAAAAACTAGGCGTGCTCATACAAAGCGCTCGTCTTGCCTCCGACAAGACTATTGAGGATTGTGCAGGAGCAACCAGCATCTCTGCCCAACAATTGGAAGATTATGAAGAGGGAAATTCCTCCCCGTCCCTTCCTGAGTTAGAGGCACTTGCCTTTTACTTAAAGATACCCATAGACTATTTTTGGGGTCGCGAAATTATCACCCCCTCTCAAGATGAACCAAAAGTTTTCGAAAAAGATCGGCTGATGCGATTACGCAACCGGGTCATTGGCGCCAGCTTACGGCAGGCACGTCTCCAGGAAGGTCTGACATCATTGGAATTGGCTTCCAAAGCAGGCCTCAGCGAAGAAGAATTGAACACATACGAACTCGGTGAACAACCAATCCCACTACCCGAGCTTGAATTTTTGGCTAATACATTGAACCGAACCATAAAAGATTTCCAGGATAATCGCGGTCCCATTGGCACCTGGATAAAGCAACAGCGTACTATGCAGCATTTCGCTGACCTTTCCCCAGAGCTGCAAGACTTTATTAGCAAACCAATTAATCGACCATATTTGGAGATAGCACAACGACTAAGTGAAATGTCCGTTGAAAAACTGCGTGCAGTCGCTGAAGGATTATTGGAGATCACACTCTAATAAAACCGGGGAAGTTATTAATGGGTGAAGCAATTACTGCCGGTGAACTAACAGAGGAAGCAAACAAAGCATATCATCAAGAAGATTTTCTCGCTGCAGCGAAAGCATATCAAGCTGCTTCTTTAAGTTACTTACAGGGTAATGATCCTCTATTAGCTGCAGAAATGTCAAACAACGCCAGCGTTGCATATTTACGAGCAGAGAAACCCGATTCTGCATTGCAGAATGCCCTTCAGACAGATGAAGTTTTCGCTGAGGCCAGTGACTTTCGACGTCAAGCAATTGCTTTGGCAAATCAGGCTGCCGCGTATGAGGCGCTGGGGAAGTTGACAGAAGCTGAAAAGGCATATCAATCATCATCTGAATTACTAAAGCAACTTGGTGATCAGGAGCTCCGCCCCACTGTATTGAAATCATTGTCAGCCGTTCAGCTGCGGTTGGGGAATCAGATGGAAGCGATAGCAACGATGAAAACCGGTTTGGACCAAGTTAATAATCCCGGAATAATTCAGAGATTAATGAACAAATTCCTGAAGATTCCATTCAACTATTTCAATCGGATAAGCTGATCGGTATCGATAAAAGATATGGTTACTAAACTGAAGCACTCTATTCGTAAGGCGAATATACGAGATCAACAACAATTAGCGAATTTAATCCATTTCGAAACTCTGGTTCACCGACATCTAGATTGGCGACCTCCACTCGAATGGATTGGCTATGATCCTTATCTGGTGCTTGAGGAAGATAGACGCATTATTGCCACACTGGCCTGCCCGCCAGATCCACCAACTGTAGCCTGGCTTCGTTTATTTGCGGTTACAAACAAAGTCGATCTTGCAGAAGCTTGGTCGCTGCTATGGATGCAATCTTTGGAGATGCTCAGGAAAATACCTGACATCCGTATCGCTGCGATCCCTCTTCAATCCTGGTTTCAACGACTGCTTCAAATCAGTGGTTTTGAATCGATCACCAATGTGGTTATGTTGGTTTGGGATAGCGGTTCCATTCCACCTTCTATTTCGATCCCAGGCATATCCATTCGTCCCATGAATATGGATGATCTATCTATTGTGGAGTCGCTTGACGAATCCGCGTTTGGTCCGCTGTGGCACAATTCAAAAGCATCACTGGAGTATGCATACCGTCAAGCAGCATTTGCCACAATAGCCGAAAATGAAGGAAAGATCGTCGCCTACCAGATCAGTACATCTATGCAATTGGGTGGACACCTTGCTCGCTTGGCCACTCACCCAGATTTCCAACACAGGGGTATTGGGTCCCTTCTTCTGAGGGATTTGTTAATGCAATTCAAAAAAAGAGGCGCTCTCCGGATCACAGTGAATACTCAGGAAGACAATTACGCTTCAATAGCGCTTTACGAACGCGCTGGATTCTCACGAACTGGCGAAACCTACCCAGTTTTTCAATATATTCCAGAATAATCAACCACAATTAGATACTTCCATCAAATTCATTCACTTAGTGCATTCAAACGAGAAGATGAATTCGTGTTTCTATGCAGTTTTCAATACCTGAGGATCTTGAAATGGCGAACAACAACACTCACACTCGCTAAAAAGTAAAAGGTATTTAGTATCAAGAGCGAAGTAATTGATTTCAGTTTAATCCGATATGGGAAAAATCTTCCTCAAAACAGCTGCCAAGACGACAGATACACAAAGTATAAAAATTAATCCGATTTCATTTATCCCTAGACAAAGTCTTGTGAACATGGCAAAATCTCATCTCACATGATCAATGAAGGAGCATAAATGAGCAAGAAACGTACATCAAGTGGAAAAGGTAAAAACCCAAAACGTCAAGCAATTCGCGAAAAAAGGAGGGCACAGCAAAGAAGGCAAAGAATATTATTAATACTCGGTATTGTTGTCGCTGCTTTGGTCATCGCTGCTGTGCTGATCGTACCTTCTCTTCTACCAGTGGGAGAAATCCAAACCGTTGATCCCCATCCCCGACCAATGGAAGATGGTAGAGCGATGGGCGATCCGAATGCTCCAGTCACCATCGAGGTATACGAAGATTTCCAATGTCCTGCTTGTAGGGATTTCACCGAGCAAAATGAACCTCAGATTGTAGATTCATATGTCGCGACCGGAGATGTTTATTACATCTTTCGTCATTACCCGTTCCTAGATTCTCAAGCAGCACGAAAAGAATCGCATCAAGCTGCTAACGCCAGCATGTGTGCTGCTGAACAAAATCAGTTCTGGCATTATCACGATACTCTATTCGCAAATTGGAATGGAGAAAATCAGGGCGCTTTCAGCAATAATCGCCTTGAGGCATTTGCAGAAGCGGTGGGTCTAGAAATGAATGATTTTAATACATGTTTCGGTCAAAACAGGTATCAGGATGAAATTGATGCCGATAAAGCTTCCGGGGATGGTGCAGGTGTGACCGGAACTCCCTCAGTTTTTGTGAACGGACGTATTCTCACTCCTGGCCGTGTTCCCTCTTTTTCGCAAATTTCAGAAGCTGTGGAAGCGGAACTAGCCAATTCCAGCAACTAAACCCTCTACAAGAAAAAAATCCGGGCTTTCATATCTCCATATCGAGATAATATGCCAAAGCCCGGTTTCTTTATTTAGCAAGGTATTTGGGAAATTCAGTCCTCTGTTTTGGCCAGGGTTTGTGTTGAAGAGTCAGATAGCTGGTTTTCGCGAAGTTCTAGTACAAAACACAGGGATGATAATCGATTCAAGTAGCGGAGCAGATTTTCGTTTTCGATCACACCCGCAAGGTGTAAATCCGCCACACGGCGCTCTGCACGCCTGACAACCGCCCTTGACAATGCAAACGAAGCCCCTCCCAGCGAATCCCCGGGAACAATAAATTCATTCGGCATCGTAATCGAGCTCCCAATTGTATCCGTCATCTCTTCCAACCAACGGATTTTACCTTCGTCGATCACCCGAAATTTGGCAGCATTTTCCGGAGTCGCAGATACCTCAGCCATGAGGTGATATAGATCTCGCTGAACTTTTAATAAAAGATCATTCGTGCTATTGATTTGGCTTTGCGCGCGCGCGATCCCAAGCGCAGCAGAAGCTTCGTCAATTGCACCTACTGCCTCAATGACCGGGTGATTTTTTGGTATCCGCCCTTCACCTAATCGACCGGAATAGCCATCATCACCACTTTTTGTGTAGAATTTTGGCATACAATTATTATAACTGACAAGCGACCTACTCCAAATAGGACTGTTGTTGTATACTTATTCAGCTTTGAAAGGAGCTTAATATGCAAATCCGATGTACGAATTGCCACAAACCTTTTGCGATAAGTAAGGATACAGTTTCTGCAGCGTTAGATGCCATACATGCCGAGGGACTTAACCATTACAACGCACATTGCCCACATTGTCGGCGTGCAAATCGCCTTTCACCCCAGGAACTTCGCAGGGCCGCACCAGACTGGCAGCCAGGTCAAACTTCTCAAGAACCTGCAGCGGAATAAATAGAAATCCCAGAAGTATTCAATGCCTCCCTTAGACCGATTCTCATCGCCCCAGGAAGTGAAGCTGGCTTTAGGAGAACAGCAGTATATTGCCAGCGATGAAATCTCCACTATCTTGTACCTGAGCCAGCAGCTTGGAAAACCTCTGCTCACAGAAGGACCTGCCGGGGTAGGTAAAACCGAATTAGCCAAGGCTGTCGCAGGAGCAACTGGGCGCGATCTCATCCGTTTGCAGTGCTACGAGGGTTTAGATGAGACGAAGTCGCTCTATGAGTGGGAGTATGCCAAACAGCTCTTGTACACTCAACTCTTGCGAGATAAACTCAATGATTCGTTAAGAGATGCTCAAGATTTAAGTGAGGCTGCAGATCGACTTGCGGATGAAGAAGATGTTTTTTTTTCGATGCGCTTTCTCCTGCAACGCCCGCTACTCAAAGCAATCCTCAGCGAACAGCCATCTGTGTTACTTATTGACGAGATCGACCGCGCCGATGCAGAATTTGAAGCCTTCTTGCTAGAGGTTTTAAGTGATTTCCAGGTAAGTGTACCCGAGCTTGGAACCCTATCCGCCGTCCACCGCCCATTGGTCGTATTAACCAGCAACAACACCAGGGAATTGAGCGAAGCACTTAAAAGACGCTGTCTTTACCTGTTCATAAATTTTCCTACATTAGAACAAGAGTTGGAGATTGTTAAATTAAAGAATCCCGATCTATCACCGAAGCTTGCTCATCAAGCGGTCGAACTGGTTCAGAACCTGCGCAAGATGGATCTACGCAAATCGCCAAGCATCAGCGAAACTCTTGATTGGGCAAAAACACTTGTAGCTCTCAACGTCAAAAATATCGATACTGCAACCTTAGAAACCACCCTCAGCGTTTTACTCAAGCATGAGAGCGATTTACAACGTGCGAATAATATTATCCATCAATCAAGGGTTGATCGATTTAACCAGGATAGTGATCCAAGAATTCGCAGATGGCAGAAATAGTATCTTGCAGACTCAAATATTTTAATACTTCACACTGACGGGAATTGCTAAACATAAATTTACCCTTGACTTCTCAATTAAACATCACAATCTTAATATTTGACCTCTTTTCAGACATTATTGAGAGATGCTAAATGCAAGACAGAATTCTTAAATTCATTTCCGCTCTCCGGTCTGGGGGTGTTCGAATAAGTCTGGCAGAGAGTTCAGATGCGGTGTTAGCGGTTGAAGAGTTAGGTGTCAAAGACCGGAATTCTTTTCGTGTTTCCCTGCGCGCAACGCTGATCAAAAATGCCGAACATATCGATATCTTTGAGGAGTTATTCCCATACTTCTTTGATTCACCAAATATACCGCCATTATTAAACACAACTGGAGATTTAACGCCAGATGAAGCGGATTTGCTCGTAGAAGCATTACAAAATCTTAAACAGGAATTACGCGAATTAGTTGACAGGTTGCTCAAAGGTGAACTTCTCAGCCAACAGGAGCTCGATCAGTTGGGGAAAATAACCGGATTAAATAATGCT
>JBFFIU010000034.1:0-16575 GCA_041556275.1 Anaerolineales bacterium | reverse complement strand
TGGTATGCTGCAAGCTGGAGCAGGGCAGTGGCGGCCAGGGCATTCCCTGAAGGTGTAGCATTATCTTGGATACTGCGGGGGCGCACCAATAAAGATTCGTGATCATCGCGTGTATCATAGAATAGATCAGCGGAGTGATTAAAATGCTGAATCAAATCCTGAGCCAATTTGTGTGCAGCCTGGAACCATTTTGGATCAGGATCGGTGTTGAATATAGAAATCAAGCCCAAGATCAGAGCCGAATAATCCTCCAGGTAGGCATTATGGGTTGCGCTACCATCCCGCCAGGCACGCATCAGACGGTTTTCAACCAGCAATGAATTTAATAGGAAACCTCCATTGCGTGTAGCCATTTCAATATAAGCACTACTATCCAAATACCTACCAGCTTCAGAAAAAGCGCACAACATCATCCCATTCCACGCCGTCAACACCTTGTCGTCTGTGCCTGGACGAATTCGCTTTTCTCTCTCAGCTAGCATTAGAGAACTTAATTCCCCAATTCGGATTTTGACGTCACTTGTTTCTAAACCAAATTTCCTAGCTAGCTCTTCATCAGTAGATTCTCGTCTTAGGATCGAATTACCCTCAAAATTACCTTCAGTTGTAATGCCTAAAGCAGCAAGTAACATTTCAGCATCACTATTATCGCTAATTAAACCCCTGATCTCACCCTCGGTCCACACATAATATTTGCCTTCCTCACCTTCAGAATCAGCATCCAAGCTGCTGTAGAAACCTCCCTCCGGGCCTGTTAGCTCACGAGTAACAAAATTTAAAGTATCCTCACAAATCTGCCGATATTTATCCACTCCAGTGAGCATATGGGCGTGCAAATAAACCAACGCCAATTGGGCGTTATCGTAGAGCATCTTCTCAAAATGGGGGACAAGCCAATCATCATCTGTACTGTAGCGGGCAAAACCGCCGCCGATTACATCGTACATTCCACCTTTGGCCATTGCGAGTAATGCGTGTTCTGCAATCTCCAGGGCGAATTCATCCCCACGTGAAGCCCTGCGAAGCAAAAATTCAATAGCCATAGGTTGGGGAAATTTGGGTGCTTTCCCCCAGCCACCATATTCCCAATCATAATTCTGGGCAAGATTTAAGGCGGCTTTATCCAGGTATTCTCGACTCAATTCTGATGTAGACCCAGGAATAGATTGATTTCTTCTGATATATGCTGAGATCTGATCACTTGATTGAAGTAATCGGCTTCTGTCACTTCTCCAGGCGTCAGAAATCCCAAGCAACAGATCTTTGAACGAAGGCATATTATAGCGAGGTACAGGAGGAAAATAAGTTCCACCGTAGAAGGGAACTTGTTCTGGAGTTAAAAAAACACTTAAGGGCCATCCACCCTGTCCAGTTAGAGCTACTACCGCGTCCATGTAAATTCCATCAACGTCAGGTCGTTCCTCGCGGTCTACCTTAATATTGATAAAGTTCTCATTCATAATTTTGGCAGTTTCTGCATCTTCGAAGGATTCATGAGCCATGACATGACACCAGTGACAGGCTGCATAACCTATACTTAGAAATATTGGTTTATCCTCCTGACGAGATTTTTCCAACGCCTCTGCATCCCATTCGTACCAATCTACAGGGTTATCAGCATGCTGAAGAAGATAAGGTGAGCTAGAATTAGCCAATCGATTGCTCATTTTATTCTCCAAACTCCAATTCAAATTCTTCTTTACCCTCTAATTCCTGGAGAGGCTCAATTTCAATATCTGAGAATAAATTCCTTTGGAATGCAACAATATAATCTGATTTGATCAGCTCCAGCATCGCTAAAAAGGTGACTGAAATACTTTCTCGCGAGCGATGGTCTCCGAGAATAGTTCGGAAACTTGACCGTCCAAAATTACGTAAATGCTGAACAACAAGTTGAATTCGCTGGCGGAGGGTAATTTTTGGTGCTGAAATAGCCGAATCTAAAGACTCCGGGTCTATTGGCTTGCGCGAATAAACTTCAATTGAAGCATCAATTAGATCTGAAATCGTTACACCTGTGATAACGTGTTTTCCTGCTACCTCGGGAACAGGTGATAAATTCACAAAAGTACGTCTCTTCGAACGCTGGAGTTGATCCAGTTTTTCCGCGATAAGCTTGTATTTCCTGTAAAGCAGTAATTGTCGTGCCAGCGCCTCACCAGGATCTTCTTCCCCTGCCTCCCTAATAGGTGGGCGAGGAAGCAACATTTCTGATTTAATTTGGATTAACTTTGCCGCAATTACTAGAAAAGCAGAGATTTCTTCTACAGATAATTGAGGGAGATTTTCTAAATAATCCAAATATTGATCAGTCACCTGAGCTATGGATAATTTTGTGACATCTAATTCTGCACGCTCGATAAGTTGCAGTAATAGATCTAATGGACCATGATAAAGCGATGTATCGACTTGATAATTGATCTTGTTTAGCATTGGTAAATTGACCACCTATATCCGAATTATACCTGACAAATATTTGTTACCATGCTATACTTGCTTGCATATAAAATAACGGGAGTCACAGAGATGATGGATGAACCTGTACATGTCACAGATAGCGCATTTGAAAAAACTGTACTGCAATCGAAAATACCTGTAGTAGTCGATTTTTGGGCGCCCTGGTGCGGACCTTGCCGAATGGTTGCCCCAACCCTGGACAAGCTTGCTAAAGAAAATGCAGGAAAATTGTTAATTGCCAAGGTAAATACAGATGAAAACCCGGAATGGGCGAGTAAATTCCAGGTGCAGGGCATTCCAACAATGTTATTCGTCGCAGAAGGCAAAGTTGTGCATCGCCAAGTGGGCGCTTTACCTGAACCCATGTTGAGAGATGTGGTGGGTGAATTTATGAACGTTGTGAATAACGCAAAAGCAAACGCTGCACAATCTCAATCAAGTAATTAAAACAACTAAGATCCGTTGACCCGATCTATCCGCGCCCCTAATGCGCGGAGTTTTTCATCGATCTGTTCATAGCCGCGGTCAATTTGACCGACATTGTGTATTTCTGATTGGCCATCTGCCGCTAAGGCAGCCAATACCATTGCCATACCTGCCCGAATATCAGGGCTTTCCATCCGCTCACCATACAGTGTAGTTGGTCCTTGAACGATGCTGCGATGAGGATCGCATAATACAATCTGTGCTCCCATACTCACCAGTTTATCAATGAAAAACATCCGGCTTGGGTACATCCAATCATGGAACAGAACGCTTCCTCTGGATTGAGTAGCCACGACAATGGCAATACTCATCAAATCCGTAGGAAACGCTGGCCATGGCATTACACTGATCTCTGGAATGGCATCGCCCAGATCTGGTTCAACCTCCAATTTTTGTTCTTCAGGTACGATAACATCTTCACCTTCCACATACCACTCTACTCCTAAGCGGCGAAAGACATACGCGATCATATCCAAATAATGTGGAGCAGCAGCACGGATGCGGATCGAGCCGCCAGTCACAACAGCAGCCCCGATGAAACTGACCACTTCTAAATAATCCGGACCGATGGTAAATTCACCTCCATTTAGTTTATTAACACCGTTGATATGGAGAGTATTTGATCCAATGTTTTCTATTTCAGCACCGAGAACATTTAAGAATTGACAAAGCTCTTGAATATGAGGCTCTGAAGCTGCATTCCGCAAAACTGTAGCACCTGGAGTAGTGACAGCTGCCATAATTGCATTCTCCGTGGCGGTGACACTGGCTTCATCGAGCAGGATATTCCCACCAGACATCTTACCCGCCCGAAATTGGAACACCTTGCGCGATCGGTCATACTCTGCAATAGCTCCCAATTTGCTGAGAGCTAAGATATGGCTGTCCACGCGTCTTCTTCCAATTACATCACCTCCTGGAGGAGGTAATTGGAGTTCGCCAGTACGAGCAACCATCGGACCTGCTAAGAGGATTGAGGCGCGAATATTCTTACAAAGTTCTGGGTCGAGATCTGCAGGACGAACTTCAGCTGCATGCACTTGCCAGGTGTGGTTATTCATGGGTTTAATTTGCACACCCAGGCTTTCCAGCAGCAAACGCATTGTTTCGACATCCTTGATCTCAGGGAGATTATGCAGCACGATGGGTTCATCCGTGAGCAAACAAGCGGCGAGAAGGGGCAAGGCAGCATTCTTATTGCCTGATGGTAAAGTTTCCCCATTAAGCGGGTAGCCGCCTTCGATGATAAATTTTTCCATCCAAATCTCCTTAGAATCTTAGCGTAATAAGATCGCCCTCAGATAATCCTAATATCTCCACAGCGCGACTTCGGTTTGCTGCAATTTCCATGAGCCCGCTGCTTCCTACCAAAACGGCACAGTCATCAGGTTGTATATCCGCGAAGGTACTCACCCAGAAGAGTAATTTACCATCCGGAAGTTCGAGCTGAGCGCGTTCCATAGAAACTTTGATCTCACTAAATGAACTTGAAGCGCTCTGTATCCAGGGATCTAATCTATATTCAGATCCTGCAATAAATGAGAACTGCCCCAGGCTCGTTAACAAATTGCCGAAATGATCGGCAAAAAGCACCTCACCTTGGATGCTGTTCTTCTCATACAAAAATCTCGGATCAGAAAGCCGAACCACATCAGATACAGCAGGCCCGAATTCAGAGCCTTTGACTCCACGAACGAGGTGGGCTGCTGCAGGGGCAAAGATATCACGACCATGAAAGGTGGCACCGGGATTGGGAAGTTGGTATTTATTATCCCTCAATTCCCAAACTTGTGAAGAATCTTCCAAAACAAATGTGAATAGTCCATTGTCAGGACCAACATACTTATGATGCTCATTGACGATGACGATGCCACGTCTTGGTGTTCCAACACCGGGGTCGATTACTCCTAAGAATATTGTATCCTCAGGAAAATAAGGTTTGGACATCCAAATTGCAATCGCTGCGCGCTTTATATCCCCTGGAGGAATTGAGTGTGACAGATCGATGATACGAATATTTGGAACGATCTTGGAGATCACTCCTTTCATGATTCCCACGAACGGATCTTCAGTACCAAAGTCTGTCAGGATAACAATTGGAGCATTTGAGGACATGAAACCATTTTACTTTAAAAACAATTTTGTAAAGCGTACTTCTCGAATTGAATTTCTTTCAATGCTATAATTTTTCTTCATGGTTATTGTTGTGATCCTATTGGGGTGGATTTCAGGCGCATTTATTAACTATATCGCCGATGTTTTACCTTATAAAAGAAAGCTTTCTAAACCTTTTTGCACATCATGCGAAAAACCCCAGCCATTAATCAATTACTTTTTTTGGCCCCGGAAGTGTCCTTTTTGTGGGCACTCCAGGCGTCGAAGGAGCTGGGTAGTTGAGCTAATTACCGTATTCTTTGCTCTTTGGTTGTGGATACAGCCAGACCTTGCATTGGGATTTTGGCTCAGCATGGTGGTGGCAATTTATTTCGGGATTGTGGTGGTTATAGACCTTGAACACCACCTGATTATGCACCCGGTGAGCATAGTTGGTGGTGTTATAGCATTAGCGATAGGAGTTTATAAACACGGAATATTCAATACGATGGCGGGTGGTTTAGCTGGTTTCGGTGCAATGCTTATTCTCTATTATCTCGGTGCACTGTTCGCACGATTTGTTGTCCGTAGAAGGAAGCAAGAGTTTAACGATGAAGCACTTGGCTTCGGGGATGTGATCCTGGGAGGCATCTTGGGCTTATTGCTTGGATGGCCTGCTATCCTCGTGGGACTATTCTTGGCAATTATTTTAGCCGGCGTGGTGAGTTTGCTTTACTTAGTCTTAGCAGCGGTAACGAGAAGATACGAGGCGTTTACATTCATCCCTTATGGGCCATTCATGATTGCGGGTGCTGCTGCTTTGATATTCTTTGGACGTTATTTTGCGAATGCAGTGGGGGTATAAAGGATTAATTCCCAAACATCTCATTTAGAAGCAAATTAATCTTATCCCATTCTGGTAATAATACCTGAGCGCCACCTGAAGTAGTGAACGGTGTGACCTGTTCGCGATCAATTACCCGATTATCGATATCTCCTATTCCTAAACGCATCAACGCAAATCCTAAGCGTGGCCAAATCCAAAGTGGGAGGTTTGTATCTATGGTCTGATCGATTGCAACAAATACTGCGGGAAGGCGAATCCATGATTTTGGTAGATATATCTGCTCAATCAATTCCACGATAAATAATTGACCATTATTCATGCGAAAAAAGTCATCGGTCCCTTGACGATCCCTGACAAATGCAAGTGCTTCATCACCTGTCAAATGATGATTCCCCGCTGCTAGACCAGCGATAGGCCTTTCTAATTCAACATCCAAACCACCAAGCGCATCAACGATCTCAACAATACCGTCAAAACTTATTCTAAAATAATGCTTAACATTCAATCCAAAGTTTTGGTTAATTGTCTCTAAGGATGCTGATGGACCACTGCCTGGTTCCTGTCCCTCGGCAAAAATATGAGCTGTATTAATCCGATTTTCACCAACACCTGGAATTTGAACCCACAGATCACGTGGGATTGATAACATACCAATGTAGGGGCGTAAGGGAAGAACTGTGATCAGGATATTTGTATCACTCCTGCCTAGATCAGTCCCTTCAGGAGCGCGATCAATTCCAAGCAGGAGAAAGGTTGTACGAAAAGGCACCATTAGATAAATACCACCTAAAACGATGATGCAAATCATTATGCTTATAATAACGGTACACCCCGTTCTAAAACCCCTTCGAAAGGTTTGTTTTCGTGGTGAAGGGAGCGGTTTATCCCAGGTTTCGATTACGTAATTGGGTTTCGTTTTCGTACCTGGATCTGCTGAAGACGCTTTGTTGGGATATTTCATATTTTTAATACAACGCGGGTTTTAACGAAATTATTACGCGTTAAAACCCGCATCCTTTGCTTATCTGCGATTTTAAGTTGTCGCTTGTTTTCTTTTCTTGCCTCTACCAAACCAATTCTGCCACTCTCGGTTCTCCCAAACCACTAAAACTGGCGCAGCAATAAATATCGACGAGTAAGTTCCACTGAACAAACCAACAAGTAAGATGACAGCAAATTGTCTAAGAGTTATGCCTCCAAACAACACCAATGCTAAGAGCATGAATTCAACAGTCATCAGCTGAGTGTTAATGGACCGTTGTAAGGTTTGGATGATCGAATGGTTGACCAACGTCTCGAAAGGTAATCGTTTGTAAATAGAGGAATTTTCTCTGATGCGATCGAACACAACGATAGTGTCTTGAACAGAAAATCCAATAACTGTCAGCAGCGCGGTCAAGAACAGTGCATCGATCTGCCAATCCCACAGTAATCCCCCAATCATAACCAGGCTGAACACAATTAACACATCGTGGATTTCGGCAATGATCGCACATACTCCGTTGCGAAATGCATTCGGCATACCCCGGAAAGCAAAAGTGATGTAAACGACTACAATAATCGCAGCAACCGCAATGGCCAAAGCCGCTCGTAATGTGACTTCCTGACCAATTGTTGCACCAACACTATCGACACGGACGACTGTGACAGAACCACTCACGCTTTCCTCAATGGCAGATAAGATATCTCCTCGTAACGAATCTTCGATAAATGAAGACCGAGCAACAATGGTGTTATCTCCTGTGGTCTGGACTTGTACATCTGTAACATCAAACTGGTTGTATAATGCAACGATCTCCGCCGGAGGGGGAGGATCGCCAGGGGTAAAACTTAACTCCATAAGTGTTCCACCAGTGAAATCAACAGACAGATTCAGCCCATAAATAATTGCTAACAACAAACCAGGCAAAATGATTAACAGAGAAATTCCAAAGAAAAGATAGCGCTTACCTAATATATTGAACATACCAAGAATCCATGTCTATATCCCGAACCAACGGGTGAAATTTTTCTCTTTAACATATGGGAGCACTAAATTCAAGAACGTTCTGGTGATTACTATGGCAGTGAACAAACTGATAACAACGCCAATTGCCAATGTAAGGGAAAATCCTTTCACTATCGTCGCGCCAAATGCGCTTCCAAACCAAAACAAGATACCACAAGTGATCAATGTGGCTATATTCGAGTCACGAATAGAAGGCCAAGCACGTTTCCAGGCGATATCAACTGCTTGATTAAGCCCCCTCCCAGCTCTTAGCTCTTCTTTTAGGCGTTCGAAGATCAGAATGTTTGCATCGAGCGCGCTGCCAGTACTCAACATGAATCCAGCAATACCCGGGAGAGTCAAAGTGACCGGTAAGTAACGAAATATTGCAAATGTTACTAAGGCGTAAATGATGATTGAAACATCAGCCAAAATCCCTGGCAAGCGATAATAGATCCCCATAAAGAGAATTACTATAATGAAGCCGATCAACAAAGCAACCAAGCTCTTCTGAAGAGAATCTTGCCCTAAGGTTGGACCAATTGTGCGGGTTTCAACGACTTTTAATGGGATAGGCAGAGAACCATAGCGTAATTGGACAGCCAATGCATTCGCACTTTCGAGATCAAAGGCACCACTGATGATGCCTTCACCTTCAGTAATGGGCTCATCGACTCTAGGTGCGGAGATAACTGTATTATCCAGGACTATCCCTAAATGATTACCCACATTACTAGTTGTGTATTCAGAAAAGATGTCAGCACCTTCTGAATTGAGTTCAAATTGAATCGCATAATTGCCGGTTTGATCCCGAGTTACTTGCACATTTTCAATTGCATCTCCAGTCATGACTGTATGGAGGAGCGGTTCAGAGGTATCCGTAGTTTCAGCTGCGGCAAAATCAGTAACGACAATAGTTCCTGCGGGCAAAGGATTAAACCCCATATCGACAAATTCAAGCAATCCTGTCTCCTGGATGGTCGAAATCGCCTCCAAGGGATCTTCGACACCCGGAAGTTCAACTACAATCCGTTTTTCTCCTGCTTGTTGTACAAGTGCTTCTGTTACTCCTAGTCCATTAACCCTATTTTCGACGATTCTCGTTGCAGTGCTCATCTTCTCGGCCTCTATGGCGGTGCCCTCTGGAAGATCAGCCTCCAATAATGCTTGCACCCCTCCAACCAAGTCTAGACCAAGACGGGTCTCGATATCACGGTTAAAACTCCCTATGTGGATGCCAGGATTATTTGGTAGATCAATGAATATAGCAATTGCAACGACAATGAGGATAATGATCAACCATCGGTAAGATCTCATTGAACTCTATTTTCCTCCACATCAATAAATGCCAGCCTTAGGCTGGCGATCCCAAGCATTATACTCCTGAATAGTGAGTTTGTAAAATATTACGCAATTTGCAGACTTTGAATCATGTCATGAATCTTGAACAGGGATATCAAGGTCTTGAAGGAAGACAATCACATTATCTGTCACTTCTTGAATGGTCATATAATCGGTATGGAGATATAAATTTGCATTTTGAAAAGCATGCTCCAGGCGGTTCTTTTGTTCATCGAATTCAACGGAATTCATATCTAATGGACGTCGTTTCATGGAAACGGTGTAGGATACATCTAAATAGATTAGCACAATCGGATCAACTATTCGCTTCCACATGTGGGGCACTTGGGAGTGCTCCTGCGCAATGTGACGCCCTGAGTAACCATACTGGCGTAAATTTTCGATGAGAGTTGATTTACCAGCTGAGCAAGGTCCAACTATTCCGATAGTAAATTTCTTATGTTCTGACTCACTCATTATGATCGCTGTAATTTGACGACAGATATATTCTCTGACAGGTTAAGAATAATTTATCGCAAATCAAGAGGAAGTCTCACCGTCATCCTTCTGACTTCATCTTCTGCTGGGCTCATCACTCTCATGACAACTACGCTAATATCATCAGATGGTCTTCCCTGATCTAAATTTAGTGCGCTTAGCAACAATGAATCGGCTATGAATTGTGGAGCGGGTTCTTCATTCTCAAGCAGAGCTCCCAAGCAAGTTTTGACATCCAGAGAATCACCGTATCGAGAACCCGCATGAACTAGACCATCGCTAAAAACAACCGTTGTTAATCCATACTCTAAATCTAATTCATTAATTACTGGACGCGTACCTCTGTATAGACCGATTGGTAAGGATTCATCCTCCAAAGAGATTAATTGTTCATTGTTAATCACTATCACAGGAGCTGGATTATTGCGCGTAATCACTAAAGTCTTAGTTTGGTTATCAACAGACAAAATGTTTAAAGTGGCAGAAACCTTTCCTCCACGCTCTGTATAAAGGGAATCTGACGCCGCCCGCGCAACTGCTCCATCCCGAACACCTTCTGCCAATAAAGTTATCACCTTACGGACGACCAAGGTGGAGATCCATTTCGCACCACGTCCGGAACTTTGCCCATCCGCCAGCACGACGGATAAACCACCTTTTGGCCTTTCAACGACTTCGACAGTATCCCCACTCTCAGAAGTTGCATATTTTCTAATTTTAGCAATACCAACACCTAATTCCATACAACTAATTGTACTCCAGCTAAAAAGAATCTAAGATTTCAGGGAAGGAATTTTATGGCGCGGATTAAAAACACCTCACTTGTCTCAAGCTCGATGAGCTGTGTCTTAATCCGGTATCGAATGTCCTTAATTCTTTCAAATTCCCTCGAGTACCACTCCTGAATCTCAAAAATTGCTTCGCGTGGAGACTGTCCGGTCACGCGAAATAACCAGGCTGCCATTCTATCCAATATTGTGTCTCCGGTGATCCAAGCCGCAGCAACAACGATCAACTCTCCTTCTTCGTCCAGCACGCGCCAAATTTCACGCAATGTGTCTGGTTCCATGATAAATTCACTCGGAAAGGTTGCTACCACATACTTAAAATTGTTAGATGAATAGGGAAGACGCTCAGATTTTCCTTGGACAAGGAGAGCAGAATAACCACTATCACATAATCGATTTTCAGCAATTCGAATCATCTGTCGACTTGCATCGATACCATAAATTCTTTTACCTTTTTCATGTAAAGCGACTTGTAAATGACCGGGCCCATGTCCCAATTCAAGTATTGGTGATTCCTGCAAATATGGAGCAACTAAAAAGATCCACTCCTTCCATCTACCTATCGAGACAATATCTGCGACCCAATCGTATGTCCATGCAAACTGGTGATACAGTAAATAGAAAAACGTTTTAAGAATTCCGCGAGATAATTTACCAAAAAGCCCCATTTTGAAATTTTGGGACATTAATCAGAATATGGGTTTCCATCCATCAGGATTGGGAGGCAACTGGGTATGACTTGATATTCAAGATCCTGAATCGCTCTAGAGAAAACCTCACCATCTGCATGTGCAGGTGTAGACTGCTTGGATCGAACGCGCAGCCACGGTGAAAATACTTCATGGATCTCAGGATGTTCCACATAACTGCCTGCGCCAGGTTTCATCGTCCTGGGTAACAAGGAGAATATCCCTCGACGAGTGGGTATGAATCCATATACAAAAGTGAGCAAACCATCGAAAGGATTGGCATGGGGAGTCATGTAGAAAATACCACCAGTGAGTGGAGAATTGCCAACTGTAACCAAGGTGGTAAGCCCTGAATACTCACCGCCTTCCCATTCAAGGTGCATTTCCCAATTAGGTTTGTCAAATGCCCCTATTAATGCCGCAATCAGATAACGAAAACTTCCACTCAAAAAAGTGATCCGCTCTTGAATTAAGGTGACGTATGGTTCAAGTCCAATGGCCGCGTTGTTGTCAAAAAATCGGTTATTAACCTTGCATAGATCCATTATCTCGACTTGCCCCCTGGCGATTACCTGCGCAGCAGAATTTAGGTCGCGAGGAAGGTTTAGGTTATCTGCCAGATCATTCACAGATCCCATGGGTAACAAGCCAAAGACTATTGAACCATCATTACTGGTTGCATTGGCTATTCCATTAACCACTTCACTATAAGTTCCATCCCCTCCTGCAGCAATAATCGGATTGTAGCCATCTTTGATTGCCTGCTCAGCTAGCCCGATCGCGTGCGCCGGTCCATCCGTTAGCTCCAAATCAAATTCAACGCCAGCTTCTTTTAAGGCATTTTCAGCTTCGGTTTTACGGTCCCTTGCTTGCCAGCGGTCTGCATATGGATTAAGAATCACTTTCGCCGTCATGGTATCTATCCCTTACTTGCAAAGATTAATTCATTTGCCCATCTGCCAATTGCCCACATCCTGCGTGAATGTCGATCCCACGACGGGTGCGTATCGTGCATGGAATTCCATTCCGTTCTAGAATGGCCTGAAATTCACGAGCACGCTCCATTGTGGTAGCCAGACCTGAATAGTCCCTGGTTGGGTTAAGAGGAATTACATTGACATGAGAAAGAAGCCCTCTAATCAAACTACTGAGTTTATGTGCTTGCTCGATTGAATCGTTGACGTCTTGAATCAGTGCCCACTCGAATGTAATTCGGCGGTTTGTCTTGCTGATATATGCACGGCATGCATTAATTAGTTCATTGAGGGGATATTTTTTGTTAATTGGCAATAAAGAATTTCGGAGTTCATCATCTGCTGCATGTAATGAAACAGCCAGATTAGTTTGACGGCGCTCATCTGCGAAACGCAAGATCTCAGGGACTAATCCTACAGTTGAGATGGTAAACCGTCTTGCACCCAAGTTCATTCCTGCTTTATGGTTTAACCTGTCGATTGCAGCCAGTGTACCTTCATAATTATGGAAGGGTTCGCCCATTCCCATAAAAACTACATTGGTGATCTTCCGATCGCTATCTTTGAGTTCCCTGGCAAAGAACACAACTTGCTCTATTATCTCGCCACTGGACAGATTTCGCCGAAATCCCATTTGACCAGTTGCACAAAACACACACCCAAGAGCACATCCAGACTGTGTTGAAATGCACAACGTCTCCCGCTTTTCATACCGCATCAGCACGGTTTCAACTGCATTACCATCAGGTAAGCTGAATAAAACCTTTCTGGTACTGCCATCTTTCGACATTTGGTTAGACGTGGGTGTCAAATGACTAAACTCAAAGTTATCGGTTATTTTTTGGCGAAGGGTTTCAGGAAGGTTAGAAATCTCGGCCGCGTTTACCTTCAATTCCCGATACATTCCTTGCCACAATTGATTTCCTCGATAATCGGCTTCACCCCATTTGGATAAAACCTCTTGAAGGGGAACGAGATCACAATCGTAGAAGAAGGGTTTGGATTCGATCATGACAACTCGTTAATTAAATCTGTCAAACTTTGGGCAACGTAGGTTGGTTTGAAAGGGAAATCATCAACTGCATTCTCGTCGGAGACACCGGTCAAAACCAACCCAGTCAAACAACCAGCAGCAATTCCAGCGGCAATATCTGTTCCCATTTGATCACCAACTGCCAATACCTTCTCAGGTTGAAAACCAAGGTTGTCTATTGCAATCTGGTACATACTCGGTGAAGGTTTACCGATTATTACCGGTTCACAACCCGTTGCAGCTTCTATCGCCGCGAGTATCGAACCTGTACCAGGGATATATCCCGAAGGAGTTGGCAAAGCTGGATCAGGATTTGTCCCAACAAATGGCAACCCTGAACGAATAAACCCAGTTGCCAGAGAAAGCTTATTATAGGTTAAATTGCGATCCAGGCTAACAACTACCGCAAGGGGATCATCGACAGAATGTTCATATCCATGATCATTAAGAGTGTGAAGAAAACCTTCTTCGCCAATCACGTAAACTTGTCCACCGAGTGGAAATCTCTTTTTAAGGTAAAGCGCTGTCGCCAATCCGGAGTTGATGATCTGATCTTCTTCGGTGGCTACTCCGAAGGAGGCAAATTTCTCGACATATTGCGACACTGAACGAGTCGCATTGTTTGTAACAAATGCTGTTTTCCAACCTTGATCAGATATTTTTTGAAATAGTGTCGGTAAGTCACCAATAGGTTCTGTATCACGCCACAACACACCATCCATATCCAGGATGAGACCTTTAATTTTCTGCTGCCCTGATTTCATATAATTTCCGATATAGAGGTCACTAGTAACTTGGGAATCCAACGATAAAGCCGGACGGTTATTTCACCATCCGGCTCGATATTCCATTAACATAAAGTAATGATACTATTCTTCTTCATCCTTGGCTTGGTGTGCGAGAACTTCATCAACTAGACCATATTCTACAGCACTGTCGGCATCCATCCAGAAATCTCGCTCTGTATCTCGTTCGATGATCTCCTCTTTTTGACCAGTGTGTTTCATGAGGATTTCATTCAGCTTCATCCGCAGTCGCAAAAACTCCTTGGCTTGAATCTCAATATCCGTCACCTGACCTTGAGCACCTCCCAGGGGTTGGTGCAGGTGAATCGTCGCGTGCGGTAATGCATATCGTTGACCTTTTGTCCCTGCCGCGAGCAGAACAGTCCCAAATGATGCAGTCACACCAACAGCGACCGTACTGATTGGGTTGGAGATCATTTGCATGGCATCATATATAGCCAAACCTGCATAAACCTGACCACCAGGGGAATTTATATACAAGTTGATCGGTGCTTCACGATCTTCTTGATTGAGAAACAATAACTGAGCAACGATTAAATTCGCCACCTGATCATTAATCGGGGTACCTAAAAAGATAAGCCGGTTACGCAACAATAATGAGTAGATATCAAACGCTCGTTCTCCTCTACCCGTGGTTTCAATTACCATCGGGATTAAGGAATTCAATTCCGATTGATTCATTGATCTTTTCCTTCCTAAAATTAGATATAACTTTATTGTAACGTACTAAACTGGTAAGAAATACAGATTTTACAAATTTCTTATACTCGACAATTTAAAAAAATTCATTCTCCTTCTTGAGAGACTTCTTGCTCACTTTCCGCCTCATCCTTTTCAGGTTCAGATTCAATGAGCTCTTCTTGTTTCTCTCGATCTGTGTTCTTAGGGGAGGGTTCTTCAGTTGAGGCTTCATCTTCTGAGGATTCTTCTTCCGCCATTTCAGATTGACTCAATTCGGTCTCGTCAGCATCTTCTTCGGCATCTTCTGTTCCTAATTCACCCTTGGCAGCAGTTCGCAAGTACTCAAGTGTTCGGTTCATGCGCATTTCTGCATAAAGATTTCCAGCTAGATTCGAAACTGTTTCCTGGGAGGAGAATTTCTTGCGATCTGTTTCAGACATATATTGGGTAATCGAATCTAATGTACGTTCTGTCTCTTGCTGCAGGTCATCCTCACTAACATCGATCTCTTCTTGCTTGGCTATCTCAAGCAACACCAACGAACGCTTTAGTCGCGACTCTGCAGCCGGTGTCGCTTCTTCTCGGAGTCCTTGTTCATCCATATCTTGTGTCTTGAGATAAGTTTCCAAATCAAGGCCTTGACTCCCCAGACGACGCTCAAGTTGGAAAATTACTTCATCAATTTCATGTTCTAGCATTTGAGGTGGATATTGAATGGTAGATTCATCAACAATGACATCCATCACCTGATCATCATACTCAGAGTTATAAGTTTCTTCTGTACGCTGCACTAGGCTGGTGCGAATTTCTCCCTCCAGGGATTCAAGATCCTCGTATTCGCCAATTGATTGCGCGAATTCATCATCTAATTCTGGTAATGTGCGAGATTTGACATCCTCAATTTTGACCGAGAATTCTGCTGTCACACCTTGAAGAGATTCAAATTCTGATTCATCCGAGTAGGTATATATTAAGTTTTTATTTTCCCCATTAGACATACCTATGAGTTCCCTTGAAAAACCATCGAAAGGCCATTCAGCGGAAGAATCTACTCCTTCTTCAGCGATGATGATAGAGGATGATCGCTCTTCAATAAGAACCTCGGACCCATTCTCTTCCGCGTCTTCAAATTTTTTTGCGGACAGGGAAAGGTAGACATGATCACCTGCTTCAGCCGGCCGTTCAACAGATTCCTCCACAGCCTGTCGGTGCCGAAGATCTTCTACAACAGCCGCCACCTCTTCATCATTTACTTGAGGAACTTCGTAAGGAAAATGGATTTCTTTGTAATCACCAAGCTCAACATCAGCCATCAGAGGTACAATGAATTCCAACGTGAGCGGTTCGAAACTGGATATATTCTCAAATTTCCCTGGACCATAGGGTGTAATTTCTGCTTTTTCAATTATTTGAGGGTAATTATCATTGATCAGAGTTTCTAAACTTTCTTCTAACAGGGCTTCATCCCCAACTTGACGTTGAATTACATGGTAAGGAGCTTTTCCTGGGCGGAAGCCTGGAATCTTTATTTGTCTTGCGATCTTCTTGGCTGTTTTCCTCTTCGCCTGTTCAAGGATTTCATCATCAATTTCGACAGTCAATTTAACTTGGTGATCTTCTAAAATTTGGGTTTCTATTTTCAACTTGTCATTCCTCACTGCATAGAATAATCATGAGATTATAACACTTTCATTACAAGCATAAGATTAGGAGATCTATTTTGTTGACAGAATTTGGCAAAAGGGAGATGTTATAAGAATGGGGAAGGAGGGAGTCGAACCCTCACGCCTTGCGGCACGTGATCCTAAGTCACGCCTGTCTGCCAATTCCAGCACTTCCCCGTGATTTGGCTAAAGAATTATAAGCCGTTGACCAGCTATCGTCAATAAATTAG
>JBFFIU010000033.1:0-16691 GCA_041556275.1 Anaerolineales bacterium | reverse complement strand
TGACGTTTTCCGCCAGGTCTCCACGCTTTCAGGAGGTGAACGCGGCCGCCTGGCGCTGGCGAAGCTCTCTTTGAGCAAGGCCAACCTGCTGCTGCTCGATGAGCCGACCAACCACCTGGATATTCCCTCCCAGGAGATACTCCAGGAGGTGTTGGCCGATTTTGAGGGCACGATCCTGCTGGTCTCTCACGACCGCTATTTGATCGATGCGCTGGGGACTCAGGTCTGGGAGATCGACCCGGATAGAAAAAACTTGAACATCTACAAAGGAACGTACACCGAGTACTATGACTGGCGCGCAGCAGAAACCCTGCAGGCGGAAACAGGACCGCAAAAACCACCAAAAACCAAGAAGAGATCTGGAGACGGTCATCCCCGAAAGAATGAGCACAAACGCCAGGCCCGTCTCATGGAGATCGAAATTCGTATTGCCGAACTCGAAAAAGCCCTGGCAGAGCTGAGCCAACAGCTCGAGAAGCCACCCGCAGACAGCCAGGTTGTTCAAGGTTTAGGGGAGGATTACGTTCAAGTTCAAAACGAGATCGACGCCCTATTGGCGGAGTGGGAGCAGCTGCATGAATTGGCTAGCTAACCCTGACCAATCTCGGTGACTATATTTGCCCGCCGGGAAGCCGACGATCTCAAGACAAGACCGCGCAGCACTGACAGCCACCAGCAACAGCGGTCCCAGCACGATCAAAAGTTTGCGGCAAAATCTGTTGCTTGATTGGCCCAGCACCATCTGAACAAAGACCATCGCCAATCCGTAAGCGCCAACGATAAAGAACGGACCACCAGATCAATCCTGTGTCGATTCCAGGATTTCCTTCAGCTTCTCCACATCTGCCTGGTTTCGGCTGCGCCCGACCCAAGCAAAAAGGGGTCCCAGAAGTTTGTACAATCCAGCTGGTTCGACATCCGCGACCAGAGTGAATTGAGTTCCACCGTCCACTGGCACTAATCGATAACCACCTTTTCCTTGAAATGGACCGTTGATCAGTTCCCAATCTACACTCTCCCCTTCAGAATATGAGATCACTCGCCACTCGGTCTCCACATCTCCTACACGCGTGTATCCGACCGATCCGACGCCGAGAGGTTGGTCTGAGCGCAGTCCAGATTCGGGAGCCCCAGCACGCCAGTGGACGTCGTTCGAAAAATCGATCACATAGGCGAACACTGTCTCGATTGGTCGCCCAATCATGGTGGTGCCGTTCATCTCCATCGGTTATCTCCTTGTACAACGAATTGATATATTTGTCGCTGGGCTCTCAATAAAGATTCATTAACACTATTAAAATAAATTTTCTCCCTCGCTTCATTGCCAATTTCCCCAACTAAGCGGACCTGGTTCAATCAAGTTAATATCTCGCCCCAGATCATCAATTACGACATAGTGTTTGTCCTCCGGACTGAGATATACCTCTGTAGCATCACCATCTGATAATTTGATTACCTAGACGATAAACTTGGCAATCTCTATAGAGCGAATAAGGGTTGTTCGACACCATGTTTTTAAGCGCCCAATATTGTAATGCCTATGGATATTATTCCAAACGCAGCCAATGCCAAGATCCCAGTCCGCCAACCTTTTAATCTTTGCGCTTCCGAAACGCCAACCCACATGGCGAAGAAGACTACAATTGCGGCGATAAAATTTGCGAGCGATGCTAATGGCGGGATGAAACTTAGAAGTTCAATAACAAATGCACTCTGGGCAAAGCCCATCACCCTGAGCGTGGCAGGATAGTCTCCTTTTCCTCCCAACAGGCGTGCCCCTCCAGAGACAACCAGAACTGCGATAAACCAAAATAAATATCTTGTCAGGAGATCCAGCACATCCAATCCACCCTGGTTAAGTATCGACTGTAGGGCCGAGGCGAGGAAAGCAATCAACAAGGCTGGTCCAGTCATAAAGGGGTTATTTGCAACAGCACGAAAAGTCACTCTATCAAGCGTAACCGAACGCGCAGCTAACCTGAGCCAGGAAGGAACCTGGCTCAGACCATTAGCAAATGTTGAAATTGCCCAGGACATCACCCTATCTTCGACCTGTTCGGCAGCTGGTTTCGGTGGAGGCGCGGGGATGCTGCGCCTTGTGTCGAGTATGGGATATATATCAGCTGAATTTATGGTCTCCGGCACTTCCATATCTTCTGGGTGGAAGATAAAGGCATCAGTTTGCTCACCACCCAACCCCCCATGATTACCGATCAGCTCTTCCATAGCAGCCACGGTGCCGTCCGGATATATGGTACTGTTTATAATAAGGTCTCCGGAATGTGGGAATTCGGCCACGCGCATTATTTGACTGGCGCGCAAATCCACATCGCCATATGGAACCAGTGGATCCTGCCCGGTGACATCACCGGTGTACAGATTGCGGGCTCCATTATCACCAAAAACGAGTGGAACTCCGTCATCGTCATAAGCCACTACAAAGCCAATTCCATCGTGTCCAACCAGCGAGTCAACCAAACTCGGATAGGCAGCATTTAATTCATTTAAGGTGACCTTCCTGGGGAACACATCGAAATATACCTGGGCCAGGTTGCCGCTGTGGCAGACCGTCACATTGGCAGGTTTCACCTCTTGCAATGCCGGTTGCCGGTTTACATTGCTCTGCATTGCACCCTGGGTTCTGTTTACCACTGCCATACCGGCTCTACTCCCATCACAGCATTCTTGGATGTTCTCCAATTCGCCCATCATCGCCATTACCGATAAACTGCCATCATCTCCACCTCCGGTCTGCACAGCGTCTATACCCTGCGGTAGTAACTCTTGTATGTACTCTAAAATGCTCACACCATAGCGCTGTTTAAAGGTTGCTCCATGGGACTGCCCGTGGTCGGAGAGAAGCAACAACTCATACGGGCGGGAGGCCCTCTCTTGAATCACCTCCCGTATACGGGCAACTGTTCGATCAAACTGGCGTAGGGTTTTATAAGCGTCTTGCGTCCAAGGACCAGAGTGATGGGCTACCTCATCATAGCCAACAAAAGTGGTGTAAATTGCCGGGACGCCGCGCAAAATATCCAGGATAATCAGATACGCCGAGACATCTCGCAGGAAGACGTTCGTTGCAGCTCGCAGGAAAGGATATCCGTTGTGCAAGCGGTTGAGGCGAGGCTGAACGTCCTGAACTTTTTGTCGCCAGGCCTGCCAGAGTTCCTGGATCACGTCGGCGAAGAACAAGACCATTGTGCGCATGAAAAAGTAAGGGTTGATCATCAAGAGGTAGATATCATCAGCACGATTTTTCTTGTCTTCTTCACTGCCCGTACGCAGCTTGGAAAAAGTAAGAATCGACTTTTTCGCGTCTCCGCTGAACATATTGCCAATGCTGGAGCCATCCCGCACGAGTCCAAGTCCATTGGAGAGATACGGTTCAATTTCCTCAGCCACATTATTGCCTACCATCAGCCTTCCCTGATCCTTATCGAGCCATCGAAAAGCCGGGATATCGTGGTTGTTTCCTAGCAGGATCCCGGCCTGGCAGGCTGGGGTCGTTGCGGGTGTACCACAGTCGACGCGTGAGATCTTGTAGCCCTCCTGGTCGATCATTTCCTTCAGAGTCGGCATCCAGCCCTCTGCGACGGCTTTTTCTATATGCCAATAGCTTAAACCGTCGATCTCCAACATTACCAGACCGAGCTTGCCATCATCTGAATCCTTGACAGCTTGCCGCATCGCCAACCGTTCGACTAAGCCCTCATAGAAAGAATCATCATCATCAATCGTCAGGAATGTAGTAATGATTGTGTTAACGACTGCCAGGAAAAAGCCGCCAAAAAAAGCAGTCCACCAGCTGGAGACCTCAAAGCCCAGCAACAAACTGGCTGTGATCCGCAGCACTACTGCATTGATCACGAAGCCAATCGCGAACATGACAAAAAAGCCCAATGGCAATGCCAGCAACAAGATCAATGGTCTTACCAGCAGGTTGACGATTCCCAACAAGAGCGCCGCAGAAACTGCCACCACGATGACAGGCCTCGAATCCACCGGATTAATACTGATACCAGGTATGAGCCAGGCCGTCGCCAACAAAGAGATTACGTCTACAATCCACAGGATGACAAACCGGTAGATTAAATATGCCAGATGCTTAACTGTATTCACATTGGCTCTCTCAAATGCAAAATAATTCGATCTTAATTAGTGGAAGCCAGCAGAATCGTGGTTAAAGATACCATACAGATGATCATTGTTTGAACCTACCATTAGCATAGATGCATGGGCAAGGTGTGTCCGCCTTGGGTATTACAACTATCAGGCTTGTTGAGCACATGACCACCTTTCATGGTGATGGTTTGATTAATTCGATCTGTGGTGATGAGAATGCTCCTTTGCTGAATTGATCACCAAATTGTCCTCCACCTTGTGGCGATGTCCAAATAAACGCTCTGTATAAGAAATACGTTCGGGGTCAAAATGGCTTTTTGCTGCTACCAAGTAGGGTCTGGTCACTCGTCGCGAGTAGAACGGTAAGCCTTCGCTATTAATCGTGCGCAGTGCATCCTGGTAGTAATCAAATATATGTGTCTGACCGAGATTGACACCCGCCCGCAGGGCACCCTTGGCGATTAATGACGACATGTACTGCAAAGAGCGATCCTCCCGCTCTGCAGTCTCCTGCAGTTCATTATAGATGCTAGCCAGGCGATCTGCATCTGGCAATTCTCTTGCATGCCGCCGCATCTCATTCCAGGAATTACGCATATCATCGACATTCAACGGAGGTACATCTAATGCTTCCGCCACGATACCGGAGCTTCCTTCCAGAGCGTCGAGCAGTTCCTCAACGGAGGAGATATCAGCATCTTCTGCTAACAACCCATCATCCTTCAGCTCAGCTACCAGCGCTTGTAAATAGGTGCGCGTTCCACCGCTCAGGTCGGAAACTACCGCAAACAACCAAATTGGAGACCATCCAAGGGTGAGAATTCCGGCCATCTCGATACCCGTTCCGGCAGCTTTGCGCATGGTGAATTCTCCGACGTCCATTTCATCGGATGGCAGCACACCACTAAGGCCACCAACGAGTTCGATGGCGATGCGCAGTGTCCCTACGACTAAACCTTGGTAGAAGCGAGATCGACGCAGCCAACCAGGCAGCAAGATTTCCGTCGTCTCGTAGAATAAGCCACCCCCCAAAACAGCTACCGCGCGCAGTAGGCGCTCGGGCATCGACAGCACGTAGCCTGCCGATTCAAGGTAGCGAGGCATCGATTTTTACCGGGTAGCGATGATCCAGATGGCGTGAACCAGACCCGGGATATAGCCAATTAGGGTCAAGAGAATGTTCAACCAGAAGTGGAAGCCAAAACCCACCTTGAGGAAAACCCCTATCGGTGGGATGATCAATGAGAGTACAACGCGCAAGCAATCCATGGGATTCTCCTTCTATTTATTAACAACATCCACAATAACCAATATCCAATATCTAATAGTACCTACCTTACGGTTGTAGCCAAACCACAGCCCTGGATCAAATTGTGATCCAAGTTTCAGGTCGGATAGGGGCTAATCCTCAACAGCCTCAGAGAGCTTCATATATACTTCATCGCTCAGCGTATGGCGCATGATGTGGCCTCCGGCAAATTTATCTAGTTCTTCCATCGCCTGGTCGACTTGCTCGAAATCCACCAGGGCTACCACAGCTGATGTGCCAGGTCCCAGGTTATCGCCAACTTCTTTCAAGAAGTCGTCTTCGATACCCAGATCGACGAACTTCCCCGCCGCCGCGCCGCCCGCCGCGCCAAGGATGGCACCTCTGAGCAGACCGCCGCCCAGCAAACCCAGCACCGCGCCAGCCGCAGCCCCTCCTATGGCGCCTTGCTTGACATCGAAATCGCTGGTTTCATTGATCTTGACCTGCCCAGACTCGGACCTGACGATCACCGCCCCGTTTTTCAGATCGACCACGTTCATGGATTCCATGGCCTTGAGGCTGTCCAGGACTTGCTCGGCTTCATACTCATTATCGAATGCGATCACTATCATCTCGTGGTCGGGCATTTTATTGTCAGACATGACATAAACCTCCAGTGAATTATGGGAATTTTTGATTGGCTATCAGTCGCTGCTTTGCTCTTGCCTCTACTTGCAGCTAGTGTCTAAGACGCGCTGAAGCGAAGCCGGTTTATTAGCATACCGCAACAAGCGAGCCGCGAAATAGTAGTATAGAGCCTTAGGTGCAGACTAAGGCTCTTCATGCCGAATTATTCTTCTCTCTCTACAACTATAGTGAGATCAGTGACGATGGCAGCCAACGCTCCAATTGCTGCCAACAGCGGGGCCAGCAGCAGCACCCCGGCCGCAGCAGCCACACCTACTGTGAGAGGAAATTCAATCAGGGTTTTCCCTTCCTCAGTCTGGATGATAATTCGGCGAATATTACCTTCCGCGATCAGCTCCTTTACTTTTGCCACAGTTTCATCTGCGCTAACCCGGTATTCTTCTGTACGAACTTTTTCGTCGCTCATTTAGCTCTCCTTACATATTGGGAAAAGTGCTCGACGATAGACCTCGAGCACTTTTTAACGATGGGATTACTCCTCGCGGAAGAAGAAAACCTTGACGATCGTGATCACGCCAAGCCCGATCAGGATAAATGCGCCAATCAGTGTCCAAGAGATCTGCGTCTCATTGATGAGCCAGATCGCGATGGGGATCGAACAAAAGAAGGCCAGGCTGAGGATTCCCTGCCAGATTCTGCCGCGGAAGATCAACGATGCACCACTGGAAAGTCCGAGGGCGATCATGATGCCCGGCCACCACCAGCCTGTGTAAAGTAAAACGCCAAGGCAGATCAAGAAAATGCCGCCCGATATGGCGTCCGCGATGCGCTTCTTATCCCTAGCAACAGTTTCAACACCTGTTTCAGCAGTCATTTTCATCTACTCCTAGATAATTTCTAAGCACAGATGATCTTTCATGCGTCCTGAAGTTCTTCCCTAGGGAGCTCTTCCATCTGGGGAGCCTCCTCCCCTTTGGTGAGTTGGCGCACAAGAATTAAGATCCCGGCCACGATCATCACAGCCGCAAAAACATATCCCACGGAAGCTTCCGAAATGAGAAATCCCAGCCCCACGATCGACAGGATACCACCAGGGATGAGCGCCCACCAATTCTTCGTGTTGCGCAAAAAGACCACAAAGAAGGGGATTGCGATCGCAAATAGGATATATGTAACGACCACGGAATCGTTCAGCACACCAAATTCGGTCAGCGGAACAAAAACCCCAATGACCAGCAGGACATAGGCAGGGATGAGCAATCCCCAATTGGAGCGATTGTTCAGAAATGCAACAAAGAATGGCAGCCCGATAGCGAGCAAGACATAGGTCGCCACATATGCATCCCTCAATAAATCAAGCTCCAACAGGGTTACCAAGCCTGCCACCGCCAGCATGGCATACGCTATGATCAGCAGCCATTTCTCTGTACGATCTGTGACATAGAATGCGAAGACACCCAGTCCTCCTACGACCAGGATCGCCACCCAGATCCAGGGGCTGAGATCGGTGATTGTTTCCAGAAGTGCCAGTATTCCAAGTACGATCAACAACCCTCCCCAAACCAAACCAGACCTTTTAGATGGTGTATTCATGGTTATCTCTCCTTATGTATAAATTGTATTAATTCAATAATATACATTGACCACTTTAAGGTTGCTCAATGGGATTGATCTCATGCATGGAAATTAAGTTCCAGACGCTCATACCGCAACCAGGTATGACTCCGAAGATCTAATCCAATTACATACTCTTCACCTCCTGCGGTTCTCGATTATGATTACTTTTTTACCTGGGTTGGATGGTCGAGGAACCAGATGTATCCATCCTTCCCAAAGTTGGATTACCCAGGTAGTAAATATCGGAACTGCCACTGGCATCAGCGTCTAATCTCCCACTCAGATTAACGATCACGGTGCTGGCACCGCTGGCGTCAACACTGGCATCGGCAGCCGGGAATTCCGACAAATCTGCATCACTGCTGCCCGAAACATCGACCTCCACATCTGCAGCAGAACCGGTTAACGTGACTGAACTGTTGCCTGAAAGGTTAAATCTTGCATCTCCAGCCCGGATATCGCCAAACAATTCGCTGTTTCCAGAAAGATCCACCACCAGTGATTTCGTGGACTCAAATCCGCTGATGTTCGCCTCGCTCGAACCACTCAAATCCAGCCCAACGAGTTCAGGCATCGTGACCTCAGCTTCCATAGTCGCATTTCTGATGTTGTAGATGCGGTTGGGCTTCAGGCCGATCTTCAGCGTGCTGCCCTGTTTAACGATATCGAGATGTTCCACCAGGTTATCGTCCACCCGAATCACCACGCGGAAGTTCTCTCCCTGCATGACATCCACATTGAACGAACCGCTGACGTCTAGCTTGTCAAAACCAGTTAGGGCTTCTTCCTGGGTGACCACATTCCCAGAACCGGTGATCGTGACCTGTGCGCAGCCCATCAAGAACAAGATTGCTAACAATAGAATAAGTGTTCTCACCTTATGCATTTGTAGACTCCTTATCCCTTATATATTTTAATTTTACATTAATATTGAGCGAAAGTCATCAACTCCCAAAATGTGATGATCCGTAAATCCTTATAGGATGAGCGATCCAGTCGGCAAGATTTATGCTCTACCCGCTGATAACTCGCACCGTTTCAAATTCGTGCTCTTGTTGCACACACTTAACCTCGTATAGTCTAATCTCATCTGGAACTAGCCACCATTTGTGATTGTTATCAACTTTTCGTGCAAAAGTATCCCAGAGCGTGGCTCAGGCAGCACCTCTCTCGGATACCAGATCTCGAAAACTCTGACTGAACACAAACTGGCCCTCTTTACCCCAACATTCCATAACGACGGGATTTTCAAATAATTGGAAAATTCCTTGAGTGTATATTTCAATATGCTCGTCGCTAAGCAATCCATCTTTATAGTAATCAACTGATATTTCTGTTCTTGACTACCAAACAAAAAGAACCAACTTAACGTTGGTCCTTGATTCGATCTCTGCAGAGGATGATTTTTCCTCCTTAAACCTGGATATGGACAGGGCAATCGGAGGATAACAGAAGGGATTCTCCGGTAGATTCATTACAGCATAGTGAGTTTTTCTTCAACTGCCTATCTACTGCGTCTTCGTAACGCGATTCTTTTTACTAGGTCAAGATTCTATCTGTTGGATCAAAAATATTAATCCACCATCACTCCCGCTTTGATCGGCTCATCGCCGTTGTAACGCCGCAGTTATATCTCGTCGTTAGACCCGGACGACATCATCCTTGACTTGCTTGGTGTATTTGCCGCGCTCGTGTGTATCCAGGATGCGTTTGCGGATGCGGAAATTTTCCGGGGTGACTTCCAACAGGTCTTCATCCCCCAGATATTCGATTGCCTCATCCAGGCTCATCTTGCGTGGAGGCGTAAGGCGTGTTGCCATTTCCCCGCGTGCTGCGCGCATATTGGTCAAATGCTTCTTCTTACAAACATTAACCGCCAAATCACCCGGACGTTGGTGTTCTCCTACGACCATACCCTGGTAGACTTCTACACCCGGTTCATAGAACAAACTGCCGCGCTCTTCGGCGTTTTTCAACCCAAAAGTGGTTGTCACACCGGTTTCCCAGGATACCAAGGAGCCGGTTGAGCGCCCATTGATCTTCCCGAGCATGGGCAGGTAACCGTGAAAAAGCGTGTGCATCACGCCAGCGCCGCGGGTTGCGGTCAAGAACTGGTAGCGAAAACCCAGTAAACCGCGCGTCGGGACCACGAACTTCAGTAAGACACTGTTCTCAGTAGAATTTTGCATGTCGAGCATCTGCCCGCGTCTTGCCCCGAGCATCTCAACGACAACACCCACCGATTCACTATCGGTTTCAATAAACACTTCCTCAAACGGCTCCAAGAGATTGCCTTGATCGTCCTGGCGCAGGATTACGTCCGGTCGAGAAACCTGGAATTCGTAACCTTCTCTCCGCATGGTCTCAATCAGGATCGCCAGGTGTAGTTCTCCGCGACCAGAGACCAGGAAGGAATCGCTGCTTTCAGTATCAGCGACACGCATGGCTACGTTTGTACGCAATTCCTCGAACAACCGTTCGCGCAGTTTGCGTGAAGTGCTCCAGCGACCTTCTCGCCCAGAGAATGGTGATGTGTTGACACTGAAAGTCATCCGCACTGTGGGTTCTTCTACCCGTATAGTAGGGAGCGGGTTGGGATGTTCGGGGTCTGCCAGGGTTTCTCCAATGGCGATGCCTTCCAATCCTGCCAGGGCAACGATCTCCCCAGCCTCTGCATGATCGACTTCCACTTTCTGCAATCCTTCGTGAACATAGAGATAGCGCGCATTTTCTTGCAGCACCTGGCCATTGGTCTGGATGCGCGCCAGGCTTTGCCCGGTGGAAATCTTGCCAGCAAAAATCCGGCCCACTGCGGTAATGCCGCGGTATTCATCGTAACCCAGCGAGGTTACCAGCATTTGCAGTGCTGCCTCGGGGTCAACGCGCGGGGCAGGAATTTGACGTAGGATAGCCTGGAAGAGCGGCTGGAGATCAGGCCCCAATTCATCCGTCATGCCAGCCTGGGCTGTAACCGCGTTGGCGTAGATGACTGGGAAATCTGCCTGTTCGTCGCTGGCGCCCAATTCAATAAACAGGTCAAAGGTCTGGTTGAGCACGCGTTCCGGTTCAGAGTCTTTACGGTCAACCTTGTTGATCACAACGATCGCTCTATGCCCCACTTCGAGGGCTTTCCTCAGCACAAATCGTGTCTGTGGCTTTGGCCCTTCAGCGGCATCGACCAGCAGCAGCACCCCGTCTACCATATTCATCACCCGTTCTACTTCGCCACCGAAGTCAGCGTGCCCGGGCGTGTCAACGATGTTTATTTTTACCATCTGTTCGCTAGACTCATCCCAAATTTCAATCGCCGTGTTCTTTGATAGAATGGTGATCCCGCGCTCCCGCTCCAGGTCGTTCGAATCCATCACCCGCTCGACAACATGCTGGTTCTCGCGGAAGACGCGTGCTTGCTTGAGCAATCCATCCACAAGAGTGGTTTTGCCGTGATCTACATGGGCGATGATGGCTACATTACGTAAGTCCGTCCGTTCAATCTGCATACTAGCTTTCACTTTTCCTATACTCTAAAAAACCTGAAACACACAATGACCCCGGACTAATGGCCGAGGTCATTTAGAACAGGGATGTATTTTATCGGATAGCTCGATTTTTGAGAAGAGGGAATATTGCTGAAAAGTTTAGGCGGAAGTTCTCGATTTCTAAGATACCTAAAAAACCAGCAAACCTAATCCGCCATAGCCCCCGCTTTGACCGGTTCGTCGCCGTTGTAATGGCGCAGCTGCGGCCAGCGACGTGCGATCCAGCCCACAGCCAGCAGGCAGCCGATGCCGCCGCTGATTACGGCGAACGGCGCGCTGAATAACTGCGCCACCAACCCGGCTTCCACTTCACCCAATTGGGGTCCGCCCAAGAAGAATATCTGGTTGATGCTGGTCATGCGGCCGCGAATATAGTCCGGAGTCTGCAGCTGGCGGATGGTATTGCGGATGATGGCGCTGACTGAGTCGGAGGCGCCGATGAAGATCAGCGCCATCATGGCGCCCATGAATGTGCGCGACAACCCGAACATGATCGTCGCTATGCCAAAAGTGACTACCGAGAGCAGCAAAGTCCTCCCCTGGCGTTTGATCTCTTTGAGTTGCGATATGATCGCCGCCGCGGCCATTGCCCCAATAGACTGGGCTGCGGATAACCAGCCATATTCCACCACGCCGACATTGAGGACGTCGCGGGCGAAGATCGGCATCAATGTGTTGGCTGAGGAAAAGAAGGTAGCGAAGAAGTCCAGCAGCATGCTAGCTAGAATGACTGGCTGCCCGAGAATAAAGCGTACCCCTTCGACGATCGCCGAAAACTTGACCTGGATGCGCCCAGTGCCGCGCGTATGCTGTGGGATGGTGCCGATCAATAACAGGGCGAGGATGACCGCCATGAAGGAGATCGCATCGATCAGATAGGCATATGCCAGCCCCCAATAGGCGATCACCAGACCACTCATTGCCGGTCCGACGATCGAACCGACCTGGAAGGCGATCGATTGCATGCTGAATGCGTTGGATAAGTCCTCGGTAGGCACCAGGTTTGGCACCAGAGCCTGACGTGCGGGTAGATCAAAAGCCAGGGCGGAGGCCTGGATGGCAGTCAGGGCGTATATTTGCCACAGCGTGATTCTGCCCTGGAAGGTGAGCCAGGCCAGCATTAATGCAACCAAAGCCATGACACTCTGGGTGACAAACAGCACTCTACGCCGGTTGGCAGTATCGGCCACGGCGCCCCCAATGAGAGAAAACAGGATCACCGGCAGGATGCGCGCCAGCCCGATAGCGCCCAAGGCAATCGGTTGATCGGTCAAGATGCGCACATGCCACAGCAAAGCCCAGAGCTGCATCTGCGAGCCGGCAATAGAGATCGCCAGCCCACCCCACAGCAGGCGAAAAGAGCGGTGGTGTAAAGCCGGTGGGATATGCAGGCGCATCGCTAAAGGTCAGTAAAGGAATATTAAATTCGGAGATGCCACTTGATTAACGAACCCACCCTGGTGATAAATCAGGTGCCCCAATCGCGCAGATAAAGGAAGTCATAACCTACGGTGCGGTTGCTCAGCTTGGCGATCGGTGGTAGAACACGCTTGAAGTGATTCTTTCTAATCAAATCCACGACCGCCTTGACGAATGACTCTGAGAACCCCTCTGCAACACAATCTTCTGGCTTGTAACGCTGGTCCACCAGCAAGTAGAGCAATTGATCGACCTCCGCGTAAGTGAAGCCCAATTCCCCTTCATCGGTCTGGCCCACCCACAGGTCTGCTGAGGGTGGTTTATCGATGATCGCCTTTGGTAAACCCATGTCACTGGCCAGCTGCCTGACTTGAGTTTTGTACAGATCGCCGATTGGGTTGATCGCGCAGGCAGAATCACCAAATAGAGTCGTATAACCAAGCAGGATCTCGGTCTTATTGCCGGTGCCAACCACAAGACCTCCGAAAGCCTGTGACTGATCAAATAGAACGATCATGCGCGCCCGCGCCATAGCATTTCCTTGCCGGATGTTATCTGCTTCTGGGAAACGTTCAAACAACGGCTCGACCATTTCAGTGATCGGGATAGTGAGTGAGTTTACTCCTAATTCGTCGATCACCAGCTGGGCATGCTCAAGCGAGTCCTGGGAGGAGGTTTTGTAGGGCATACGGACGGCCAGCACGTTGTCCGCACCAAGCGCTTCGACTGTTAGATAGCACGATAAACTTGAATCAATCCCTCCAGATAATCCAACCACCGCCCGCGAAAAACCAGCCCGGGTGATCTCGGATTGAATAAAACCGGTCAGTATTTTTCGGGCAAGATCTGTATCAATGGACAGATCATTCTTTTTGATCATGGGCAGGATGCCCCGTCTGAATCCGAGGTCAATGTTCCGGCCATGAACTGGTCAATAATTTCCCGAATGGCATCAACATCAGCTTCATAAACGAAGGTGGTTGCCTTCTGTTGAGGGCTGTAAACACGAGCAGGTGTCAACAGATCTTCTGAAATGCTGGCAAATACAAGATTCTCAGAATCGAGCTTAGGCACCAGACAGGCCATCTGAGCTAGCTGCTCCGGGCTGAGATCGGTGAGCACCGAATCTTGAAAGGCATTGATGATCTGTGGGATGCGCGGCAGAACTGCCGGACTGACGATCTTTTCTTTCAGCGCGCACAAGACCATATTCTGATTGCTGATCCTTGCAAAGCCATTATATCTCTTGCGAATGCGAGAGAAGCGCAAAGCCTCATCGCCAGTAAAATGCTGTTGACCAGCATAGAAATAACCCATATCCTCAGTTTTATCATCTATGGGGGTGCCATCGACGTCTGTTGGCAGATATATCTCGATGCCCCCTACTGCGTCCACTATCTTGACGAAGGTTTGCATATTGACCGCACCGTAATGATCGACTTGCAAGTCAAAGTTCAAATCCAGGGTGCGCGCCAGCAATCCAGCACCTGCCCCTGGACCATCATAATACCCCATCCCAGGAGTACCATAAAAATATGCCTGGTTCAGCTTGCCATGAGTGAGGCCATAGTGCTCTTCGATCTCGGGGATTTCTACCCAAAGATCACGCGGAATACTCAGCACGGTGACCTTGGGGGTCACAAAGTCGACTCTCACGATGCGAATCACATCCGAAAGGCCATATAAATAATCATCACCGTCAATACCCAGGGCAAGAACGGTCATCGCGGGCGGTCCACCGCAGAGTGGTTCGGGTGTTGCGGTTGGAACCAGCGTTTCGGTAGGTGCAACCCCTGAATCCATGCTGGTCACTTCCGAGGTAGGGGTATTGGAATCAGCCTTGCTGGCCAAAGTTGTTGGCGGATTCAATTCACTGCTGATGAGTTTTGATACAGAGGTGGGTGTGTGTGTTGGCAGATCCAAACTTGGCCCAAGGGGAGCAGCCCACTGCTGCTTCGCCTTTGGATATATGACCACAGCCAGAATCACTATGGGGACTAGGAGAACCCCGCTAACAATTAATACAAGTTTCCACTTTGAAGTACGCATGTCGCTGGATAGTAACTAATAGCGCTGAAGCACCCCGATCAGAGTACTGCGAGGGGGGATTATATCACACGGGACCCTTTCCAGCTTCCGATTCCCTTCTGGAGAATGCGCAGAGCTGCTAAGGCAAGCAGGTTAAACGCTACCGCGGCCAATGCGCTGGGTAAGATGTCCGGGATAACAGATGATTTAGCGAACAGGTACAGCGGAGTGGCGATTAAAGCCCCTAAAGCACGCCCTAACGAGATGCTGGCCGCGCTGACAGCCATCACTGTCGCCCGAGCCGGTGGAAAAACTTCGGTCATCAGGGGCACCGTACTGACCAAGGCGTACTCAAAGGTGAGATAGAAAAAAAACAGCCCCAGGACGGCGCTGGTTGTGCTCGCGCCCAGGAAGGGCAATGCCAGTGCCGCCAGGCAGTTCAAACCGAGACCCAAGCCTACGGCCAGCGGCTTACCAAATCGATCGGTGAATCCTGCGGCAAATGATTCGCCCCCCAGCTCAGCCAGGCCTATCACCCCAGCCGCTGCACCCAGGGCTGCGATTTGTAAGCCGAACGAGTCCTCTAACCAGATCCCAAAGACCAGATTGACGACCTCATTCGCTGAACTGAACAGAAATCCCATCGCCAGCCCCGCCAGTGCGGGTGGATAAGTCATGATTTTGCGTAAGTTGATCCACAGGCTGGGTGGCTGTCCAGATCTTGCTGGATCATGCGGTACCAACCAGGCCAAAACACCAAATGAGAGTAATCCGAATAAGGTCAGCACAGAGAATGGGGAATTCCAGCCCCAGCGGGAGATCAGCAATCCCATCAATGGGACTCCTAGCACGAAACTCAGCGACCAACCCAACTCAGTTATTGCTAAAACCCTCCCCCGCCGCTCGTACGCCACGCGATCGCCCAGATACGCTTGCATCGAAGGGTCGAACACATATTTGCCTAACAGGCTCAGGATGAGTGCTAAGACGAAAACCGGGAAAGTGGGCCAAACGACGACCAGTCCAACCCCAACGATAAACAAACTAAGCCCAAAGAGCATCCCAAATTTGCGGCCCCGGCTATCACCGACCGAAGCCAGGAAGGGTCCCATGGCTCCGGTCAACGAACGCATGGACAAAGCCAGAGACATCGTCGTCAGATCCACTCCCAATCCTCTGCTAAACACAGCCAGGAAAGGGTAGACCATACGGAACATCGTGTTGAGCACAACACGCGTAGCGGTAAACGCCAGTACCTGGTAGCGGAGTCGGATCTTCAAGTTGGGTTTAAGAGGCAAATACCGATATGTTCAAGGATGATTTGTGGTGAGGTAAAAAGGAAACAGGAACAGTGATTGATTAGATCTGAGATGGTGACTCTCTGGCTCTCCACCAGCGCGCCATCTGCCAGGCTGCGAACAGGACCAGGGCTAATAATCCAAGGAAATACACCTGGATTCGCCACACTCCTGAACCAAAGATCGGTGAACCTGGGTGCATCACCTGCTCGGTGGTCTGCGTGACATACATCAAAATCACTGCGTAGACCAAGTTCAACGCCGATGCCCAGGCTGGGTCATCAAGCAAAGTCACCCCTACCTGCAGCAAAATCCCACTTATTGCAAACACCAGCGCCATTCGCCAGCGCGGTTCAGCCAGGAAGAGACCATTCCAATTTAATTGCATCGCCCATAAAGATAAAGGTAAATAGGTGATCCAGAAGATCAATCCCGTGCGCCCCAAAGCACGCGACCATAGGTGCCATTCCTGGCGTTGGGTGAACAGCCCCGCCAAACCGACCCCCGCAGCCGCAAGGATGTAGATCAAGGCCGCCCAAACCCAGGCTCCATGCAGATAGACTGCGCGCACATTCGTGCCAAGCGATCTTTCGGCTGGTCCGAGCGCAGTCATGGCCAGGATGGCGAGAAGTGTGAGCGCAAACCACAAGACGGGCGATCTCATGACTTATCCAGCATCGGCATCTTTATGCCATATCGTTGGGCGGCGTCAATGGCCTGCTTGTAACCGGCATCGGCGTGACGCACGACACCCATCCCCGGATC
>JBFFIU010000032.1:0-16766 GCA_041556275.1 Anaerolineales bacterium | reverse complement strand
GGTGCGGGTCTGAGCTTCCTGGGTCTTGGTTTGCCCCCGACGATCGCTGATTGGGGTATCGACCTGGCGCGCGGCCAGCGCTTCATCCAGACCGCGTGGTGGATGATCACATTCCCTGGTATAGCGATCATGCTGGTGGTGTTAGCTTTTACTTTAATGGGTGAGGGACTGATGGAGATATTCAACCCTAAACTCAGGGATCGCTAATGCAAAAAGATATTTTATATTCAATTAAGAACCTGACAGTAGAATATAAAACTCGTGCTGGCCCTGTCGGGGCAGTTGACAATGTATCCTTTGATATTTACAGAGGTGAAATCCTCGGTTTGGTGGGAGAATCCGGCTGTGGGAAATCAACCTTGGGCAAAGCACTGATGCGCCTGCATACTGGCCCGGCTGAGATAACTAATGGGGAGCTATGGTTCGACGGGCGCGACCTGATGACGCTCTCGGACCGCGAGATGACTGATTTACGCGGGGCTGAGATTGGGATGGTCTTCCAGGATCCGATGACCTCGCTCAATCCAGTTCAGCGCATCATGGAACACTTGACGGAGACGATCCAGACGCATGAGCCTGAGACTTCCGATGCAGATGCAGAATCCCGAGCGGAAGAGCTGGTTGAGCGCCTGGGCATCCGCCGGGAGCGACTGAGCGAGTATCCGCATCAGATGTCAGGTGGAATGCGCCAGCGAGTTATGATCTCCTTAGCGCTGGCTTTAAATTCCAAGATGGTTATTGCAGATGAACCAACAACCTCCCTAGATGTGATCGTCGAGTACCAATTTCTCGACCTGCTGCATGAACTGCGGGATGAATTTGGCTTGACCATTGTGCTCATCACCCACAATATCGGTGTGGTGGCCGAAATTGCTGATCGCCTGGCAGTAATGTACGCTGGAAAGATAGTGGAAATCGGCGACTGTTTTGGATGTTTTGGATCGCCGAAGCATCCCTACACGCAGGGTTTACTGCGCTCGGTGCCCAACATCAAACTGGATGGTGAAGAGCTCTACAAGATGGAAGGCGCACCCCCCAACCTGCTGCGGCCTCCCTCCGGATGCCGCTTCCATCCGCGCTGTCCGCAGGTCATGGATATATGCCGGATTGAAGAACCGGCTTCCGAGCTCGTGGATGGGGGTGACCAGATCACGGCTTGCTGGCTTTACCAGGAGACCCCGGTTAGTCCGGAACTGAACCGTGCCTGAACAAGCCAAATCGATGGAGATCAAAATAGCATCAGAAAGCAGCTCCACTTCAGATGAGGAGCTGGTCCGGGTCGAGAATCTGAAAAAATACTTCCCTGTACAAAGTGGATTCCTCGCTGGCTTGCTCAATAGAGGGCACATCCCTTCTGTAAAAGCAGTGGATGACGTCAGCTTCTCAATTTATAAAGGCGAGGTGTTAGGCCTTGCAGGTGAGAGTGGTTCAGGAAAATCCACAGTCGGCAGGCTGGTTTTGCGCCTGCATGAGCCAACCGATGGCAAGGTGATTTTTGATGGCGTCGATCTCGGCAGCTTGTCATCTGAGGAGATGCGCCTTATACGTTCTCGTATGCAGGTTGTATTCCAGGATCCATTAGCTTCACTCAACCCGCGCATGACGATCGGTCAGGCAATCGAACATCCAGCCGAAATACACTTAGCAGAGCTATCTTCCGAAGAGCGCCGTAAACGAGTCACGGATATTCTTGAAGCTGTCCACCTGACCCCGCCCAATGCCTTTTACGATCTATATCCACACCAGATATCCGGTGGGCAGCGACAACGGATCGTGCTGGCGCGTGCATTAGTCACGAATCCTGATCTGATCGTGGCAGATGAACCGATCGCCATGGCTGATGTATCTGTGCGCGCAATTTTGCTCGACCTGATGATGGAGCTAAAGGACGAATTTGACCTGACCTACCTGTTCATCACGCACGACCTGGCAACAGCCAAGTACGTTTGTGACCGCATCGCGATCATGTACTTAGGAAGATTTGCCGAGATCGGCCCGCTGAAGGACGTCTACGAGAACCATGGTCACCCGTATACCCGCGCCCTGCTGGAAGCTGTGCCGGTGCCTGATCCACGTTTCCGGCGCACAGAGACGATGCCTGCTGGCGAGATTCCGAACGCCATCGATCCCCCCTCAGGATGTCGCTTCCATCCCCGCTGTCCGATCGCACGCCCGAATTGTGCTGAAGAAGTGCCACCCCTGCGCGAATTACGCCCACAGCATCTGATTGCCTGTCATTATGCGGAAGACCTGCTAAATTAAATTATCTTTCGATCGAGATAAAAAGCATAGGTGTTGCTCAAGAATGGCATCTATGCTTTTAGATTTATAATCAGATTAACGGATGTGATTTCCCAATACATTCTGGGTAATCTGAATATCGATTTTTGTTGATAACCATGCGAGTAAGACCGTGAGCGATAAATCCCTAAAAGATAACAATACCGAAGCTAAGCTGCAGTTCAATATCTGGCTTTTGCCCCTTCTCTTGGGTGTGTTAGCTGTCCTTTATGGGTTAACGGGTTTCCGCGGCTGGTTGATTTTCTTTATCGGTTCCGCAGGCGTATGGTTGCTTGCGCTGCTGTGGGTTGTCTCATTAAAACATAATTTGTATATTGAACGCAAGCTGCATCTTGCCTGGGCAACGGTCGGGGACTCAGTACATGAAGAACTCAAGCTGATTAATAACAGTTGGCTACCTGCTATATGGGTAGAACTTATGGATACATCAGACGCACTTCCGATGCCTATGCGGATGGTATCCGATGTCGGTGCCAGGTCCTCGCGCACGAGGTATTTCAGCCATCTCTGTAGACAGCGAGGGCTTTATACCCTTGGTCCCACACGCCTGCGCACGGGTGATCCCTTTGGAATTTACACACTGACAATGTATGACCATCATTCAGATACAATTTTGGTCACACCACCTCTCCTTCCTATGGCGCAGATCAGGATCGTTCCTGGAGGCTGGGCGGGAGACCAACGGCGGAGACGCGGGGCTCTGGAGCGGGAGATCAGCGATGCAGGTTTACGCAATTACTTCCCTGGAGACAGCCTGAGGCGGGTTCACTGGCCTGCCTCAGCCCATTATGATCAGCTGATCGTGAGACAGCTGGAGGCATCCGCTTCCGGGGATTGGTGGATCTTTGTCGATCTGGAGGCTGGTGCTCAAGCTGGAGAAGGTCGCGACTCCACATTGGAGCTTTCAATTGTGCTGGCTGCCTCCCTTGCTATGCGCGGTTTGAAGGAACACCGCTTGGTTGGGTTGGCGTTGGTGGGTCCGAATCTTATCTGGCTCGAACCGCGCGCTGATCCAGCGCATCGCTGGCGCATCCTTAAGGCGCTCGCAATGGCTGGAGCAGGGGAATGCTCCCTCGCCGATCTGGTTCGGATGAAGCACCCTACCCGGTCTGCCACAATGATCGCCATTACACCCTCCTCGGATCCGAGCTGGATAGTGGCTGTGGGACAAAGCCGCGGAAAAGGTCGAATGGCTCTGCTGGTTGATCCAACGGAATTTGGTAGCCCCGTCGATCAGAGCAGGGTCATTTCTGCACTTGCTTATCGCAGTATCCCCTTCCGTCAAATGTCCAAGTCTCTGCTCGAGGAGGCCTATCCCTCCATCGCAAGAGGAATCCGCAAGCCTAACATGGAAACGCAAATTGGAAAACGCTTCTTAAAGGATGGGAGGACCTCTTGGCAGCAAATGGGCTGAAATTCGCCACCTTGACGCGGGTGCCAAAACCCGAAAAACTGGTCACATTGCTGCTTCTATTCATTCTGCTGACCGCGGCCACTGCTGGAGTAACCAGTGTCCTGACAGGTCCTAATTGGGGCTCCCTCTGGAGAGGGCTTTTAATCGGGCTGCTGATCGGTTGGTCACTAGCGATAATCCGACAACCAGCATGGAGAAGCGCACTGATCACAACCCTGCTAGGAGCAGCCTATGCTTTGTTATATGCTGGCGGACTCAGACAGAAGATTTCTGATATCCTCAGCGAGCTATTTTTTGTATTGAGCCGCATCAGTACTTCACCACAAGATCCAAAGATTGATCTTTCTTCAATCACTCACCTTCTGGCAGAGTCATACAACACGACTGGGGTGATCATTGGGCGAGTATATAAGTGGGCTAACGCTTTGGTCTTGGGTGAGCCCACATTCGACCCTGTCGCTGCTGCGTTTGTGTGGATTTCGTTGATCTGGATCGTTGCCGCGTGGGCTGGCTGGGTAGCTATTGCTCGCAGAAATGCCTTGCTTGCTGTCCTTCCTGCGCTTTTATTAAGTATTGGAACACTGTCTTTAGTTCACCATGAGTCCTTCACGATTTATTTGATGCTAGGTGTGACTTTGCTCCTGTTGGCAACAGTTCAACACGATCGGCGCGAGCAGGGATGGGACGAAATTGATGCTGCCTATCCCCCCCGAAAAGGGAAGCAGGTCGGTAATGCGGCAGTTATCATCTCGGTAGTAATTGTATTACTCTCTGCGATTATGTCATCCATTTCTATACCGCGCATCGTGGAATGGGTATCGGCACGTAGGGGACCTGTTGCCCAAGGAGAAAGTGGACTGGCAGACTCCTTGGGAATTGTGACCGACGTTACTGCCACCCCGGATATATTTGCGGATTTACGACGTCCTGGCTTGCCACGAGATCAGCTCATCGGATCTGGTCCCGAACTATCAAAGCGTATCGTCATGACCGTGGAAATTGAGGATTACCTTTCAATCTTCAAGGGAGAACAAACACAGCCCTTATATTGGCGTAGCTTCACTTATGATAACTACACAGGTCGTGGTTGGCAGACAAGCGATACCGTTCTAAGTGAGTTTTCAACCAACCAGCGCTTACAGCCGGATCAAGCACCGCAGCATACATTAATCGAACAGAATGTTCATCCTGTAGGCAAGGAAACCAGAAATGTATATGCGGCTGGTGAGCCAGTTGCGATAAATCACTCCGGTGAGGCCGCGTGGCGTTCTCCTGAAGATTTGTTTGGAATCCTTATTGAGCGCGCTGCTTCTTATGAAGCAAGTTCTTTGATTCCTGTTGTCGACGAACAAACTCTGCGAACTGAAGATCAAAATTATCCTGATTGGGTGAGGCGTCGTTTCTTGTCTCTACCCTCAGAAATTCCAGGTCGAGTTAAGGATTTGGCTCTCCAACTTACGGCTTCAGAGCCAACACCATATGATCGGGTGAGAGCGATCGAACTATACCTGCGCACATTTCCTTACACCCTCGATGTTCCATACCCTCCCTTGGATCAAGACCTGGTTGATTACTTCCTCTTTGATTTACGCAAAGGATACTGCGATTACTATGCTTCAGCGATGGTGATCTTAGCTCGTGCCGCAGGAGTTCCAGCTAGGTTTGCAGTTGGTTATGCTAGTGGGATCTACAATGTGAAATCTGACCGCTTCTTGGTATCTGAAGCTGATGCTCACTCATGGGTTGAGATCTATTTCCCTAATGCTGGTTGGGTACCATTCGAGCCAACTGCAGGCAGACCGCCATTGGAAAGGTCAATGGTATCCACACATGAATTTGATTCAAGCTTGACCTTTCCTGAAGGAATATCTACTCCTGTTCAGACAAACTCCCTGCACCCTGGTTGGCTCTTTTTATTCGGTTTAATGACTTTTATCGGTATTTCAGTCATAACCTGGGTAGCTTTTGATGAGATCCGGCTGCACCGTCTCCCGGAGCCAGCTGCAGCGACTGAAGTTTACCAACGAATAAGAGGTTTTGGTGCTCTCCTTGCAGTGACCTTTGATCCGGGTATTACACCCTATGAGTATGCAGATTCATTAAACTCTCGGCTCCAAGAAATTTCGTTGATTGGGGTTTCAGCAGAGTTCGTGTCACGCATATCTGAGGAATTATCCAGCATAATGCAGAGAATTGTGGAAACCAGCTACCGACCTTCCGAATATCAAGGCAAATCAAACAAGGTGATAGTATATCAATGGAAGGTGCTACGCTGGCAACTAGGTCTGTTTTGGTTACTTATGTACTACCAATTGGTCCACAAGCACTTATGGAGAGTACTTGCCAAGGTTACCATCAATAAGAGCGCTGCGGCTGAACTTGAGGATTAACTAAAATGGCATCAGATGTTGAGTCTGGAGAAAAAGCAGTTGAGGAAGTCCGGGAGTTCACCAATACGGTTATCGCGAATGTCGAGAAGGTAATCGTTGGTAAACGCCCAACCATCGAACTCATATTGATTGCATTGCTGTGCGAGGGGCATATACTAATCGAGGATGTGCCGGGTACAGGCAAAACCATGCTGGCCCGGGCGATCGCGATCTCGACCGGACTTGAATTTAAACGACTTCAGTGTACACCCGATCTGCTTCCCAATGACGTTACAGGTGTCTCAATATTCAACCAGAAAAAGCGCGAGTTTGAATTCAGACCCGGTCCGGCTTTCAGCAGTATCCTTTTGGCTGACGAAATCAATCGCGCTACACCAAGGACTCAGAGCGCTTTGCTGGAGGCTATGGGTGAGGGCCAGGTTTCAGTAGATGGAGTGACTTATCCTCTAGCGGAGCCTTTCATAGTGCTAGCAACACAGAATCCGATCGAGTTTGAGGGTACTTTTCCGCTGCCAGAAGCCCAAATGGACCGTTTTCTACTGCGGCTAAGCATTGGTTACCCCGGCATTGCCGACGAGGATAAAATGATGCAAATGCAGCAGACGGGTCATCCCATTGAAAACCTAAAGCAGGTTGTCGATGGGACACGAATTCCTGAACTACAGTACCAAATCCGCAGGGTACACGCAGTGGAAAACATACGCCAGTATATCTTGAATCTGGTTCACGCTACTCGAAGTCACAATGGCCTGGCACTCGGCGCAAGCCCACGTGGCAGCCTGGCGCTTTACCGCACAGCTCAAGCCTATGCTGTCTTGCACGGAAGGGATTTTGTTATCCCTGACGATGTCAAACATATGGCAGTGGCATGCCTAGCACATCGCATGATGCTGAATCCAGAAAAAATCCTAGGCGGGGAGACTACTGCGGATGTGGTGCGAGAACTGCTTAAGAGTGTTGAAGTTCCCATGACGGATGCATGAGTTCGGCAACTACAGTCCGAAACGAATATGAATTGATCAGGGTGAGACTTCAAGGTCAGCTACACTTCGTCATCACCCAGGCCAAAATGGCTTCTAGGAGCCAGTGCAATTCACTTGTGACTTGGTTTTTCCCATTCTTAGGATCAATTTTCTGGAAAAATTCCACGAATATTGCGATATGGCGATGAAGATCATGGGGCTTATTGGGTTTTTTCCGCATTATTACTTTTGCATTAACTATTTGAATGCTGATCCCAGCAGATTAACGCTGGGATACATTTTTGTATGGTGTGTACCTTTGACAATCTATTCCCCCGGGACTAAAATTCATATAGATAATCAAAGATACTCGCTAACTGACATGTTTATTCTGGGTGTCACTGCGAGGGGTGCAAAGCACCCCAAAGCAGTCCCCATCAAAGTGGCGAATAGCAAATGTTCAGGGAGATTGCGTCAGTCGCTACGCTCCTTCGCAATGACATTTCCAAACTATCAGGTAGCTAAAATAATGTATCTAATAAAGGTAAATTTATGAGTGCCTGGCAGGGAAAATTTGTCATCGGGCTGACCGGGAATATCGCCACCGGGAAGAGCGTTGTGCGAAAGATGTTGGAACACCTGGGAGCATATGGCATAGATGCCGATGCTTTGGCTCATCGCGCCATCGCCAAAGATGCTCCTGGTTACCAGCCAGTCTTGGAAGCATTTGGAAATTGGGTTTTAACTCCTGAGGGGCAAATCGACCGTGTCCGACTGGGAAGAATTGTGTTTTCAGATCCAGAGGCGCTCGTGCAGTTAGAGACCATCGTCCACCCCCTGGTGAGGGGAGCGATTGACGTTTTGGTGCGCCGCTCAAAGCAAAAGATCATTGTGATCGAAGCAATTAAGCTGCTGGAAGGAGCTTTGCGAGCAGCATGTGATAATATTTGGGTAACGACTGCTCCATTGGAAGTTCAGCTGACCAGATTGCGGGTCAAGCGCGGTATGAGTGTGCAGGTCGCCCGACAACGAATTGCTGCCCAACCCCCTCAGGCAGAAAAGGTTAAAGCCGCGGATATCCTGATTGATAATGGCGGCTCGTTCGAAGATACCTGGAAGCAGGTCCTGGATGCCTGGAAGAAGATCATTCCGGAAGAGGCGATAGAGATCGTTCGTCCAGAGACTCCTGTGAAAGGCGCGCTGGTAGTCGAGCGAGCCGGGCCTCGTCAGGCAGACGAGATTGGGAGGTTCATATCCGAGATAAGCAAGGGTCGGCGGTCGATGAGCGAGGCGGATGTGATGGCTGCCTTTGGAGAAAAAGCATACCTGTTGTTGAATCTCGATGATAGGTTGGTAGGTTTGGCAGGATGGCAAGTAGAGAATTTGGTGGCGAGGGTAAGTGATATCTACCTGCAACCAGGTTTGGCTCTTGGGGAGGCGGTGAGGGTATTGATGGACGAAATTGAAGTCACCTCCCGTGAACTGCAGAGCGAAATCCTGCTGTTGTTCCTGCCCCCTCATCTTGCCAGACACAGCACGGTGTGGGATGCATTGGGATATAACCCACGAACGCCTCAAGACTTGAAGGTCAGCGCCTGGGAAGAAGCTGCAATGGAATCAATGCCGGTTGGGACGGTCATGTTTTTCAAGCAGCTACGCAAGGATCGAGTATTAAGACCAGTTTAGCGGTGGATTGGATAAAGTTTTGGATCTTGAATCGGGGAAGAGAAGTTTTAGGAGTTATGGCTCGTGTCAGAGGTGATAAACAGTTTAGTCGATAATCTGATATTTATCTTTGAACGTTTGGATACATTTGGTATTCTTGATGTTATCCTGGTTACGGCTATTTTCTTTGTCATATTGCGTTGGTTGCGGGATACACAGGCTCTCGTCCTGTTGCGAGGTGTATTTTTATTGATCGCGCTGATCAGTTTGCTGACCAGTCTAGAAGTGCTACCAGCTTTCTCCTGGTTGATGCGCACCGCATTACCCGCTTTGCTGCTGGCGATACCGGTGATTTTTGCACCAGAAATCCGTCGCGCTTTAGAACGATTAGGAAGAGCAGGCGCGATTTTGGAAGGCGGGCGTTCGGCAACTTCGCGAGAGATAGAGGATACGATCACCTATGTAGTTAGAGCAACGGCGCGTTTATCCGACAGACGACATGGCGCCCTGATCGTGCTGCAACGTCTGGATAATCTGGATGAATACATTCAGAGCGGGGTTAGAATGGAATCACAGGTTTCACCGGAATTGTTGCTGCAGATTTTCTATCCCAACACCCCCCTTCATGATGGGGCGGTGATAATTGTCGATTCAACGCTCGCCTCGGCGTCTTCTGTGTTGCCCCTATCGGCAAGTGGTGTTTTATCCAAATCGGCTGATCGCCAGATGGGTTTGCGCCATAGGGCTGCTCTAGGAATTTCAGAAGTGAGCGATGCTGTTGCTGTGGTTGTATCGGAGGAAACCGGATCGATTTCTGTGGTAAATGCAGGTCGAATGATCCGCCGTCTGGATGTCGAGCGTCTGGAAAATATCTTGCGCGCATTATATAGACCATCTCAACCAGCTAGAGGAATAACTGGCTTCTTAAGGAAGTTGTATCCTGGTGAGGACAGCGCTCGTCGGGAGGAGGTTTAAAGGATTTGTCACTCCTGCGCTGGCTTCTCAGAAACCTTAGCACATTGATCCTTGCCTTGGCCTTGGGGATTGTAGTCTGGATATCGGCGGTTACGGCAGGCAATCCCAATATCGAGCAAAGTCGCACGGTATCACTGGAGATCGTTGGCTTAGACCCGGATATGTTGATCGTGGGTAACGTGCCTTCTCAAGTGCGCGTATCTTTGGAAGCACCCACATCAGTGATGGAATCAATGAACGCAACAGACAGCGCGGTCCAGGCTTGGGTGGATGTCTCCGGTCTAGAGCCAGGTACTCATGATCTTGAGGTTCAGGTTCAGATCAATGAGAACTTTCGACCTGTAAGACGCGGGGCTGTTGTGCCAGAGATTGTTTCTCTGACGCTGGAATCGCTGTTAACACGGACCTATCCGGTTAATCTTGAAGTGACTGGTGAACCAGTCGTTGGTTACCAGAAGGGTACACTCAGGTACGAGCCTTCTTCGGTGGCAGTATCTGGTCCAGAATCATTAGTCACGCAGGTTGAGGAAGTACAGGCTTCGCTCAATATTTCTGGATCAGTTGAGACAATCACGCGAGAAGTACCGGTTGTGGCATTAGATGAAGGGGGAACGCCGGTTAGTGGGCTAAATATTACTCCTGGACAAGTGAGCGTTACCCAACCGATCTTCTTGCAAGGTGGATATCGCAATGTAATTGTGCGTGTGATGACCACGGGTCAACCCGCTAATGGTTATAAATTGACCAATATCACTGTCTCACCTTTGAACGTGGTGGTGTTTTCCAGTGATCCACAATTGGTTAATGACTTGCCGGGATATGTGGAAACGGAGGCAGTAGACCTGACAGATACCGAAGATGATTTCGACATTTTTGTGGGTCTCAATTTACCTGAAGGCGTTTCTATTGTTGGCGATCAGTTTGTGCTGGTTCAGGTGAGTATTGCCGCTATCGAAGGCAGCTTAACCATGTCGCTTCCGGTTATGCCGGTAGGTCTCCTGCCGATCTATGCAGCAGTGATATCTCCTGAGACTGTGGATGTGATTCTCTCTGGACCAGTCCCCATCTTAGATATGATGGAACCATCTGATGTTCGGGTGATTATCGATGTTGCCGACCTTGAGTTGGGAATTTATCAGCTCGAACCTCAAGTGGATGTCATCCCAGATCGGGTATTAGTCGAAGCGGTCCTACCTTCAACTGTTGAAATAGAAATAATAATCGCTCCCACACCAACTCCAACCAGCATACCTTTGCCTGCGCCGACTGCCACCAGCCAGCCTTGAGAAGCAAAGATGGGTAAACAGATTGTCGCCTTGGTCGGTCGCCCAAATGTGGGGAAAAGTACTCTTTTCAATCGCTTAGCCGAAGAACGGTTAGCGGTCGTGGACACTATCCCGGGAACCACGCGCGATAGGTTAATGGCAGATGCGCATTGGTCCGGAGTTGTTTTTTCCATTATTGATACGGGGGGAATCGATCCAACTCAGATTGGGCAAGGAAGCTCGCAACAACCTCTCTCTATTGGATCAGCTGATTTTATTGAGCAGATTAAGATTCAGGCGGAGATCGCTATTGAAGAGGCAGATGCGATCCTCTTTATCGTTGATGTAGAAAGCGGCGTTACGCCAGCCGATTTTGAAGTGGCGCAGATCTTACGCCATCACCAGCGATCGGTTGATGGTGAGCCCTGGCCGCCGATCTTTCTGGTAGTTAACAAAGCCGATAACGAAGACCGCCGTGCTCAGGCTTACCAGTTTTATGAATTGGGGATGGGAGATCCATATCCGATCTCTGCACTGCACGGTACTGGCACTGGAGATTTGCTGGATGCACTGGTGGCAACCTTCCATCTCCCTGGCGAGGAAGAGGATGATGAATCAGTTAAGATCGCAATTGTTGGTAAACCGAATGTGGGCAAATCCAGTTTGCTCAACAAGCTGCTGGGTGAGGAAAGGGCTATCGTCAGCCCAATACCCGGAACGACCCGCGATGCCGTTGATACTTATCTGACGTACGAGGACATCCCTATCACCTTGATCGATACCGCCGGGATCAGGCGTCGAGGACGAATAGAACCGGGTGTAGAGAAATACAGTGTGTTGAGAACTATGCGCGCCATTGACCGGGCAAGCGTGGTTCTTTTACTCGTCGACGCCACGACCGGACTGGCCGCCCAGGATGCTCATATCGCGGGTTATGTGCTTGATGCCTGGAAAAGCGTCGTTGTGGTGGTCAATAAATGGGATGCAATCGAGAAAGATACCTATACAATGGATGAGTATACAAGCATCATTAGACAAGAGCTGAACTTCTTGCCATATGTGCCCCTGTTGTTTATCTCAGCCAAAACAGGCCAGCGGGTTGACAGAGTGATTCCAATGGCGCTACGCGTCCATGAGGAAAGATTGGTGAAATTGTCCACGTCTCAATTTAACCAAATTCTGCAAAGGGCACAAGACCAACATCCAGCCCCTTCCCATGCTGGTAAACAATTCAAGATCTATTATGGCACTCAAGTTCGCAACGACCCGCCTACGTTCATGCTTTATGTGAATGATCCGCAACTGGCCCACTTTACTTACCGACGTTTCTTGGAGAATCGTATCCGGGAGGGATATGGCTTTCTTGGCACACCGATCCGGTTAGTATTGCGCCGTCGCAAACGACGAGATTATAGGCGCTAATACGCAAATTCCTCGTTCCACGAGTATCCTTGAAAACGTATGAGAATCCTAAGAAAACACTTAGGTTCATCGTTCTCTCCTTGACCTGATACTTTGTCGACCTTATAATCCAGACGAGGAATATTGCCCTTGCCCTTCCCAGGAAGCGGATTTATAATCTTCAGGAAGGAAATTGATGGAGCACAACTTGGATCAATTCCACACAGAAAGTTTATCCGAACCACAAGAAACTGAAGAAAAGCGTTCAGGATTGATGCGGTTTGTCATTGATGTCATTGAGACATTGATCTTATCGATTGTTTTGTTTGCTGCGATAAATGCTGTGTCTGCGCGCATCCGGGTTGATGGTGCCAGTATGGAACCCACCCTGCAGAGTGGTGAATTTGTTATTGTCAATAAATTGGCTTACCTGCTGGGAACGCCATCGGTTGGTGATGTGATCGTATTTCATTTCCCTCGTGATCCGGATCAGGAATACATCAAACGCGTAATTGGTCTCCCCGGTGATAGAGTGGAAATCGAAGAAGGCCAGGTTTACGTGAACGGCCAAGTATTAAATGAGGATTACATTGCTGCCTCACCTGTCTATGAGAATGTTTCGGATGTGCCTGACGATGCGCTTTTCGTCCTCGGTGACAACCGCAACAATTCTTCAGATTCGCATAATTGGGGACCGGTTCCTTTAGATTTTGTCATTGGCAAAGCAACTTTTGTGTATTGGCCGCCGACGGAATGGGGTGTCGTTGGGCAACCCCTGATCGCCAGTGCTGCTCCGTGATACAAATCCTTCAGGTGGTGATCTATGAAGATAAAATCTAATCCAGAAGAAAATAGATCGCTAGGGTCAGTATATCAATGTCCTGAATGCTCAGCCGGTGTGATGCGAATGGAATATGTAACTTACTTCACATGGTTGAACAATGAATTGATCACGGTGCCAAACTTTCCCGCCTGGATGTGTGATCTATGTAGCAGGAGAGAATTTGACCCGCGCGCAATTACCTGGCTGAATACTTTATTGAATCCTAGTACGGGTCGGAAATCTGAGCGCAGGTCGAATCGCCGTTCCTCATCACGTAGCGATCATCCACACCCCGAAACCTAGATTGTAGGTTTCATTTCTCCTGTTTTTTCCCAGAATAGTTCTTACAATTATCACCGCAGGTAGGGCTGTGCTAAATACAAGGCTGCTAGAGATTTTGCGTCTTGTATAACTCCCTGGGAGACCAGATCGTGCAAATCTCTTATGGTCAGGCTCTCAACGGTGATAAACTCATCTTCATCACCTTGCAGCGGATCGGGGGATAGTTCAGTAGCCAGGTAGATGTACATGCTCTCGGTCGAATAGCCCGGTGCAAGAAAGAATTCACCAACTTTTTCTAATTTCTTTGCTGACATTCCGATTTCTTCTCGCAATTCTCGCAGTGCGCATTCCTCGGGCGATTCGCCTTCGTCAAGAGTCCCGGCAGGTAGTTCCAGGAGAACTTGTCCTGCAGGATGCCGGTATTGACGAATAAATATTATCTGGCCTCGGGAATCGATCGGGATCAGGGTTACCGCACCCGGGTGAACCACAACATCAAGCGTGGTGATGTTTCCATTCGGTAATTTGACATGGTCCCGGTGAACATCAAATGCCTTGCCGCGATATACTGTTTCAGAGGTTATTGTGTCAAAAGGCATAGTGTTTTGCTCCTATTTGGACATCAGAAAAATAGCCGGTCAATTGTACCGGCTATTCAGAAAAAGCGCACGACAGTAATAGTACGATTAGGGGATTTGAAGAACCTGCCCGCTTGACAAGTTATATGGAGATGATAAGCCGTTAGCTTGTGCAATAGCCATCGGATCGACATCGCCGTATTTGCAAGCGACTTTGTAAATTGTATCTCCAGCGACGACAGTGTAGCTGTCAGGATGATTCGCCAGGGATCTTTGACCGGCGAAAGTATTGCCTGTCTGGGGGATTTTTAATGTGAATCCTACCGGGACAACTGAACTGGTTGACAGGCCGTTCAAGCTGAGCAATTCGCTCTGATTGACATTGAAACGTCTGGCAATACAGAAGGGGAATTCACTTTTTTGAAGCTGATAAGATGTGGGGATACCCGGCGTGGCTGTGGGTACAACGACTGGGGTGGCTGAAGGTTGTGCAGGAGCTGGTGGTTCGGTGACCTGCTCTGTTGGGACGGGGGATGCATCAGGCGCTGCGGGTTCTGTCGACTCGACTTGAGGCGGTTGAGTAGCTGCTGGGGTCGCTTCCCCTCCTCCAGCTACAAATGTTTGTGTAGCGATATTGCCGAGTTCAGCCTCCAGCGTGCTCATGGCGGCATCAGCGGTAGGGGTTTCAGTAGGTGGAGGTGTAGATGCGGATAACCTGCATCCTGCAAGAATTATTGCTAAGGACACCAACACAAGAAAAATGAGGTAGCGTGTGGTGGTCATATAGTTCTCCTCCTCGGAATTTCAACTGCTAATACAACTAATTTCGCAATCTTTTTTTCAATTTCTGTTCATGATACTAGCACATTCCTGATACTGCGTCAAGCAGATCAAAACGAGGCGAACTATCAGGTTTGCAAGGAGGCAAAGGGGAAATAATTGGCTGGGAAAGTGAATTATTCCAGGCTGGAGGTGATCTTTTCACGGGTCAGAGGTCGAGCGACGATGACAACCCGGTGAGTATTGCTCTCGAAAGGCCAGCATGAGATCAGGGTTAGGCGCTCGTCTACTGAGGGCAAGATCCATTGTGCATTGCTCATACGAGTATCAATATCTTCGTATTTCTCCGGGAGGATCATTTTATTAGTGATCAGGTAGCTGAACCTGCTTGCATGCGATTCTATCGTGATGATGTCTCCTACTTCCACTTCGTCCAACGATTTAAACACTTCACCATTGGTGTTGTTATGGCCATTGAGCACAGTGTTGCCCGGCTCACCTAATAGAGCCGAGGTGGTATGCCATCCGGCTGCAAATTCATCCGGGACAATCCACTGCATATATTCTTTACCCGCAATTTTCTTAAAATCGATCGCCGAAGGCACGATGGGTGTATCCAGATTGATCGACTCGATCGTCAGGCGAACCGGTACCTCTGGGTCAAGGTGAATCATCTCGGGTGAACTGGGAAATGAGTAATTCATATCTTCAAACGAGGAGGCTTCCAGTGCTGGATCAACAGTTAAGGCAACGGGTTGAGCAGAAATCTCCTCGACCTGATCAGCTTGCTTGAGTTCTGGATATACAAATCTACCTCCTTCTCTCACTCGATCTTCGACGTTTGCTTGTTCTTGATTGAGTGGTTTCAAGGGGACTGGAAGCGCGCCAATGCCACTTCTTTCGGGTAATTGAATGGAGATCGAGAAAGGCTGGAAGGTTGCAAAGAACATTCCAGTTATAGCGATGAAGGAAAGCGAGAATCCTAAGAATATACTCCAGTTATCCACCAGAGCGCGTTTCATTATTAGGATGGCTTGTTTCGCTTGTAATAAGTGGCGATGCCGTAGAAAATCATCCATACTCCAAGCAGACCTATCCCAAAGTAGATGAACAACCAAAAATTATTTACAGAGCCCGACCCTGAAATAGATAGATCGGCACCAGTGACGGGGATCAAAACTTGCGGCGTTGCTGTGCCTGGAGGTGTGGTCGGGCGAGGTGCCGTTGGTGGTGTTGTTGGGCTGGATGTAGGCGCAGTCTCAGTGGGTGTACTGGTGGGTGGTGCATCGGTGGGTGGTGGGGTTACCGGTGTATCAGTCGGAGTGATAGTTACGATGGGGTCGGTCGCAACCGGTGTCGATGTGTTGGTGGCGGTATTAGTTGGCGTTGGCGTATCCGTCGGTAAGGGTGTTTCGGTGGATGTGCTGGTCGGCGTTGCAGTATCCGTCGGTATCGGTGTATTTGTGGCGGTGTTGGTAGGCGTTGGTGTGTTGGTTTCCGTGGGCACTACCCCGGCGTAAAACTCCACATGTGATACATCCTGGCACTCAGGTGTATCAGGACCAATCTTGAACACTGTCACAAAACTTGTGCCGAGTCCGTTGACCTGGTAGCATCCATCGTTCTGCCTGCTTGGAGGATATGTAAAGGGGATACATTCTTGACCTGACTTGATGAATACCTTGATGATGGTCTCTTGACCGTTGTAAAGAAATACACCTTGGTTATTCGGTGAATTGGCTTTTTCAACCCATCCCATGTCGCAGTTGCCTTGACCTTGGGCGGATACATATTCTCCTGGGGGCTGCAAAGATACCAGAAGTATCCCGACCAGCAGTAATGCGCTGCCAAGTAATAAGGTCACCCTGACAATGTATTTTGAGATTGTGTAAATTGATGAATTCATTTTCCCTTCCCGTCTCCAACACCC
>JBFFIU010000031.1:0-17198 GCA_041556275.1 Anaerolineales bacterium | reverse complement strand
CCTGATGACCACGGCGGAACGTTTCACTGAGCTCAACCAGCAACTCGATAAACTAATCACCTCCCAAGGTCGAGAACTGAATGAAGTGCGGCGATCGATGATGGTCGGCTGTATATTCGGCAAGGACGAGAACCAGTTACAGGAACGGGTAGCCCAGCGGACTGGCGGTAAACTCACAATTGACGAATTAATCAGCCAAGGGAGAGTCGTTGGTACGCCTACCATGATGGTGGATCAATTAAGCCAGCTGGCCGAAGCAGGTGTGCAGCGGGTGATGCTGCAGTGGATCGACCTGGACGACCTGGAAGGATTGGAAGCCATTGCCAAGCATGTTCTGCCGCAATTGAGTGCATAATTTTCGATCAACTCCCTCAAATCGTATTCCAGCTCGAATCCTCCCTCTGCAGAAGCGTTCACTGAGGGAGGCATTCGATCTTGCGCGGGAAGTGGAGAAAGATGGAATCTTCATGGAATCATTCCAGAACCTGTACCACCTTCTCATTCCCAATTTGCACCAATCGATGATAAGCATTAGAATTATTGCTGTCGATTAGGTGCTTAATTAGATGCTGATGGAGTTACCCGGGCACGAGTAATCAGGAAGAGGTGATCTAATGCGGAAAGATCATATCAAGTTAATTTGGGTGCTGACAACCATGATTGGTCTGAGCCTGGCCTGCCAATCGATAAACGCCATCCGCGAAGATTACGATCAGGCACGCGGGACCGTAGGCTCGATAGCTACCCAGGCAAAAGAAATCATAACCCAGGCTGAGGGGATCGCCACTCAAATTGATGAAAGTGATGCGTTGGCAACCGGGCGTGCTTTAGCGACTGAATACGGTCCGGCGGTTGTCTCTACAGGAGAAGCGCTGGCAACACAAGTTGCCGATGAAGGTTACTTGATGACGGCAGAGGCATTGTTAACTCAGGGAGCGAATGAATTGATCCCCACAATTGAGGCTTTCGCCACCGAATCACTTTTTCCGGCGTCTCCACCTGAGGATATCCCTATTTTCCCTGATGGAGATGTGACAAACTTATTCAGCAACCAGTCTGTGGTCTCTTATTATGTGGACGCCGATCTGCCCGATGTAGTGGAATTCTATAAAAACACCATGCCAACATTTGAATGGCTGGATGTAAGCGATGATGATGAGGTCAGGGAAGATGGGGCAGTCCTGAAGTTCTTTAAACCGGAGCGGTTTGCGACAGTCGCGCTAACAGCCAATCCAGTTGCAGATCAAACGATCGTCTTAATCACAATCAGAAGCCAATAAAACATTTATGAGCCTGAAAAAATTCTTCAGCCCTGACTCCATTGCTGTGATAGGCGCCTCAACAAATCCCGAAAAGTTGGGCTATGCAGTGTTGGAGAATCTGGTGAAAGGCGGATACGCACGCAAAGGCTCTGTGTATCCGATTAATTTGAATGCGGAAGAGATCCTCGGGATTCCAGCCTATCCAACGGTACTGGATGTACCAGGTCCGATCGACTTGGGAGTGATCGTTATCCCTTACCCACACGTTCCAGCTGCATTGCGCATATGCGGAGAGAAAGGTATCCAAGCAGTGATTGTGATCAGTGCTGGTTTTCGAGAAGCAGGGAAGGAAGGGCTGGAGAGGGAATTGGAATTGATCGATATCGCCAAAGAATACAACATCCGCTTAATCGGTCCCAATTGTCTGGGGGTTATCGATACCTTCACACCGCTCAACGCCTCTTTCTCCGCCGGAACTCCACCTAGTGGACCAATGGCATTCATGTCTCAATCTGGTGCTCTGGGAACAGCTGTTTTGGATATCGCCTTAGCAGGTCGTTTAGGTTTGTCAAAGTTCGTCAGTCTGGGCAACAAGGCAGATGTTGACGAGATCGATCTGCTGAACGCCTGGTCAGATGACCCAAACACCAGAGTGATCATGATATACAGTGAAGGCATGTCAAACGGCCAGCAATTCATCAACACAGCCAGACAGGTATCGGCGGTAACGCCGATTGTGGCGATCAAGTCCGGCGTGACGCAGTCCGGTTCTCGAGCTGTATCTTCCCACACAGGCTCCCTAGCAGGTTCCGAGCAAGCCTATCATGCCGCCTTCCACCAAGCGGGCGTGCTGAGGGCAGATTCGATGCAGTCACTTTTTGATATCGCCCTGGCACTCGGATACCAGCCTCTACTTCAGGGTGAGCGCATCGCCATCATTACCAATGCCGGTGGACCCGGTATTCTTGCCACTGACGCACTGGAACGATCTGGTCTCTCACTGGCCCGGTTCAAGATCGAGACAAAATCGGCGTTAGCACAGTATTTGCCAGATGCCGCCAGTGCAGCAAATCCAGTGGATGTGCTTGGGGATGCCCGCGCCGACCGCTACAAATTCGCCCTGGAGACCGTTGTAGCCGATCCAAACGTGGATGGATTACTGGTTGTACTGACTCCACAAGCGATGACAGAAATCGAAGCCACTGCCAATGCCGTCGGCGAGATTGCGAAGTCAATCGATAAGCCAATCATCACCAGCTTCATGGGAGAAGCGCAGGTTGAATCTGGTGTGAATCTGTTAGAGCAATACGGCGTGCCGAATTACCCGTTCCCCGAACGCGCTGCGCTTGCATTCAAAGCCATGTCAGAATACCGGCATGTGCTCAACCGGTCGGAACCGAAATATATCGAGTATACGGTCGACCATGAAAGCACCCGTGAAGTTCTGGACAAGGTGCGCGCCGAGGAGCGATTATCTATTGGAGATGCAGAAGCGCGCCAGATTCTCACTGCCTACGGTTTAAAAATCCCCCAATCCGAGATCGCCGCCACTCCCGAAGAGGCGATCGATCTCGCCCGAAAGTTCGGTTTCCCCGTGGTGCTTAAAATCGCCTCACCCGATATCCTGCACAAGACCGATGTAGGAGGCGTTAAGGTAGGTTTGAACAGCTCTGAAGATGTGCGCGACGCTTTCGAGCTGATGACGTACAGAGCCCAACGATACGTTCCCCGGGCTCACCTCTGGGGCTGCCTGGTGCAGGAGATGGTTCCAGAAGGCGGTCAAGAAGTACTGGTCGGTATGAACCGCGATCCTCAATTTGGACCCCTGGTTACTTTTGGACTTGGCGGCATCTACGTTGAGACGCTCAAAGATGTGACCTTCCGGGTAGCCCCATTCTCTCTTCAGGAGGCTGAAGAGATGTTAAATGAAATTCGCGCCCACGCTATTTTAGACGGCGTACGCGGCCAGCCACCGCTGGATAAAGCCGCCATTGTTGACACCTTAATGCGCATCGCCCAGCTCGTCCAGGATTACCCAGAAATCGTCGAGCTGGATATCAACCCGCTGGTGGTATATCCCGAAGGTCAAGGCGCGATCGCGATCGATATGCGCCTAGTGCTCATGGACAAAGGAGAACATCTGTGAAAACTATTTACATTACATCCGTCGAACGATATTCAGGTAAAACCGCGGTCTGCCTGGCTTTAGGGAAACGTCTGCTTTCGGATGGCTTTCAAGTTGGGTATCTTAAACCGCTCAGCCTGCAACCCTGGCGCATTTCTGGGCAGATAGCCGACGAGGATGCGAATTTTGTTAAAGAAATACTCGGACTTTCCGCTGAAGCTTGGGAACTCTCTCCTGTGGTTGTGACGCCGGAATATTTAATCCGCCATTTGAGCGGAGAAGGTGATTTAAACTTACTCGATAAGGTGAAATCGGCGGTTGAGACAACCGGAACTGGTAAAGACATCCTGCTACTGGAAGGTGGCGCCAGCCTGCGAGAAGGACATTCGGTCTCCTTACCTACGCCAGATGTGGCGCGGGAATTAAGCAGTCATGTACTGGTGACCGTCAAATACCGTTCTGATATTCGCGTGCTGGATGACACCCTGTCCGCTAAAGTTCGCCTAGGAAATCTTTTGAGCGGAGTCGTGATCAATCGTGTCCCTGCCGAGGCCATAAATTTCATCCACCAGTTGGCGATCCCTTATCTAGAGAAAAGAGGCATCCCAGTCCTGGGAGCCCTACCAGAAAAACGCAGCTTAGCTGCACTGACAGTTTCCGAGCTGGTTGATGTGCTCGATGCGAGTGTACTGACCGAACAGACGAACCTGGAGGCGATGGTCGAAACACTCACAGTTGGTGCAATGACAGCTGAGGCAGCCCTGCGCCGTTTCCGTGAATATGTAAACAAAGCCGTGATCACCGGTGGAGACCGAACCGATATCCAGCTGGCGGCGTTAGAAACTTCGACAACCTGTTTGATCTTAACTGGCAATCTACAACCCAGCCACTTGATTGTCAAACAGGCGGAAGCCTTTGGGGTGACGGTGCTCCTGGTGCGACAGAACACTTTGGAAACCGTGGAAGCCATTGAGCGCGTGTTTGGTAAAACGCGGCTTGGCCAACCGGACAAACTGGCTGATTTCGAAGCCTTATTTGGTGAGAATGTAGACTTCGATCGCCTATATAATCGGTTGGGTTTAAATCAATCCTGACCACCTCTCATTTACACAGACAGGAATTTTTATACGATGAGTGAACCAATGAACGTCTCCAAAGCAATAAATTTCAAGCGAGCGGTACGTCAATTCAATGACAGCCCCCTGCCGCGAGATGCTGTCCAGGCGATCCTCAATGCGGGTCGGCGGGCCCAATCTTCGAAGAACACCCAGCCCTGGCAATTCATCGCCATCCAAGATCGGGATACCTTAGTAGCGTTCTCCGAGTTCGGAACATATGCCAGCCATCTTGCGGGAGCTGCGTTAGGCGTGGCAATTTTGACTCCCGACCCAGCCCAGCGCTTCAGCATCATGTTCGACGCAGGTCAAGCAGCTGCTTATATGCAATTAGTTGCGTGGGAATTAGGAATCGGTTCCTGTCTGGCGACCATCTATGAGCCTGAAAAAGCACGCCAGCTGCTGGGATATCCGCAGGAATGGCACATTCGCATTGCCATCTCCTTCGGTTACCCTTTAGATCAAGGAGTTCTGAATTCGCCACCACGCAAAGGCGGCCGCCTGACAACTGATGAAGTTGTCCATTGGGAAAGTTGGTGAATGTTGAAGGTCTTCTACAGCGATCATTTTGCTGTCCCGCTGCCTCCCGATCATCGCTTTCCGCTCAGTAAATACAGGCGACTTCGAGAAAGTGCCTTGGAAGGCGGCATACTCACCCAAACAGAGCTAGAAATCCCGGAAGCAGCTACTGATGAGCAAATTGGTTATGTCCACCACAAGGGCTACCTGGATAAGTTAACCCAGGGAACTCTGAACGAGAAAGAAATTCGCCGCATCGGTTTTCCCTGGTCAGCTGAGCTGGTGGAACGCTCAAGGCGCTCGGTAGGAGGCACACATAGTGCCTGCCAGGCTGCTCTCAAAGATGGCATTGGGATCAACTTGGCTGGCGGAACGCACCACGCACATGCGAACTACGGCAGCGGCTTTTGCCTGCTGAACGATTGCGCCATTGCGGCGCGTGTCCTTCAAGTTGAAAATCAGGTGCAACACGTGATGATCCTGGATTGTGACGTCCACCAGGGAGATGGCACAGCGGCGATCTTCGCAAACGATCCTTCAGTATTTACTTTCTCGATTCATGGTGCCCACAATTTCCCCTTCCGTAAATTCCCCAGCGACCTTGACCTGCCCCTGGAGGATGGAACCGAAGATGAAGCATACCTCCAAATCCTGGATGCTGGGCTTAGAAAAACATTCGATTCATTCCAGGCCGATCTGGCGATCTACTTAGCTGGCGCCGATCCATACAACGATGACCGCCTGGGACGTCTATCGCTCTCCAAATCAGGATTAGCTGATCGCGATCAAATGATCTTGAACTACTGCCATGAGGCTGACCTTCCGGTCGCCATCGTTATGGCTGGCGGTTACGCCCGGGATATCAATGACACGGTTGATATCCATCTGAACACGGTACGCCTGGCAAGCGAGGTGATGAACAATCATCCAATAGGAACCGATGTACTTTAAACGGCTGCTTTTGTTCTCCCTGTTGCTAATTGTTTTTTCCTTGGGTGTTTCCCCAAATCAAACTCATGGATTTGCTGCAACACAAACACATATCAATCCCAATGTCCAGGATATGATCGACCAGGTAGATGCAGATATGCTATACAACCTGATCAGCAACTTGAGCGGAGAACAGCCGATCTCAATTGGTGGAGAACCCTACACAATCCAGACCCGGTATGCCTTCAGTGGAGAACCTATTGAGAAGGCTGCCCAATACTTATACGAGCATTATGAAAACTTAGGACTGGATGCCGACTATCATGAATTCACCTACAACGATCAGGTCCTCTCCAACGTTGTCGCCGAAAAGGTTGGCACAGTGTTCCCGGAAAGGATTTTGCTGATCACCAGCCACTATGATGATGTCCCCAGCAGCCCACCCGCTCCCGGAGCGGATGATGACGCCAGCGGCACTGCAGCGGTAATGATAGCGGCCGAGATCCTCAGCAAGTATGAATTCGGTTGTACGCTGCGGTTCGTCAACTTCAACGCAGAAGAAGCCGGTTTAATCGGCAGCGACCGCTATGCCAAACAAGCATATTGTGCAGGAGAGGATTTGCGCGGGATCCTCAACCTGGATATGATCGCCTGGAACACCGCTGACAGCCCCAAAGAAATGGACCTGCACCACCTCCCCTCTAATCCAGAATCTTTTGAGATCGCCAAACTCTTCGAACAGGTTGTAGAGGATTATTCATTGGGAATCGAGCCGACATTTGCATCTCCGATAACGAGCGCCAGTGATCATGCCAGCTTCTGGCGGTATGGTTTCCCAGCAATCCTGGCGAGCGAGGACCTGGATGATTTCAACCCTTATTGGCACACAAGGAGTGACCGGCTGGCCAACCTGCAGGACTTTGAATACTACACCGAGATGGTCAGAGCCAGCGTGGGAACTTTTGCCAACATGGGCTGCCTGGTTGAGAATGGATGGGGGATCGTCTCAGGAAAAGTGTCTGAAAAGGGAACGCAAGCACCCATCGAGGGTGCGGCAATTTCCCTTTACAATCCAGAATGGGGGTACACTTTCATGACCTATTCAGATCAGGATGGCAACTACCAATTATCAGCGCTCGATGGTTTGCACAATATTTCAGCAGATGGGATCGGTTATTCGAATACTCCAGCAGGTGATGTTCGTGTATTGCATGATCAGACTCTAAGTGTCAATATAGAAATGGAGGCGGTCAGCGAATACGCCAATTTTCTACCGTTATCCACAAACGAAGTCCCACCACTCCCTGGATGTCCATAAAAGATAATAAGTTTACACCGTAAATAAGAGTGCTCAAATTGAGCAGTCTGTTTATCACCTAATTGAACTTAAGGAGAATCATATATGCAAAACAGCGATTTTAATATGATCAAATTAGCAATGAACAACATCGAGGATTTATTCAATCAACCTGATTACGATCCTTTTGATCCAGGCAGTCGGTTCGGATCCGGATTCGATGAAATTCTGAACCAAGCCCGTAAGCGATCATTCAAGAAACCTCTCCAGATAATGATCACATTATCATCCCCAGTAAACGACCCTGATCTCAATCGCAGGGTTGAAAAAGCGATCAAACGCTTTTGTACTGAAAATATTAAGCAGATTGGATTAGAGCTCACAGAAATCCGGGAACAGGGAAAAAGAGATCTTGGTTGGGCTTTATCATTTTCGCTCATCTTATTGTTGGGTGCGTTCTTGATCACCCAGTTGACTATCCTGCCAGATTTTTTAATATACCTTCTGTCAACTGGGGCAGGCATCATTGCCTGGGTTGTACTTTGGCCCCCACTCGATAACCTACTCTATGAATGGAGACCTTACCGGCGATCTCAACTGGTTTACCAACAGATCCAATCCGCTGAAATCGAGATACACGCAATTAACTCTGAATTATGACTGCTATTTCATTTTCCAACTAACTCATCCTGATCTATAGCGCTGTTTACTTAACTAAAACTAATCGCTGACTCAAAATCCACTCCGTGGATGAACCAAGCTAATCCTGGCGCTCATTTCTGATTTATATTTCGAGGTATTATTACGCCATGACAACTTACAATGACCAGATCAGCCAATACATCACTTCACTGTTCGCAAGCGAGGATACCCCATTACAGGAGGCCCGCGAAAATGCTCCCAAACATGGTCTGCCCACGATCAACATCAAACCCGAAGAAGGTCGCTTTCTGCAGTTTCTGGTGCGAGTATGCGGCGCTGAGAAAGCTGTCGAAATCGGAACCCTTGGAGGTTACAGCGGTATCTGGATCGGTCGCGGTCTGACGCCTGGTGGCAAGTTGATCACCCTGGAAAAGGAGGCGAAACACGCCGAGGTGGCCCGCAAGCATTTTGCTGAAGCTGGTCTTGAAGATGTAGTCGAGATACGGGTTGGCGATGCCCACCAGCTGCTGGCTGAGCTCTCCGATGAAGGACCGTTCGATTTCATTTTCGTCGATGCTGAAAAGGCTGGTTATCCGGCATACCTGGATTGGTCCTTAGAGAATGCTCGATCGGGTGGCGTGATCGCCTTCCACAACGCTTTCCGTAAGGGCAGTGTAGCTGGTCTCAAACCGGATGACGCGTCAACGGAGATCATGCGCCAGTTCAACCAGAGGCTTGCAGCCGAAGAAAGACTGATCAGCACCATCTTCCCCGCCGGTGATGGGACATTGATTTCTGTCATAGTTGAGTGAAAACTGCAACTTTTCCTGACCTGATACGTAGAATCAGATAGGAGGTAAATATGGCTGAAAGTAAACGTGCAGCACTACGCCGATCCAGGGACAACCGCGTCCTGGCTGGCGTCTGTGGTGGTTTGGGAGAGTTTTTCGGGATCAACCCGATCTGGTTCCGGATCGGATTCTTGATAATGGCAATTCCTGGCGGAATTCCAGGGATAATTTTGTACCTGATCTTTTGGATCATTATCCCGGGGGCATAGAAAAGCACAGTTCAATAAATAATGGGAAGAATTCTCGCCTGCAATTGAGAGGCGAGAACTCTTCCATAACAAATATATTCAGACAGAATCAATCTTGTCTGATATCCCAATCGAATAACAGAAAAACCGCAGAGTCTTCTTTCTGCGGTTTTCCATACATTAAATTCGAGCGAGGTGATCAATAATTGAAGGATTTTGCGGTCTGGTTGACCAAATCCTGGATGTTATTCATCAATTTATCGGTTAAATCACGCAGGTAGCGATAGCTGCGATCGGTCTTTTCATTAATCATGAGCTGCCAAGGCTCACCAATATGGACAAAGGTTTGCCCCCCAAACTGCCACCAACCTACCGTATCCCGGTTGTGGAAATGACCTTTAATCTCCTTGATGAATTTCGGCGGTACATAAAACCCAACTGGCACCAGCGGCACACCGGTCTCAAGCGCCAGCAACGCGGCACCTGCACCTGCCCGGCGGACTTCTTTCGAACCACTCATGCGCCCTTCGGGGAAAATGCCCACCGAATGACCCATGTTCAATTTCTGTCGAGCTGTCTCCAAGGCATCCTGTCCCTGACCAATCACAACCGGAATTTGATCAGCCCATTCAAGAATCTTCCCAATGATCGGCAAGGTGAACGTATCGTGTTGGATGAAGAAATGAATCTTCTCCGGAACAATGAACGGCAGTGCAAGCGCATCCGTGACATGCGGATGGTTACCGACGATGATCTTTGGCCCAGCAGGTAAATTCTCTTTTCCCTGCACTTGAACTTCATCGATAAGTAAAGTCATATAGGTCTTTGCGACGATTTTAATTACTGAGTACCAGAGATCCATTTCCTTACCCCTTGGTTAAGATAAATGTGCTTTACGACTGACCCCTTCTTGGGGTACCCACATTTTAATTAATCTGTACTCAATGTGTCAAGCAATCTTCGTGAAAAAAGCAAGCCAAGTGATATTGTATATATAATATCATGTGACATTCTTCACAATGAATATCTTTTTGCACATTGATCCCCATCAAACATGCTAACCATTTATAATTATGACCTCAAGATATATAATTTCCAAGATGTTGATCTACTCGCCCTTAAGCGGTTACGAAAACTCAAACCTGGAAGAATAAAAATTCAATCCAACATAAACCATTTTACCTGAGAGGAATTCATTAATGACTATCACTTTAGATGGCTCAGGACTTACAGTTGAGAAGCTATATCGCATCGCTCACGAAGGTGAACAAGTTGAACTCGATCCAGAAGCACTTGAAAGGATCAAGGTTTGCCGCGCCATGCTGGAGGAAAAAATCGTGGCTCGCGAGATCATGTACGGCGTAAACACCGGCATCGGTGAGTTCTCCGAAGTCGTATTGACTGATGAGCAGGTCGAGCAATTCCAGCGATACCTGATCTACAACCACGCGGCTGGGATCGGTGATCCGGCACCAATCCCTTATGTGCGTGGAGCGATTGCAGGACGGATCAACGTTCACGCCCATGGCAACTCCGGCTGCCGTCCGGAGATCACTCTGACCCTGGTGGAGATGCTGAACAAAGGCTTCACTCCGGTAGTCTGCCAGAAAGGATCGGTTGGCGCCAGCGGCGATCTGGCGCCGATGTCTCAAATTGCGCTGCTGATGATGGGTGAAGGAGAAGCTTTTTATCAAGGAGATCGCCTGCCAGGAGCAGAAGCGATGCAGCGTGCAGGTATTCAAGTGCCGGGATTAAAAGCCCGTGATGGCCTAGCAATAATAAATGGCGCAAATTTGTTGACAGCCATGAGCGCCCTTCAACTTTTTGACATGAACCGCTGGCTCAAACAAGCCGAGATCGCCTGCGCGATGAGCCTGGAGGCTCTACTCGCCAACCTCAAGCCTTATGATGTTCGCCTGCACCAAGCGCGCGGCTTTCCCGGTGCAGTGCGAACTGCTAAGGCGATCATGAAGTGCTTGGAAAACAGCGATCTGGTGACAGGTAAGATCAAAACCAAGGTGCAGGATGCCTACTCGATGCGCTCTTCCCCTCAAGTGATCGGAGCTGCGCACGATGCGCTGGCCTATGCCGAGAGCCAAGTGGAAATTGAGCTCAATGGGGTAGGCGATAACCCGATCTTCTTACCGGAATATAAGCTCACCCTGACCGGGGCGAACTTTCAGGGGACACCAGTCTCCTTGCCAATGGATATGGTTGGAGCAGCGATCACGATGATCTCCGTATTGTCCGAGCGGCGACTCAATCGATTGACCAACCCAGCGCTCAGCGTAGGTCTGCCCGCATTCCTCACGAAAGGCGCGGGGATGTACTCCGGGATGATGCTCAGCCAATACACTGCAGATACACTGATCGTCGAACAGCGACTTCTTTCGACGCCGGCAAGCATTCAATCCATTCCTGCAGCTGCAGATCAGGAAGATTTCGTCTCGATGGGGATGAACACGGCGATCAAAAATCACCAGATCCTGAAGAACGCTTACGGCATCCTGGGGATCGAATTCATGGCGGCGGCCCAGGCCCTCGATTTCCGCGAATTCACCCACGGCAGGGGTGTGCAAGCTGCTCACGAAGTGATCCGTTCTCACGTGGACCACCTGGACGAGGATCGCCCTCTTTACCCGGACCACAATGTGATGGATGAATTGGTGAAATCAGGTGAGATTCTGGAACGAGTGGAGCAGGAGGTGGGCTCTCTCGGTTAAGGATAACTTTCTGCCATTGCGATACGCTTATTCAAGGCGGGATGTGAGTACAATAAAACCTCCACCCAGGGCTCCGGATCCGCCTCTGCAAGGTTCTGGTTTGCCAACCGGGTAAGGGCAGAGGCATAAGCCTGACCGTTGCTGGTAGTTTTAAGGGCATATTCGTCAGCGCGACGCTCACGCCAGCGAGAAAAAGCATTTCCCAGAGGCATGGTCACCATTCCATATGCTCCAACGACCAGACCAAACAGGGGAAATGCAGCGATATCCGCGACTCCCTCAAAACCAAAAACTTCTACGCCCCACTGCAAGCCCAATGAGGCCAGGTACAAACCACCCAAGGTGATGATACTCTCCACCAGGATGCCAATGGGAATATCCCGGTGAACCTGGTGGCCGAGTTCATGTGCCAGGATTGTTTCCACTTCATCCGGGGAAAATTCATTGATCAGCGTATCTCCCAGAATTATGCGCCGGGTATTGCCTAAACCGGTGATGGCCGCGTTGGCGGCCTTGGTGCGGCGACTCATGTCAAACTGGTACACACCTCTCACGCGCGTGCCTGCTCGATCTGCCAAATTCATCAGCCGATCCACCAGATCGGCATGCTCTTCTTCCAGGGGGACAAATTTATAGAAGAGCGGCATCAATAAGACTGGGGCCAGGTTTGCCAGGATGACACTAAAGAAGAGCAGGATCAATCCCGCCCATAACCACCAGAGGTCAGGTGAAATCCTGAGCACATAATAGATGATTTCAATCACCAGCAAACCCAATATGCCTCCCAATAGCACACTCTTAATCAGATCAACAACCCAACCACTCAAGGTTTGCGTTGAGAGCCCATATCGATGGGGCAGCACGAAACCGGAATAATATCCCAGCGGCAAGTCGAGTAAAAAGTAGATGCCTCCAAAAATCAGCACAAAACCCGCCACGAGCAACCCAACATTATCTGTCCATTGAAGCAGGTAGTCCCGAAGGCCGACCGACAAACCGCCCAACAACCAGACTAAAGCATACAGGCCTCCCAAAGCTAAATCAACCACCATCAATCGGCGGCGAATACGGGCATACTCTTTCGCCTGCTCTTGTCTTTCAGGATCGAGCGTTATCTCCGACAATTTTCCTTACCTTCCAAGATTGTGTTGGCAAAATTATACCTGCCGATCAATATTTTCACCCTATTGGAGTCACTTGTAAGAGAGTCACAATGGTTCGATGTACCCCATCGTTCCTCCGAGCAAGGTAACGACCTCGCTGGCAGTCTCTTCAATCGATTTTGTGGTTACGTCCACCAGAGGCCAATCCCGCCTGCGTTCAAAAATGCGATAGGCGTAATCCAACTCTTTATGAATGTGTTCCAAATCTGCATAATCTTTTCCGTACGTGCCCATGCGCCCCATGCGCATTTTGCGCAGACCTGATAGACGTTCAGGCTGCACGACCAATCCGACCACACGGTTCCTGGGGAGAGAGAACAATTCCTTTGGAGGCTCGATCTTCAGGATTATAGGCACATTAGCCACTTTCCAGCCACGATATCCAAGGTAAAAACTCAAGGGAGTCTTCGAAGTGCGTGATACCCCAATCAAAATAATCTCCGCCTGGTTCAGTTCATGAAAATTTTGACCATCATCGTGATGCACAGTAAAGTCGATGGCCTCGATGCGCTTTAGATAGCCGGGATCAAATGGATTGAACAAGCCAGGTTGAGATCGCGGCGGAGCGGCGACCAACTCCGACAGACGGGCCAGCAAAGGTCCCATTAAATCGATCGTGGTCACATTGTGCACGCGTCCTTCTTTCAGGATCATCTGCCGCAGTTCTGCGCTGACAAAAGTGTGAACGATAAAGCCCTGCTTTAAGGAGGCTTCATGGACGATATCGGCAATATCCTCTACCGTACGAATACCGCCATAGCGCTTGATCGTGATCAGCGAGGCATCAAACTGTGTCAAGGCAGCTCGCAGGACACTTTCGGCGGTTGTTCCAGTGGCATCCGAGGCTGCAAATATATGGTACATTCAGCTCACCTCCCTCAGATCAACCCAGGGTACTTTCAACTTTGAGATGTTGTTTTCTTTTCCCTCCCCAAATGAAGACCACCAGGTAAAACAAGGCGCAAAAAATTATGGTCCCGACCAGTGAAATCGTGGGATTATATTGGTTGGTTTGAAACAATGCCGGGGTCTGCAGACTCGATTCAGGAAAGGTCACCAGAAGCGCAGCCAATAAATTATTGGCTGCATGCACACCGATGGCCAGCTCGACGCTGCCATCCTTGAGCGATATCCAGGCCAGAAAAGCACCCAAGACGAAAAAGGTCAGCATTACGACCACGAAATTAACGGCGACCTCTGTGTTGGCTATGTGCAGAAGAGCAAAGGGGACAGCGGACCAAAGAGTCAAGAAAATCCAATTACGGCTGATCAAACTACCAGCCTGCACTAAATAGCCGCGAAAGAACAGCTCTTCGCTTGTGGTTTGAATCGGGAAAATCAAGATGGCCAGCAATGCAAAGGGAAAGAAGAGGCGCGGGTCAAAGTTCAAGGTAAACGAATCAGGTGAGATCAGAAATTCGATCAGAGTGCCAAGAATCAGCAACCCTGCCCAGGTGAGAAAACCCACACCGACACGACGCCAGCTGATCTTTTTTCTGCCGGTGACCAAAGTACGCAATGACCGACCGTGGATCAAGTAAACCATGATCCAAATGCCAAAAAATAAGAACAAAAATCCTAAAATAAGGATCAGATAAAAAGGGAAATATCCCAGCAGGCTAGGATCCGTTACCAACTGTGTGATGTTGGTAAGCTCTACCCCTTGAATCAGACTGAAAAAAACGAAGAGAACAGCAGTAGCGATGCCACCTAAGATCAGCCAGATGAACAAGATCGATAGGATTCCGACCACGTATCTCCACGGGCTGGCTTTTCCGGCTTGCGCTTGATCTAGATAAGTGGGGTCGTGGACTAGGTTATCAGTATTTTCCAATTTATCGCTCCTCATTATAGGGATAAACTTAGTTATAGCTGAAATCCAAGATATAAGGATATCATCCTTTTTGTTGATTTTTTACCTGGTGTTCATTTCTAACTCTAATGATAACGTAGAAACAGAATCTTTATTACTTCAATAATAGTATTCCCTAACTATTGACCTTCATATTAGTTGGTTTAGAATTTAGGTCTGTGGAGGATGTCATGTGAACCCTTCATTTGGCAGAATAAGCCCTTCATCCTTCAGGATATACTTCGCGAACCATCTCCGCGTTCAGAAAGAGAGACTCTTCGGTCGCAAAAACCGCTCCCTCAGAGGGACATAACTTAACTGATTTTGATGAATGTCAATAGGTTGCCATAGAAGTCTCACCCAAACCACAAATCTTCAGGATGAGCATATCAGATTACCAGCAACGCTGATGAAGTGACTTATAATTCAGGGGTGACTTCCAACACACCTGCGACCGGGCTTTCTTATAAAAGAATCTTGAATACCTGGTGGCCGTTGGCTGCGAGCTGGCTGTTAATGGGCGCTGAACTGCCTGCCTTGAGCGCCTTTGTCGCCCGATTGCCTGACCCGGCCATAAACCTGGCCGCGTATGGCGGGATCGTGTTTCCCCTGGCGCTGATCATCGAATCACCGGTGATCATGTTGCTGGCTGCTTCCACAGCGTTATCAAAAGATGAAGCCTCCTACAAGTTAATCCGGCGCTTCATGATGGTCAGCGGTGCGGCACTAACTGGATTGCACATCCTGATCGCTTTCACACCGCTTTATTATTTCGTCGCTGAGCGCATCCTGGGCGCGCCGCAGGTAATTGTCGAACCCGGGCGAATCGGCCTGATGATCATGACCCCCTGGACCTGGTCGATCGCATACCGGCGGTTCAACCAAGGCGTCTTAATCCGGTACAATCATTCACGAGCCGTAGGTGTGGGCACGGTCATCCGGCTGACAGCTGATTTGACAGTGCTGCTGATCGGCTTTTCAATCGGAACCATCCCCGGCATCGTGGTGGCGACCAGCGCAGTATCTGCAGGTGTGATCAGCGAGGCGATTTATTCCGGCATTGTTGTGCGTCCAGTGGTTAACAACCAGGTTAAAGTCCAACAAGCAGTAGAGCCCCCACTCACGCTACCCAGCTTCTTGAGGTTTTATTTCCCGCTTGTGCTTACTTCGCTGCTCACTCTGCTGGTGCAGCCTATTGGCAGCGCGGCAATGAGCCGCATGCCTGCTGCACTCGCTTCGCTGGCTGTTTGGCCAGTCTTAGGCGGTTTCACATTCATGTCGCGCAGTATCGGAGTGGCTTATAACGAGGTGGTCGTGGCTTTGCTCGATGAACCGCTTTCCACCCAAAGGCTGCGGCGCTTCACTGGTTTACTGACCGGCTTCTCAACAGTACTGATCCTGGTGATCGCACTGACTCCTCTATCCACCATATGGTTCCAGGTGATCTCCGGGTTGGAACCCGAGTTAGCGGATATGGCAGTGCTTGGATTGATGATCGCAGTGCCGACCGCAGGTCTGAGCGTGATGCAGAGCTGGTATCAGGGTCTGATCTTACATGGAGGCCGCACACGCAGCATCACCGAAGCGGTCATTATCTTCCTGGCGGTCTGCACAGCTCTTTTAATTGCAGGTGTGATGTGGGGAGGGGTAACCGGTTTGTATTGGATGCTGGCCGCGTTCACGATTGCGATGCTCGCCCAAACAATATGGCTATGGCTGCGCAGCCGCCGAGATGAGAAGCAGGTTCAAGATCGGGATCAAGCGATCATCCTGGTCACTCCCCCACAGGTTGAGGTGGGTTAATTCAACCTTCCAAATATTTCTCACATTCCAAAGATGACTGATCCCACTCCGCTAACCTTCTTGCTCCAGGGAGCTGCACTAGGTTTTTCAGGTGCCCTGGCACCAGGACCGTTCCAGACCTATCTGATCTCTGAGACACTGACAGGCGGCTGGCGACGCGGGGCGCCGATCGCTTTTGTACCCTTGATCACCGATCTGCCGATCATCCTGCTCAGCCTGTTTCTGCTCGATCAGCTTCCCGAGAATTTTCTGCGGGTGATCACGCTGGCGGGTGGAGCATTTGTGCTGTACCTGGCCTGGAGACTATGGGGGAACTGGCGCAAGGGTTCTGATGAAATAAAACTGGACTCAGAGCAATCCAGCGGCAGTTTCTGGCGCGGTGCATTGGTCAATTTATTAGGTCCTGGGCCATATTTATTTTGGGCTTTGGTCAGCGGGCCCTTGTTGCTGTCCGCCCTGCGGGAATCTATCCTGGCCGGAGCAGCATACCTGATCGGATTTTACGGCGTGATGATCCTTTCCTTATTGGGAATCACATTCCTATTCCATCAAACACGGCGCTTGGGACCGAGGATCGTGCATGGCCTGCTGCTGGTCAGCATCATTATTCTGGTAGTCTTCGGGGCAGTGCTGTTAAGGCAGGGGATCTTTGGATGAACAATTACCAATCTATTTCCAATTGACGTGTTTCCAAGTAATCCAAAATACCAGCCCCATCCCCGGCCCTT
>JBFFIU010000030.1:0-17373 GCA_041556275.1 Anaerolineales bacterium | reverse complement strand
GGGATGGGAGGTCAAGAAACGGATGCGCTCCAATCCCTCTACTTCGTGGACGATGCGCAACAAAGCCGCTAGATCTGGACCGTCAGGGATATCCTTGCCGTAGCGATCGACGATCTGCCCAAGCAGTGTGATCTCCTTGACACCTTGAGCGACCAATGAGCGTATCTCTTTGACGATTTCACCTACCGACCGGCTTCTTTCAGCCCCTCTGCGGTATGGGATGATGCAGAAGGTACAGGCATGGGAGCAACCTAAGACAATCGGCACGAAGGCTGAGACCAGGTGGCCGCGCTCATGAGCCGGCAGTATCAGATCTTCATCCATAATGGCGAATCTTTGGTCGGTCTCTTCCTGCTCGATTTGGCGCCATTCTTCTTGCGTCAGGTATGAGATCAGTGGACCAGGATCGGAGGGTGGTGAAAAGACATCCACGAATGGAAAGCGCTCTTGCAATCTCTGGGTGCCTTTTACGCCGACCATGCAACCCATCAGGTTTATGACCAGATCCGGTTGACGCACTTTCAACGGTTTTAGGGAATGCAAGCGTCCTACAGCCTTATCCTCAGCCTTTTGGCGAACCACACAAGTGTTGAGCACGATCACATTAGCCTCGTCTGGCTGAGAGGTCGATTGGTAGCCTAAACGTTCCAGGGCTGATCCCACCCGTTGGGAATCAGCTACATTCATCTGGCATCCTTCAGTCCAAATGTGATATTTCATGTCCGATATTATATCAGGGATAAGCTCTCACCAATTAATTCATAATTCCTGAAGCACTGCTCAAGAAACATATCTTCCTCAGTCAATATTATTGATGATCCTTTAAAGAACGAAAAACGCGGTTTCATCAAGCATTAATCAATGGATGATAAAATTTTGCCCATGTCCAAGTCGATCTTGGTGAACCTGGGAATAGTCTTCCTTGTGGTTCTGCTCCTGGGAGTACTGCTCTACCAGGTCCCTGCGGTCAAGAGCCAGCTGAACTGGCGTATTGATATCGCTGAGACATATTTGCGTAACCTCATTAACCCGGTTGGTCAAATGCCGACGCCACTTCCTCAACCCGTGGCTGCGGTCACTTTATCTGCAACCGATTTACCTACCGCACAGCCCACCGCAGAATTGATCACCCCTACACCCGGTCGTACCCCGACGCAAACACCTCTTCCCACACAAATTCCTCCATCGATCAACCTGGGATCGCCTGCCTGGGAAAAACAAACCCCAAATAATTGCGGGCCTGCGACACTATCACTTTATTTGAACACCCACAATTGGGAAGGCGAACAGGGAGACATCTCTTCCCTGCTCAAACCGCAAACCGCTGATCGCAACGTAAATGTCGAAGAACTGGTTTACTATGTTCGTACCCAAGCCGGATGGTTGAATACAGAATATCGCGTTGGAGGGGATATTAACTTATTAAAAAGCTTCCTGGCTGCAGGTTTACCGGTCATGATTGAAGAAGGATTCCATTTTGAAGAATCCTACTGGCCCAACGATGATCGCTGGGCAGGGCACTACTTGCTCCTAACCGGGTATGATGACACCACTCAATCCTTTATCGCCCAGGATACTTTCATCGGTCCTGACCAAATTGTTCCTTACCAGTCCGTAGAGGAAAACTGGCAAACGTTCAACTATGTCTACATCCTGGTTTACCGCCCCGATCAAACTGATTTGGTTAAGTCTTTGCTCGGTGAAGCATGGGATCCTGACGTCAACCGGCAGCAAGCCTTGGAGCTGGCTCAATCTCAAACTACGGACGACCCGAACAACGCCTATGCCTGGTTCAATCTGGGGAGCAACTTAGTATATTTCGAACGCTACAATGAAGCCGCCCAGGCTTATGACAAGGCACGCCAGGCTGGATTGCCTCAAAGAATGCTGCGTTACCAGTTTGGTCCATTCTTCGCCTACTTCTTTAGCGGTCGAAATGATGATCTGCTTACAATTTCTGAATATGCCTTACAACGTACACCAAACTCAGAGGAAGCCCTTCTATGGAGAGGTTGGGGCAGGTATCGTGCTGGAGATTATTTTCAAGCGATCGAAGATTTCCAGGCTGCTCTGGAAGAAAATCCTTTCTACCAGGATGCCAGATATGCCTTGGATTATGTAGCGGAAAACCCCTGAGATAATTACCTTCCGTAAGATAAGATACCCGGTCTGTTCTAATAGATAAAATCCACAAGCCCTTTTGGCACATTCGTCAGAAGCATTGATTTCTCAAACCTTGCCAAGGATCATGCGATAGACTTTCCTTAAACTCATTGGTTGTCCTTCAAGGACTGTCTGAGCGCGAAACAACCTTGCCACCACAATTACGATGATCACTGCAGATAACAACAAAACAAAAACAGAAAGCATGAGCTGCCAGAGTGGCACATCCCCCACGGTCAGTCTCAGCATCATCGTCACCGGAGAAGTCAGGGGGAAGATGCTTAGCCCCACTGCGAGTAATCCATTCGGATTTTCAATCAGCACGCTGATAAACAAGAGTGGGAAAATCATCGGTATAATCACCACTATCGTGGCTTGTGATGTTTCACGCAAATTTGGCAGCATTGCCCCAACTGCCCCCATCAAGCTGGCATAGACCGCATATCCCAACAAGAAATAAATCCCTCCCCACAACAGAATATGAGATCCCAGCTGGTATTCTTCCGGCAGCTGAAATGTATTGCCGCTGATGATCAATAATGCATAGCCAGTTCCCACCCATAACAAATTAACCAATAATCCGATCAAGCCTAACCCAATAAACTTCCCGGCGAGTAATTGACGGGAAGTGATTGTCATCAGCATGATCTCTAATACCCGGTTTTCTCTTTCCTTGTTCAAACTGGTCACTAGAAACCCAGCCGACATCAGGATCAGAATGTAATAGAGCAGCATTACACCATATGGCAAAAAGAAAGATAACGGGTTCCCATCACCTAGGTTGGTGGATGGATTCTGGATCATCACTTGTAGGAGAAATGGTCGTGAGATTAAGTTTGCCAAATGGATATCCCCATCAAGAATATTAATTCGAAGCACCTCGTTGATCAACGAACCTTTCGTGAATGTATCCAAGGGGTTAAATTCACCGCTCACATAATCAACCCGACCAGTCTCTAGATAATCTCCTGGAATCACGTAGTATGCCTGTATCTCTTCCAAGGATAGAGCTTCTTGAGCCATTGCTTCATCTTTATACGAAGGCAGTTTGTGCTCTGGCAGATTTTCAGGAAGCGTTCGAATTAATCCGCCCTGATCTACAAATCCTATTGGTTTTTCCTCTCTCGATTGGACGGGATTCAAGATATCTGAGACTGCATCTGGTGAAGATCTTGTGAAAAAAGAGGCAACGATGAATATCGATGCTGAAATAAGCGGAATACCAAACGCAGTCAGCTGAAACGAACGCCGTCTTAACGAGCTAAGTATCTCCTGGCGCAACACAAGCAGGGTTTCCTTCATCGCGATGGCCTCTTTAATGAAAATCCAAGAAATTCTCTCCAAGGGACTCTCTGACCATATCGCAGCATACCCAACCTGAATGCACGTCCCGCCAACCATACTGACAATCCCGCGCCTATTATCAAAAAACCAAGACTGAGCCCTATCTGCCAGGGAGGTATCGTGGTAAACCCCGCCCGGATCGCCAATGTAATCGGTGCAGTTAATGGGAAAAGACTTAACCCAACTGCAACAGGTCCATTTGGATGGCCGATTAACTGGAAAACAAACCAAAAGGGAATGAATAGAGGTAACGTGAAAAGGCTCGTTACCTGTTGTGCTTCCTGTGCATCCGTTAAGGTTGCTCCAACTGCTACCATCAATGCTGAGAGCATCACAAAAGCTGGTACGAAAATACCTGCTGCCAGAACAATATACCCAAATGTAATAGAGTTAATCCCCGGGAAACCAACAAACAAGCTTGCTATCACCAATAACACCAGAGCCATTACAATCCAGACGAACAGTTGTGTCCAACCGACAGCGATAATACCCAGGATCTTTCCGCTCATCAGCTGTGCGGGCGAGATCGTCGTGACCAACATTTCCATGGTGCGATTTTCCTTTTCCTCAACAACAGCCTGTAACAAGTATCCTGATGTCGCGAAGACAGCTGCAAGGAAGATAAACCCAAACACGAATGGAAGCAGAAATCCAAGCCAATCACCTTGCGCAAATTGACGGGAACCGTCAGCTGTGCGGAGAATCAACTGATTACCTTCAATGAGTCGGCGGACGATTTCTTCTGGATATTCTGCCAGCAGGCTTGCTCTCACAAAATACGCAAACTGATCGGTTGCGGCATTGCTTGGTTCATCTATGGCGACCAGTTTGGCCTGTCTGCTCTCCAGATAATCTGAATCGAGTACATAATATGCCTGAATCTGACCCACCTGTAGTGCCTGAGAGGCCTGATCTTCCGTCTCGAATTGCAGCAAATCCACCAATCTGCCTTGATATTCTCCCCCCGAATTGGGCAGCACTCCAGATAGATCTACATATCCAATGGGCTTAAAATTAATCTCTGATCTGACCAACAACAAAACAACAAGTGCCAGAACCCCGATGAACAGCGGCAAACTTAACAAGCTAAATAAGAAACGTTTGCGAAATACGTGCCGCACATATTCAAAATACATCACCCGAAGAATCTTACTCATTACCTGTTATTATCCCCGGAAACCTTTGATCAATTTCCCATCCAACTTCAACCAAGTGTAGCGCATTATACCCTTTCTCTATAATGTTTTTGGATGCTATAATAGCCGTCATTCTCCAATTCTGTTCTCAAAAAAACTCAGCACATGAACTCAATTTGTGTTTACTGCGGTTCTTCCGACAAAATTCATCCAGACTTCAGAAATGCGGCCTACCAAATGGGAACTGTGCTGGCTGGTGAAGGGATTACACTGGTGTACGGTGCTGGCAGCACAGGATTGATGGGTGCCGTGGCGGATGGTGCCCTGGAGTCCGGTGGGGAGGTGATTGGCATAATGCCAAGTATTTTCAATACCCCACAACTTTTACATCGTAATTTGACCAGGCTGGAGATCGTTAATGATATGCACCAGCGCAAGACTCGTATGCAGGAGTTGGCAGATGGCTTCATCGCCCTGCCTGGTGGCTTTGGTACCTTAGAAGAGCTGTTTGAAATTCTTACTTGGGCTCAGATTGGCTTGCACGCGAAACCGGTTGGCCTGCTCAATGTGCGCCAATATTTTGACCCCTTACTTGAATTCATCGATTCTGCGCGCGCTGAAGGATTCATTTATGCAGAACATAAGTCTTTGTTCATATCCTCGGAAGAACCATCGCCACTGTTAAAAGCCCTCCAAAATCACAATCACCCCACAGGCTTAGAAAGCTGGCTCACCCGGGATGATTGATCACTCCAGGCTGATTGCTTCCCCATAATCAGATTTCCTTACCACCAATCCCACCCAATCCCCTACCTGGCGTTTTTCAACCAGGCGCAAATTGTTGGCTTTGATGGCAGCCTCGACATCCACTGCTTGTTCCTCCAGAATTCCTGAGAGGATTAATCTACCTTTCGGTGTAATTAATTTTCCCATGCCCTCTCCAAGGAGGCGCACAAGAACGGGTGCCAGGATATTCGCAACGATAAGAGGAGCGTGCCTGAGTGAAAATTTACCCGCCAGTATCTCGCTCACCGAACCCAAACCAAATTGGATCTTCCCGATCACGTTATTAATCACGGCATTTTGCTGGGCAATTTCAATCGCCTCTGCATCCAGATCAACGCCCAAGACCTGCTTTATTCCTAATTTAACTGCAGCTACCGAAAGGATGCCCGATCCGCAGCCGACATCGATCATCGTATGCTGAGGTTGCTCTTCCGCATTGAGGGGGATTCGTTTTGAGCTCAAGTGATCGGCGATGATCTCAAGACAGAGCTGCGTTGTGGGATGCGTTCCAGTGCCGAATGCCATACCAGGATCAATGCGTACTACAGTCCGGTCGCCTTCTTCGATTTCCAGCCATGTCGGCACGATCAGCAACCGCTTGCCAACCTGGATTGGTTTGAAGTGTTCTTTCCAATTCTCTGACCAATCGCTTTGCAGCACAGGTTTATAGCGTGTTTCCGGCAACTCTCGGATCCGCCCAAGATGCCATAAGGCTTCCTCCAAACGCTGCTGCTTAATCTCTAAATCACCATCGACCTTCAGATATCCGCAAACACGCAGAGGACCGCTTATCTCCCCAATGCCTTCAGGATCCTGCATGATATCAAGACTCTCGATCGCTACCCCACCGCTGACATAACGCGACAATACCTCTGAGACGGCTTCTGCCAGCTCACCGTCGACAAACATCGAGACTTCGAGCCATTTAATTTCACTCATGATAAAAATAAAAAGGGCGCAGCCTGGTTTGCGCTACGCCCCAACTCTAGGACAAAATCTACCCGCTGATGGCCTCTTTGAGCCATTCGAGAAAACCACGTTCCTGCGGTCTCACTTCGCTGCCCAGGCTCTCTGCAAGATCCTCGAATATCTGGCGCTGATCAGTCGACAGATTTTTGGGGATAACCACATTTACCATCACCATTTGATCACCACGCCCATTACCGCGCAGGTGAGGAACCCCTTTACCGCGCATTCGCAGCACCTTTCCTGGTTGAGTTGCAGGGGGTATCTTTAATATCGCATCGCCATCCACAGTTGGCACTGGCACATCAGCTCCTAAAGTCGCCTGAGCAACATTGATCTCCAGATCCAGCAGGATATCTCGCTCCCGTCTGCGGAAATACTTATGGGATTTTACATTAATCAAGATGTATAAATTACCTTTTGGACCACCGTTAATTCCCGGTTGACCTTCTCCCGCCAGGCGTATCTGGTTGCCATTATCCACTCCAGCTGGGACGGTAACAACTTTCTTGAGAGTCTGGCGCTCTAACCCTCTTCCATTGCAGCGGCTGCATGGAGAGGAAATGGTCTCTCCTGAACCATTACAGGTAGGACAGGTTGTCACCTGGACCATAGATCCTAGAATGGTCTGGCGAGCCTGGCGAACCTCACCGCGTCCCTCGCAGGTCGTACAGCGTATGGGGGAAGTGCCTGGCTCTGCTCTGCTTCCGTTACAATGGGTGCAAACTTCATCGCGAGTGATCTCGATCTCTTTTTCAACGCCGAATATGGCTTCTTCAAAGGTGAGATTAAGGTGGTATTGAAGATCAGCGCCTCGTCTGGGGACATTGCGTGCCTGCCTGGTTGCCCTACCAAAGCCGAAGAAATCCTCGAAAATATCGGCGAAATCCGAGAAATCTACCGTGAAATCAGGTACGCCTCCGGCGCCGCGCACACCGTCATGGCCGAAGCGATCGTAGGCTGCCCGCTTATCCGGGTCGGATAAGACCGCATAGGCTTCGTTGATCTCCTTGAAGCGTTCTTCAGCATCCGGAGCGTCACTGACATCAGGATGATGCTGGCGCGCCAATCGGCGAAAAGCCCCTTTGAGATCATCATCAGAGGCACTCCGCCCGACTCCCAGAATGTCGTAATAATCACGCGTTGTCATAAAATCAAATCATTGAGCATTATTCATTTCTGAATTCACCCTCAACAACATCCTCTTCACCTTCTCCCTCATCAGGTGGTGGTTCAGATTCCGTCTCACCAGATTCAGGCTCAGCTGCTGGTGCTTCTTGCTGGTAGGCTGCCGCACCTAATTGCTGGACCACATTCATTAAAGCATCTGTGGCTTGCCGGATAGCGTCCGTATCCTCGCTGTCAATCACACTACGCACATTGGCGGTCTCCGCCTCAACCTTGCTCTTCATATCTTCAGGAACTTTATCGCCAAGATCACGCAAGGTTTTCTCAGCGGTATAAGTTGCATTGTCTGCGAGGTTGCGGGCTTCAATCAGCTCTTTGTGTTTACGATCTTCTTCGGCATGAGCTTCGGCATCCTTGCGCATCTGCTCCACTTCATCATCGCTAAGTCCAGAAGAAGCAGTAATGGTGATATGTTGGCTGCGGCTGGTGGCCTTGTCCAAAGCAGTTACCTTCAAGATGCCATTGGCATCGATATCGAATGTGACCTCGATTTGAGGTACTCCACGAGGAGCAGCTGGTATCCCATCTAAGATGAATTTCCCTAATGACTTGTTGTCAGTGGCCATGGGACGCTCACCTTGTAGAACATTTATCTCGACCTGCGGTTGGCTATCACTGGCAGTGGAAAAGATCTGGCTTTTGCGCGAGGGGATTGTCGTGTTGCGTTCGATGAGTGGTGTTGCAACCCCACCTAATGTCTCGACTGAAAGTGTCAAGGGGGTCACATCCAATAACAAAATGTCTTTGACATCACCACCAAGAACACCAGCTTGAATTGCCGCACCGATGGCCACTACCTCATCTGGATTGACTCCTTTGTGCAGCTCTTTGTCGAATAATTTACGGACTGCCTCTTGAACTGCTGGCATACGCGTCATCCCGCCTACTAAAACGACCTCATCAATTTTGTCCCGATCAAGTTCGGCATCCTTGAGTGCCTGCCGCACCGGTCCTAAAGATCGCTCGATCAAGTCGCCGGTGAGCTGTTCTAGTTTGGCCCTGGTGAGAGTCATCACCAGGTGCTTGGGTCCACTTGCATCGGCGGTAATGTAAGGTAGATTGATCTCAGTTTGCATCATGCTGGACAGCTCGATCTTCGCTTTCTCAGCAGCTTCTTTCAACCGCTGTAAGGCCTGGCGGTCGTTACGCAGATCGATGACGTTATCCTTCTTAAACTCGTCAGCAATGTAGTCGATTATACGTTCGTCGAAATCATCGCCGCCAAGAAAGGTGTCCCCACTGGTGGAGCGTACCTGAAATACCCCTTCCCCAACATCGAGAATGGAAATATCAAATGTTCCCCCGCCAAGGTCGTAAACTGCGATCACTTCATCTGCTTTCCTATCCAGGCCATAAGCCAATGAAGATGCCGTGGGTTCGTTGATGATTCGCAATACCTCTAATCCGGCAATTTTCCCGGCGTCCTTGGTCGCATTGCGCTGAGCGTCATTAAAATAAGCCGGCACCGTGATCACAGCCTGGGTGACAGTTTGACCTAAGTAATCCTCCGCATCGGATCTTAGTTTACCTAAGATCATGGCTGAGATCTCTGGTGGAGAATACTCCTTTCCATCCAGAATGACGCGTACGTCCCCATTGGGTGCTTCTGCGACTTTATAAGGAATACGCGAGACAGCCTTCTGAACTTGAGGATCATTAAATTTACGTCCCATGAAGCGTTTGATCGAGAAAATTGTATTTTCCGGATTGACGACTGCCTGGTTACGGGCTACACGGCCAATCAAGCGTTCATGATTTTTATTGACTGCCACTACCGAGGGTACCAATCGCTCCCCTTCTGCAGATGAAATGACGACCGGTTCGCCACCCTCCATCACAGCCACTACTGAGTTTGTTGTTCCTAGATCGATTCCGATTATGCGTGCCATTGATGATTACTCCTAAATGAAATCTTTAATCCAGTCCGGCGTTTTATCCAGGCTGTTAACCATTGATGTTTTATTGTGCCACTCGCACAGAAGCAGGTCGTAGAACCCGCTCTCCAATTGAGTAGCCATTTCGAACCACTTCGATGATCTCTCCACTCTCAAAATCTTCGTTCGGTTCCTGAGAGATCGCTTCATGCAGATTAGGATCGAAGATCTGCCCTTCTACCTGCATCGGCTTGATTCCTTCTGTTTCCAACATGGTGAGAAACTTACGATAGATTAGCTCTATCCCCTCTGCCCATGTTGGCCCTTCACCTTCAGCTGGCTTATTCTTCAAAGCCAGTTCAAGATCGTCTATGATCTCAAGATAACTTCGAATCACATTGCCAGTGATGTTGACCTTGAGCTGTTCGCGTTCGCGATCCATGCGCTTCTTATAATTCACGAATTCCGCCCGTTCGCGCTGCCATCCATCCAAATACTCCTCAGATTTTTGATTGAGCTCTTCGATCTCTAACTTTAGCGCATCGATTTCCACTTGCTCAACTAAATCAGGCTCAATAATCTCCTCGATCTCCTCTGTCTCCTCCAGATTTTGATCTTGTTCCTGCTCGTTTTCTTCAACTTTGCTTTTAATCTCTTCAGGCATAATTCCTCCTGGTTATATAATCTCGAGTACCAATAATTACCGTGCAGTAAATATAATAGCTGCCAACGTGTTAGCTGCGTTCTACGGTATATTGATTAAATATTTGTCCTGGAATTTCCTCTGGCCCAGATTTTCATCATCCTAAGTTAATATCAACTACCAGATCGCTAAGTAAATCGGCCACAAAACGAACTGTTGAAATCGTATGGCCGTAAGACATACGGATTGGACCGAGCACACCTAAAGTGCCTGTTGCCAGCCCGGGAACACCATAGCGACCTAAAACAATCGAACATTCTCTTAATTCTTCCCAGGTCCCTTCACCACCGATGAGTACTTGCACTCCACCAACATTTGTGGTTAAGATCGTCCGAGTCAACAAATCCTGAAGGAAAGTGCGCTCTTCAAATACTTTCAACGCTCTCCGTGCCAGCTCGACTTCTGCAAATTCTGGTTCAGCAAGCACATTTGACAACCCATCCCGATAAACCTCGCCTCCCAAAACGGCAACTGAAAGTTCCATTTCCTCAACGATTAGATTGAGCACATCCTGTTCTAAGGCTTCCATCTGACCGGCAAGAGAAACGATTGCTGCTGCCGATAAACCCTGACAAGTCTGATTCAATCGGGCAGCAGTAGTACTTAAGACCTCTTGGGAGACTGGCTCGGCTAAGGCCAACATTTGCTGGCGGATTTCTCCCCCAGTCAAAACTAGCACCATCAAAACCTGACGGCCAAGGGTGGAAATCAATTCAATGTGTTTAAATCTTGCTTCTTCAGGGTGAGGGGCAGTCACTAATGACGCCCCCTGGGATTGGTGAGCCAAGATAGAGGCAGCTAATCGCATCCAATGTTCGACATCATGACCAGCTTGGTAGAACTGGTGGGTAATCATGCGCTTGGTTTGAGGTGCAAGATCTGTTTGACCCATCAGTTGGCGTACAAAATAACGGTAGCCTTCCTCTGTGGGTTCACGACCCGCAGATGTGTGCGGTTGGCGAAGGAAACCCGCTTCGGTTAATGCGGCCATCTCATTGCGAACCGTTGCCGAGCTGATTGTTAAACCATACCTGTCAACCAGGGTTTTCGACCCAATCGGTTGCGCGTTTTCTATATAGTCTCGAATTACGAGGGCAAGAATGAGCTTCTGTCGTTCACCAATATCCATTACTGTTCCTTACACATTAGCACTCTCAAGATGAGAGTGCTAAGGCGTACTCTAATGAAGATAATATCACGCCGGTAAAAGATCGTCAAGCAACCCTCCGTTGTTGTAACCGGCTTCTAACAAAGAGTTAATACACTCGCTCAAGGGGTGATATCTTTCAAGCTCACCTCATTACGCAATACATGCAACACAGACTCAAAATCCTTGGGATATCGCGCCTTAAACAAAATTTCTTCCTCAATGATTGGATGCGCCAGCTTTATTGATCTGGCGTGCAAAGCGGTCCGTGTCAGCATTGCGCTAAACCCAGAGCCATTTCTAAAGGTTAATTTCACCTCATTTTGCCCTCGATACAAAGCATCCCCCGCAAGATGCAAACCTGCAGCAAGAAGATGAGCACGGATCTGGTGTCTTCGCCCGCTCGCCGGCTCTGCTTCCACCAGGCTAAAACGCTCAAATCGCTCAAGCACTTTAAATCGCGTGACAGATTCTTTTCCATTTTGAATGTCAACAACTGTGCGATGACGGCGGTCCCCATCCACTTTCAACGGGAGGTCGATGATCTTTCTGTACCAGTCTGGCTCTCCGACAACTAAAGCATGATAGATTTTTGAGACAGACCGTTCTTGAAATTGGGTGTTCAGATGACGGTGAGCGATCGAGCTGCGTGCCAGAATGATCACCCCACTGGTATCCCGGTCAAGTCGGTGAACAATCCACAACGGTCCATGCTTCGGTAACAGTACAGATTTTAAGTGAGGCGTAGTTGGATCGTAGCCATCTGGTAGAGTCAATAAACCTGGTGGTTTATTAACCACCAACAAGGATTCGTCCTTCCAGATAACAGGAACTTCAACGTGCTCTCCCATTTAGTTCTTACTCCCCCACGATAAGAAGCTAATCCACCTCATCAACATCCAGGTCTGCCAGGTACTCTCGGTCTTCTTCGTTCAATAAAGCTAGATCTAAAAGATCGGGTCTTCGCTGATACGTTCGTAATAAAGCCTGCTGGCGACGCCATCGAGCTATGCGCGCATGATCCCCAGAGAGTAGCACCTGCGGAACTTGCCAGCCGCGAAATTCTGATGGTCGGGTGTAATGTGGGTGCTCGAGTAAACCAGAGGCATGAGAATCCTGTTTTGCCCCTTCAGGATCTCCCAAAGCGCCGGGTAACAAGCGCACTATGGCATCTATCAATACCAAAGCCGGTAGTTCTCCCCCAGTTAACACATAATCGCCGATCGAGATTTCATCGCTGACCAGATGTTTGCGCACACGTTCGTCGATCCCTTCATAGCGTCCGCTCAGTAATGCCAACTCAGGTTCTCGACTTAATTCGCTCACAATAGTTTGATTTAACAGACGCCCTTGCGGGGTGAGCAATATCACTGGACGGCCAGGCTTTTCTCCGAGCACGCTTTCAACAGCGTTGAAGAGGGGCTCAGGCTTCATCACCATGCCTCCGCCACCACCATATGGTTCGTCATCAGTCACATGATGCCTGTCTGTTGTCCAATCTCGGATATTGTGTAGGTTAACAATGACAAGACCACGTTCAATCGCCCGATGAAGAATGCTGGTTCCCAAATATGGTTGGTAAACTTGTGGAAATATGGTAAAAACATCAATTCTCATAATCACATTCTAGCCGTTAGGGAGAAGATTGGCAAGGATTCACCTATCTTGACGCCAATTCTATCGGAATGGTAAGATGATAGTATGTACTTGAAAGGCTCTAAATGGAATATGTCGCGTAAACGCCGGCGGCGCAGTAATCCCTGGCGAGTCATACTTCTTTTAATTTTGATTGGCACGGCGCTCTACATTAATCAGGTTGTAGTGCCAGCCACACCACCTTTGTTCATTCCTACCCCTACACCCACTCGTGATCCAGAATCTTATATCAGCGAAGCGGATACATTATTTGACTCAGCAAAATATTCACAGGCGATTACAGCTTATGAGCAAGCCATTCAGAACAACCCTGATAAACCCTCCATTTATTTATCTTTAGCTCAAGCGCAAATTTATACCGCTCAATATGAAGATGCCCTGGAAAACACCGAAAGAGCTCTAATCCTAAACAACAATAATCCATTAGCACATACCCTTAAAGCATGGTCGTTAGATTTCTTGGGCGATTACACCCAGGCCGAAGCTGCCATCAAATCCGCACTGGAATTAGACCCAGACAACGCTATGGCTCACGCTATTTACGCTGAGATCCAGATGGACAAGGCATTAACTGGTCAAGGGGACATCAACGCGATCGATAAAGCCGCCGAAGAATCACGCACTGCACTGTCCCTTGATCCAAATTTAATGGAAACCCGGCGTGCACGCGGTTACATACTTTGGAACACCGGAAACTTTGCAGAGGCAATTCAGGAATATAAAGCCGCCTTAGCGATCAACGATAGAGTCGCCGATCTGCATTTAGCTTTGGGATACAATTACCACTTCTTAGGTGAGTACGACCAGGCTGTTCAGGCTTACCTGCAGGCATATGCATTAAATCCGACCGATCCTATTCCTCCTTATGAGATTTCGCGCACGTATTCGACAGTTGGTGACTTCAGCCAATCGGTTCAGTATGCAGACCAGGCGGTAAAAACAGATCCCTTAAATGCCAGGCTGCGTGGAAACCTGGGGGTGATGTACTATAAGAACAACCAGTTGGCGGAATCGGTCGAACAACTCACCTTGGCGATCCGCGGTGGCACTCTAGATGAAGGTGATTCCATTGAAGGCATTCCGCTGAATTATGGTACGGTTGCAGAGTTCTATGCCATATATGGCTTGGCTTTGGCAAAACTTCAGCGCTGCAACGAGGCAGTACCCATATTCCAGGCTATTCGCAGCGGAGTACCCGATGACGAGATCAATGTTTACAATGCTGAACAAGGTTTGATCCTATGCCAGGAAGGTATCGAAGAAACGCCATTAGAAAACCAAGAGGATACAGAAACCACTGACGAGAGCAGTGAATCTCCTTGAAACGCAATATGGATCGAGATCTAACCGGAGAAAAACCACATTTCCGCCCAGCGAAACGAACCACAAACCCATATCGCCTCCTCGTTATCATTGGGTTGATATTGGGTGGGATTTGGATTCTTTTGGGGATTGATCGCGGCAATATCCAACCCTTATTCCAGCCCACACCTACGCCCACCCGCACGGCAAATTCCTTTGTAATGGAAGGGGAAGCCCAGTTTAAAGCAGGTTCCCTGGAGGGCGCCATTGCCGCATACCAACAAGCGGTTGTTATCGATCCGAATAATTCCCTGGCTTTCGCCGAATTAGCGCGTATCCAGACTTACTCTTCCAGCTTGCTCAGCACAAATGAAGATCGATACGAACGATTGAACCAAGCACGCACATCGATTGAACAAGCTATTGCCATTGATCCGGATAATCCGAAGGTTCAAGCGATCCGATCTTTTGTTCTGGATTGGTATGCTTCAAATCCACTAGTCCCACCCCAGGAGAGCCAATCAAGCTTGAATGAAGCAGAAGCAGCTGCCGTCCGCGCCTTGCAGCTCGATAATCAAAATGCCTTAGCCCTCGCTTTCTTAGCCGAGATCTTGGTCGATCAACAAAAATGGGCGCAAGCAGAAGAGACCATCAAGCAAGCGGTTGCTATTGAATCCGATTCAATGGATGTGCAAAGAGTTTACGGATACGTACTCGAATCTTTGGGTCAATACAGATCAGCCATCGAAAAATATCGTGAAGCGGTTAATATCGATCCGAACCTCACCTTCCTTTACATCTTTATCGGACGAAATTTTCTCAGCCTGGAAGTTCACAATCGAGCACTGGAGGAATTTGAAAAAGCCGCTAATATTAATGACCAGCTCGGTATCCAGGATCCGGTTCCCTTTATTGAAATTGCCAAGACCTACTCACGGGAAGGTGAATTCTTCGCAGCTGCTTTAAATGCTGAAAAAGCCCTGACGATCAACCCGACTAACCCGAATACCTACGGTCAATTAGGGACAATATATATGAAAGCGCGCAACTTCGAGGGAGCTCAACCAGCGTTTAAATGCGCCGTGCGAGGCTGCAGCCCCGATGAGAATCAGGTTGCGCTCGAACTGATTGGAGAAGGGGTTCAAGTAGATGGTATGCCTCTCACTTCAGGTACGGTTGCATTCTATTATGCACAATATGGTTCGGTCCTTGCCGCATTAAGCCGTCCGAATCAAGATTATTGTCCTGAAGCCCTCCAGGTGCTATCTGAAGTGCGAACTAAATACCCGGATGATCCAATATTCAACAGCATCATAGACGAGAATATCACCATCTGCAGTATTGTTGAAGGTCGCTCATCCCCAGAGAGCACGCCCGAGCCGTGATCGGCACCTCGAATAATTTTGGGGGAATTCCCAATAATTCCTCTTGACTTTATTTCAAAATTTGGGTATGATCCAGCTGTGAGTTAGCACTCTTGTGCAACGAGTGCTAACTCCTCTGCATGTAAAGTATCTATATTTTCTAAATTCCTTAAGAAGGAGGCAAGTATGTCGATTTCAATTAAACCGTTAGGAAACCGCGTGGTGGTCGAACCCATCGAACAGGAAGAGATTACCGCCGGTGGGATCGTCCTCCCTGAGACGGCCAAAGAGAAACCTCAAGAAGGGACCGTTTTGGCTGTAGGTCCTGGTGACCGGGATGATGATGGAAAACGGATCCCCCTCGATGTTAAAGAGGGAGATAAGGTGCTGTTTGCTAAGTACTCTGGCACAGAGATAAAGCTTGATGGCAAGAAAGTACTTATCTTGCGTGAAAGCGATTTATTGGCAATCGTCGATTAAACAGAATTCTATAAATTAATAAGGAGCTAAATTTTATGGCTGCTAAACAACTTGCTTTTTCAGAAGATGCTCGTCGCAACTTACAACGTGGTATGGACGTCCTGGCAAAGGCGGTAGTTACTACACTGGGACCAAAAGGTCGCAATGTCGCCGTTGATCGCAAGTTCGGTTCTCCCACCATCACACATGATGGTGTTTCCGTTGCCAAGGAAATTGAGTTAGATGATCCCTTTGAGAACATGGGTGCTCAACTGCTCAAAGAAGCTGCAACAAAGACCAATGACATCGCTGGCGATGGCACAACCACATCCACTGTACTGGCTCATACAATTGTCACTGGTGGTATGAAAAATCTGGCCGCTGGCTTCAACCCCATGCTGCTCAAATGGGGTATTGAGGCTGCCACGAAAGCGGTCGCTGAAAAGATCTCTGAACAGGCTATCGAAGTAACCACAAAAGAAGAGATCGCCAATGTCGCTTCCATATCCGCGCAGGATCGTACGATTGGTGAATTGATCGCTGATGTGATGGATAAAGTTGGCAAAGATGGTGTGATCACAGTCGAAGAATCCAAAGGATTGGAATTCGAGACCGATTATGTCGAAGGTATGCAGTTCGACCGTGGTTACATCTCACCTTACTTCATCACAAACCCTGAATCGATGGAAGCTGACGTTGAAGAACCCTACATCTTGATCCACGACAAGAAGATTTCGGCTGCAACAGATATTGTCCCCGTGCTTGAGAAACTGGTTCAGCTTGGTAAAAGAGAGCTGGTGATCATTGCCGAAGATATCGATGGAGAAGCACTGGCGACGTTGGTGCTCAATAAGTTGAGGGGCATGCTCAACGTTGTTGCGGTTAAAGCGCCAGGATTCGGTGATCGCCGCAAAGCAATGCTCCAAGATATCGCCGTTCTGACCGGCGCAACAGTGATTTCTGAGGAAACCGGTCGCAAGCTGGAAACCACAGAAACCGCAGACCTTGGACGAGCCGAGAAGATCGTGGTCACCAAAGATGACACCACGATCGTTGGCGGCAGCGGTGAACCGGCCCAGATCAAAGGCCGCATCGAACAAATCCGCGTCGAGATCGACAACAGCACCAGCGATTACGATCGTGAGAAATTGCAGGAGCGTCTCGCCAAACTTTCCGGAGGCGTGGCCATAATCCGCGTTGGCGCAGCCACAGAGACCGAACTGAAGGAAAAGAAGCATCGTGTTGAAGATGCTCTCTCTGCAACCCGCGCTGCTGTTGAAGATGG
>JBFFIU010000029.1:0-18312 GCA_041556275.1 Anaerolineales bacterium | reverse complement strand
GGTGTTTCGGACGGCTTCTCCGCCCGAAACACCCACAACCCTCTCTTATCCCGAATCGAGGTTAATTATTCATCCCTGAGAGATCGGGAACCAGACCCGGAATGTCGATCCTTTACCACTTTCACTTTCCCAATCAATTCGTCCATCGTGTAAATCCACAATTTCCTTGACGATCGCTAAACCTAATCCGGAACCCATAGTTTTCGATTGGCTTACCTTCTGCCCCCGGTAGAATCGCTCAAAGATATGGGGAAAGTCGTCTTGATCTATGCCCATGCCGGTATCCTGCACCTCAATCCAAACGCCCCCATCTTGCGAGTACGTTCGCACCCTGACAGTACCATTGGGGGTATAGCGGATGGCATTGGCAAGCAAATTGGTGATCACCCTGGCAATTTGATTTTGTTCACCAAATATTCCTGGCAAATTTTCTCCCGGCTGATTGACCAGTTCCAAACCACTTTCTTCCGCCAAGGGAATATGCGCGGCAATAATTTGATCAACGAGCAAATTTAAATCCAGCTCGCTGAAAGCAGTCTTCTTGAATTTGCCTATCTCAAGACGAGAAAGGTCAAGAATGTCTTCAATCATACTCATTAACTGGTTGATCTCGGTTCGCAGGACCTGCATATACTCTGCTCTTTTTTCAGGTCTGCCGCGTTCGAGCAGCTCTGCAAACAAGCCCATATTTGTGACCGGCGTACGTAATTCATGCGACACTTCAAGAATAAATTGATCCTTCAGGCGTTCGAGTTCTTTATATTGGGTAATATCCCGCTGGCTGCCAACGTAGCCTACGATCTCACCAACTTCATTACGAATCGGCGCGATGGTCAATAAGACATCGTAATGATGTCCACCTTTCTGGATCGTACTCAATTCCCCACTCCAACGATAATCGCTGCTTAAAGCTGCTCGAATTTGCTGAGATTGTTCTTCATTTTCCTGTCCATTGAGGACAGAATACAAAGGTTGACCGATAATCTCAGATTCTAGAAAACCTGATTGCTCCTCAAATGCCTGGTTAACTGTGATGATATTTCCTTCCAGATTCGTCACGATCACACCATCACCAACGCTGGATAAAACCGCCTCGACGCGTTCCTTAGCCGCATACAACTCAGCAGTTCGTTCATCAACACGTTTCTCAAGCTCTGCCGCATATTGTCGCAAGCGGGTTACGAGATGAATGTTTTCGATTAATGGTCCCATCTGCCTGGCGACGATGCGCAGGATGTCCATATCCTCTCCGCTAAATACATCCCCCCCGAGTTTAGGACCCAAGGCAAACAAGCCTAACACCTGCCCATGACCGATCACCGGAACCCATAAATAGATTTGTTCGCTATTCAACAGCTCATGCTCTTCGGGAGACAGCTTGACTTCGGTCAACTTCTCACGCAGCTCAGTTATTCCTGATGCGCCAATATTTAATAAGTATGTGAGACTGTTTTGCGGCAAGGTGTTGAAGGATAGCGAATTCTTATTATCGGGACTCGGAGACGGCGCAACCTCGATGACTGAAAAGCTGCCTTCCAAATCCCTTAAGAAGATACATACATCCTGAAGCTGCAGAATATTAGCCAGACGATCACCGACAGTTTTGGCCAGCAAGGACATCTCGGTGATCTGTTCCAAAGAGCGGGTGATCTGGGTTACGGCGGAGCGGTAGTCATACCAGCTGCCGTAAAAGGCAGTATCGACCAATCTTTGGACTCTCCGGTACAGTATCGGAAAAATGCTGGCAAGTATGAGCACTAATAACGTGTTCAGTAAAGCATCATTTGTGAGGTTGGGAGGTAATACAACATTGGGAATCGAATACAAAATCGCATACACACCACCCAAAATTGAGAAGACAAGGATGAAAGTCGCGCCGCGGTTGACATGCCGATCTATTTCGATCAAACGGTGTCGGACGATCGCGTATCCATAAGTAAGCGGGAAAAAACCCAGGAACAAAAATGCTACGTTATAAGGTACGATGGGCTGCCCCAGCAATACATTTGGTAAAAGTGTGAGTGTAATTAAGGGTGTTAAGCTGACCAAACCACCGAGAACAACTATCCTGATTTTACTGCGTACACCGGGTGAAATCGCGTTGCGATAATCATAAATTAAAATCCAAATCACCATCACCAGATTGATGGACAGGAATAACAATCCGGCTGCATAAAGCTGTGAAAACCATAAAAAGGAACGAATTGTTGGCGCTCCAAGAACAATATACGGCAAACCTCCAATCAAAGCAATAATGTACAAAGCTACAAGTGTATTGCGACGCCCTCGAAATTGAACTGATTGAGGGAAATAATAATGCAAATGCACTGCTATAGGTCCGATCAACCACAACAGAAAATTAAACAGGCTTGACGTCCAGCTCGGTCCAACTGAAGAACCGAGCCCGGCAGCCAGGAATAAAGCACAAACCTGGGTGAATAAGAAGAAAAGGTTTGAGGTGATATCACCAGGCTTGAAGGCGAGGACACCAACCCCCATCCCCCAGTACAGGAGCGCCAGAATGACAACAATTGTGATTGAAAGGATTACCTCAATCTGCGGCGAAATAAGTTGAATCGTTTTTTGGATAAACTTTTCATCACGAAAAATAACTAATTCAACAGTATCACCCGGTCCTTTATTCTCGTAAATTCGGTCCGCATCCTGGTAAGGAACACCATCAATCGATACGAGAATATCCCCCACTCTTAATTGGTTGATCTCTCTACCAAATGAGTCTAATTCCGTAATTAAACCATTTGTATTTGAATTGAGAACACCATCACTCGGATAGGTAAACTGCAAATAGGCGCTCCACCCGATAAAAATGAGTGAAATCAGCGCCAGAAAAAATGGAAAACCTCTCCACCAACGCTGCGAGGTTAACAAAGTTTAAACACCCTCCAAAGTCCAATCCCTGTTTCATTGTAGCATAATTGAGGTCTCAAGAATCAAGCATACATTTTGAACCAACAATATTGTCATTTTTAATGTTTTTAAAAAGATGATTCTTTTGTTGCTTATTCCTCACTCTGACCTTCATCTAATTTTAACTGGTGCAACAACGATGCCAGTTTCTCGCCTGCAGGTGAAGATGGAGAAGCCACCTGCAAAGATTTGATACCTAAATTGAAATGTTTTTCTGCCTCAGCCTTCATGTAGAGCCCCGCACCACACCGATCCAAAATCTCTACAACGCTTTCAACCATCTGCGGCTCACGAGGTGTGGTATTTATCCTTTCTTTAAGTTCAATCTTGTCCACTTCGGGCAAAACATCAAATGCATATGCCATTGCCAATGATTTTTGAACATTAGCAGGAAAATTTTTACCCTGCGATGAGAATATTGGGTGGAGATCCTCAATATCATCAAGAATTTGCAGCATCACGCCTAAATGGAATCCAAAATCGCTGTAACCCTGGATCTTCTCTGGATCGTCAATACCAAGCCGGGCACCACAGCGACAGGCCAGAGAAAAAAAGGATCCGGATTTCGCTTCGGCCACCTGCCACCATTCTTTTAGAGTCAACTGTTCATTTGTTAAATCATAATGCTGAGCACTGGTCATGATCAGGATGGTATTGTAAAAATCTGCGCTGATCTGCGAAGCCAGACTCTGGGTATCTTTTTTTTCATGCAACGAAAGCAGGAGTAATGAGGCACTCAAAAATAAACCGTTGGCGACATTTATCGCCGATCCAGGTCCTCCCAATGCGCTGACATCACCCTCCAGGTCACCATCCTCGACATCATCGACGATGTGTGCAGCAATATACAATAAAAGCCAGGCAGAAGATATTTCTATTGCTGCCTGCGGATCGCCTCCTGCTGCCTGGCAACAAAGTCCCGGAAGAAGTGCCCAGCGACTTGGATCTTCGCGGGATTCTGCTGCCCCAATTCCCACAGGCAATACAAGGCGCATGGCCTCAACAATTTCAGACCATGCGCCAGATTTATGCCAGTTATCGAAGATTATCTGGATAAATGGATGGATATGTTCTTGTGTCAATTATCAGTCTAACTACCGCCAACCTCTTGCTAGTAGCGGTTTTACAAGCCGACGGATCTCAGTCTGCTCAGTGTTTCTTCTCAATGTAGACAAGAGGAAGGCAACTTCCTCTTTGCTCAAAGACCACCCCCGTTCGCCCAATGCACGTTCCGGATCGGTTTGCATTCGTACAGCGAAATCTTTGTCTGTGGAAATTTGGTAGACGACCTGTGCGAGTGCCATTGTAAATCTCCTCCAAACAAGTGGTATGAAGTTTATGATTTCACCTAATCTGCCGAGCTACTACTTTGAAGCAGATAGTGGACAGAATGTAGTCTGTCTATGTTGTTAGCCTTAATGTTAATATTTCTCTGGGTTTGACCTCCTTTATTTATGGTTTTTGGGTATCAAGGGATAATTTAAAGTCCTATAAAATTATATTAATATTATTATTTTGTCAAGTGATTAATGTCATATTAACCTTTATTTCGCTAAAATCATCACGTTTGTATTTCCCAGTCTCACTAAATGTTGAATTGATTGTATACTTACTCGAGTTAACCTTAACGAAGAAGGATGAATACATGGATCTCAGACTTAAAAATAATGATCACACGATCTACACGTTGGACCTGAATTTTCGGGGTATCCAAGGCACCATCGCGGCGTATTTGATACCCCATAAACTTGGCGCGGTATTGGTTGAATGCGGTCCAGGCTCTACCATCCCGACTTTAGTAGACGGTTTGAATTCAAAAGGTTATTCAGTTACAGACATCACTGATGTGCTCTTGACACACATTCACCTAGACCATGCCGGGGCCGCGGGATGGTTGGCGAAACAAGGTGCAAATATTCACGTGCACCCAGTTGGCGCGCCTCACCTGCGGAATCCGGAAAAGTTATTGGCGAGCGCTGAACGCATATATGGAGATGCCTTAGACACGCTGTGGGGAGAGTTCTTACCCGTACCGAATGATAGATTAATTGTCCTCCAAGATGGCGATGTGATTGAAATCAATGAGTTGGCATTTAAGGTCCTGAATACCCCTGGACATGCCAATCACCATTTTGTGTATCTATTTGAAGAGGCATGCTTCAGTGGAGACATCGCAGGTGTCCGCATGTCTGGAATAAACCACCTGCGATTGCCGACACCACCGCCAGAATTCAACCTGGAGAGCTGGCGGGATAGTTTAGAGGTGCTTAAAGGACAAGAATTCTCGTACATCCTAGCAACCCATTTTGGTGTCTTCTCCGATCCCGAGTGGCACCTGGCTGCAATTGATAACGCTCTCGACGAAATCGAAGATTGGATGGAAGAAAACATGCCACGCGGCCTGTCTAGTGAGGATTTTAACTCCCAATATGTCGATTGGGAGAATGAACGCGCAATAGCGGCCGGGATCAATCAAAACTCAATGGACCTCTACGATACTTCAAATCCCTCATGGATATCCGCTGCTGGTCTGCAGAGATACTGGCAAAAATTCCGTCAAGAAAATTAGCTGGCAGCTACAATGTCCGTTCACAGGATTGAGATCCCAACCGATTTAATCGAAACCCTCAGGGCAGACCCTCGAATTGCCGTCTTGACCGGGGCTGGGATCTCAGCAGAGAGCGGAGTGCCCACCTTTCGAGAAGCGCAGACTGGCCTTTGGTCCCAATATGAGGCACAGGAACTGGCCACTCCTGAAGCATTCGCACGCAATCCGCGCCTGGTGTGGGAATGGTATGCCTGGCGGCGGGAATTGATCTGCAAAGCAGAACCCAACCCAGGTCATTTGGCTCTCGTCCGGATGGAGGATCTTTTTTCTCAATTCGATCTGATCACCCAAAATGTGGATGGATTACACCGCAGGGCAGGAAACAAAAATGTGATTGAACTGCATGGCGACATATTTCGCACCAAATGCATAAAAGAAAACACAACCGTTTCCTCCCCGCCTGACCCGAAGGAAATCCCGCCGCGCTGTCCCAACTGCAATGCATTACTGCGTCCGGACGTGGTTTGGTTTGGGGAAAGTCTGCCTAAACAGGCAATTTCTGCAGCCTGGCAAGCAGCTGAAAACTGCCAGGTCTTTTTTTCGATCGGCACATCATCGCTGATCGAACCAGCGGCATCCCTGCCAATGATCGCTCTGCAGAATGGCGCCCAGGTGATCGAAGTCAATCCTCACCAGACACCCCTGACGCCAAAATGCGCTTATTCTCTGCGCTACCCCGCAGGTGATGCCCTACCGGTCCTGGTCAAGGAGTTGAGCTGAATTTTGGGCTATCCCAAAGTAGAGAAAAAGTAACTAGCTCCGAAATAATGTGCGACGCACTTTGTAAGTGCGTCGCACATTCACAAATGAAACTACCCATGAGAGAAACACTCATGGGTAGTATAGTTCTACTCTTCCAGGCGAAAGCGACTAAAAGAAAGTAGAATAAGGGTTTTCTAAAACATCATCTCGTTGACCCGATCTATTGTCTCTTTCGGCGGTCGCATCTGGGCATGCGACAATCGATTCAGCGGCGCATCGGTGAGATCATAAATGTCGAACAACGAGGGCTGCTCGGTATCGATGTAAATTAGACCGGTGATCAACCAGTTCTTACGATTGGCTTCTTCCAATAATTCAATCGCCCGGCCGCGATTGGTGGGATCGTAATCATGCTCCAGCTTCTTCAGCACGACCGTCGACCCATCGTGCATGGTGACGTCGATCTTTTCGCCTTCGGCATACTCAACAAGGATATCTTCCATGGGGGGAACATAGGAGAGCTCATGCAGCGCAACCTCGTGTTCTCTCCCCCAGGCATAAGAGTGCATTGAATCATCCCTGTTATTAAATGTTACGCAGGGACTGATGATATCCAATATGGCGATCCCGCCGTGGCTGAGCGCCGCTTTGAGCAATTCTTTGACCTGCTTCGGATCTCCGGCAAATGAACGCGCCACGAAAGTCGCGTTTCCAACCACCGCTTCCCAGGCAATGTCGATCGGCATATAAAGGTTGGTGCCATGACCCTTGAGAGTCAATCCCGATTCAGCAGTAGCTGAAAACTGGCCCTTGGTGAGACCATAAACCCCGTTGTTCTCGACAATATAAACGAAAGGCAGGTTGCGGCGCATGACATGTTTGAACTGCCCCATGCCGATACTGGCCGTATCTCCATCGCCGCTGACGCCGATCGCGGTCAGAGAAGAATCGCCGAACATGGCGCCCGTCGCCAAGGAGGGCATGCGCCCATGCAAGCCATTGAAGCCAAACGAGCGGCCTAAGAAATAAGCCGGGCTCTTGCTCGAACAGCCTATTCCGCTGTACTTGACCACCGATTCAGGATTGATATCCAGCTCGTAGCAGGCGGCGATGATCTGGCTCGAGATGGAATTATGCCCACAGCCCTGGCAGAGGGTCGTTGGCATGCCTCGATAATCCGTTTTACTCAATCCAATGAGATTTAACTTTCCACGTGAGCGTTCCGCCATATTACCTTGCCTCGTTTTCTTTGATGAATTGCTCGATCCAGCTGGCCGTCATGGGCAGGCCATCCAGATGAGCTGCTTTTACCAGTTTCGCACAGACGCGGGCGTATTCCAATGAAAGCAACTGGAACAGCTGTCCATCACGGTTCATTTCAACCACATATATATATTCGTGGTCATAAATGAATTGTGTGACCTCATCCGTGAAGGGAAGCGCACGCAAGCGCAGGAAATCCGTCTTCAATCCGCCACGAGCCAAGTGATGACGCGCTTCCTGGATGGCGGGCTCCGTCGATCCAAAGGCAATGATGCCAATATCCGCGTCTTCCATGGTATCGATGACCGGTTTCGGCACTAATGTGCGAGCCGTGTCAAACTTCTTATTCAAGCGATCCATGTTCCTTTCATAATCTCCGGGCTCCTCGCTGTATACAGCAAACTCGTTGTGGCTGGTGCCCCTCGCAAACCATGCACTTGAGGGGTGTTTATTGCCCGGAATTGTGCGGAAGGGAATGCCATCACCATCCACATCGAGATAGCGTCCCCACTTACCAGACAATGCTTCAAGATCCTCTTCCCATAAAACTTTACCTCGATCTATAGGTTGGTCCGGATAATCAAACGGTCGCGCCATCCACTGGTTCATACCGAGGTCCAGATCACTGAGCACATAAATAGGCCACTGCAAACGCTCAGCAAGGTCAAAAGCTTTCCAACCAAACTCGAAACACTCGTTGACCGTGCCGGGAAGAAGGATCACATTCTGGGTATCCCCATGACCGAGGAGGTAAACCATCGAGAGATCGCCTTGTGAAGTGCGGGTCGGCATGCCCGTGCTGGGACCGACGCGCTGGACATCCCAGATAACGAGCGGCACTTCTGCAAAATACGCCAGACCAGAGTACTCCGTCATCAGACTGAGGCCGGGACCAGAGGTGGAGGTCATCGAACGCAGCCCAGCCCATCCGGCTCCGATCGCCATACCAATGGCGGCCAGCTCATCTTCAGCCTGCATGATGGCGAAGGTATTTTTTCCGGTCTCTGGATCTTTGCGCAACATCGGCAGATACTCGCTCAAGGCCTCAGCCAAGCTGGTGGCGGGCGTGATCGGATACCAGGCGGCAAAACTCACGCCGCCATAGACGGACCCCAACGCAGCGGCAATGTTTCCATCCGTCATGATGAAATCGTGCGTGGCGTCCATCTCTTCCACCCAATAGGGATCACGCTTCTCAAGGTTCTCCTCCGCCCAGAGTGCCGCGCTCTGGATCAGTCCAAAGTTCAAATCGATCGGTCTTGTTTTACCTTTGAAATGGAATTCCAAGGCCTGGTGGACCTTCTCCAGGTCTATGCCTATCATTTGGGCGAGAACGCCCACATATACCATATTGGCCACGTAATTCCTTAAACTGGGTGGAGCATCGCATTCTTTGACCAGCATATCGACCGGCATAGGGTAAGTGACGATATCCTCTCTGGAAATGGGCGATTTGATATCATCCGGGTAGAAGAAGGCACCTCCGGGAACGACTTCCGCCAGATCCTGCATGAATGAATCCGGATTCATGGCGACCACGATCTCATGCTCCTCCCGACGCGCCAGGAATCCGTCCTTGTTGATGCGGATCGTGTACCAGGTCGGCAAGCCCTGGATATTGGAAGGAAAAATATTTTTGCCCGAAACCGGGATGCCCATTTTGAACAGGGCGCGCAAAAGGGTTATGTTGGAGGTCTGGCTGCCCGAGCCATTCGAAGTGCCAACCGTGATCGAGAAATCGTTGACGATGGTCCCTACGGCCGAGGTTTGATCGATCTCGCTGATTGTTTTTACTACGGACATCTATTGATGGTCTCCTTGTATTTTCGCATATCAGTTTCCATGAATTTTTTGATCAATTTATATTAACGTCAGTTCGGGTTAAGAGTCCGGTGAATTAATGTGTCATTCCGAACCCCCAACGGGCCTGTCTCGTCCGATCAGATTCGAATTCACTAACATTGACGACAGACGAGGCCTGTCCCTGAGCGGATAGATCGGGGAGGTGAGGAATCTCTATCGTGATGCATTGCAAAAGATCTTTGTAGGGATTTCTCGTCGCTTTGCTCCTCGAAATGACAAGCTTCTTTGTATAATTCATGCTTATCCCGAACTCAGGTTATATTAATTCGAATGAGCGATCTGGATCCTGCCGTTCTCGTCCTGGACGACCCGATGGCGGATGAGGTCATTGTGCTCAACGAGGGCCTGATAGCCGTCAGCGAGCACCCCGCCGCAGATGGCATCCACCATGCGCTGGTGGTAGGTCCAGACTTCTTCCAGGTAGTGATAATCGGCATATAGATTCAAACCGACCGCTTCATAGGCGTCCCAATAGGCCTCCAAGATGCCGGAGACAAAGGGGTTATCCAGCCTCCTGTAAATTGTCATATGCAGCTGACGGTGTTCCAGCTGGGGGATTTTAATCGGGGTACCGCGCAGTTTAGCCCAGGCCTCCCCCATGAGATCCTGCAAGAAAATTTGGTCGTCCTCTGTGAGCAGGTCCACGGCCTGGTACCAGTAGGCCGTCTCCAGGTTTTGGCGCAGGTCCGCAAATTTCAAGAAAGAATCCGGGTCCAAGTTGAGGGCGAAGAACAGGCTTTGCTCGACCGCAGGGGTAAAAGAATAGGGCAGGCGACGGATGCCGGTACGGGGCCTGGCTTCGACCAGACCCAGGGCACGCGCCACCTCCATCTGCTCGCGCAAGGAAGAGACGCTGACCCCCAACTGCTTGCTCAAGGCATGCAGGGAGGGCAGACGCTCGCAATCTCCATCGGCATCGTAGGTATCTGCCAGGTAGGCCAGGAATTCTGAAGACAACTTCATAATAAAAATTGGGAAATAAATCACATATTAATTTGATTAATCATATAATTATGATTAATTGGGATTTTATCACTTGTTCATTTACCAGTCAAGCGAAATTACCCTACTTTATAGTTCACTAGCGAACTGGTAAATAAGACTCATCCACTCATGAATACTGAGCTCTCCATAGGCAGTGGCATTGCGCACGATGATCAGGTTCTTGAATGGTGAGACGTAAATATACTGTCCCCGGTCGCCCTGAGCAGTGAAATCCAGGTCGCTCCCCTCACGCAGATATCCATACCACATGTATTTGTAATAGCCACCCAAGTCGTCGAAGATCGTCTGACCGAAATCATCGGTGTAATAGGCCGCATCTAACACAGATCGATCTGGCTGCGTGGATTCCGCCACCCATTCCACGGGAATCACCTGGACACCATTCCACTCACCGTTTTTAAGGAACAAGCGACCAAACTTGGCAAAATCGATAGCGCGGGCATTAATGCCCGCTTCCATCTTCTCAAAATCGCTCTCTTCACTATCGATGCTCATCGACCCGCCGAATTCCATACCGATGGGATCCCAGATCACCTGCTGCAGATACTCACTGACAGACATCCCGGTGGTGCGCTCGAGGATCAAACCGAGGAGCTGCGGGTGATATTTGTTGTATAAAAAATATTCACCCGGGGGATCGACGATATTGGTAAATTCAAGTGCTGCCCTGCGCTGATCGGGATAATAGGTTGTGAGCGCGCCATCGCCATTAAACAAAGCCCAACGATCTTCTTGAAATTCCAAGCCAGAGGCCATCAGAAGAAGATGGCGAATGGTGATCTCCTTGAATCTGGAATCTCGTTCGCTTAATTCAGGTAGATAATCTGTGATCGGATCATTAACGCTGTTGATATATCCTTCTTCAATGGCTATACCAATTAGAGCTGAAGCGAAAGATTTTGCCACGGAATAAGAGGTGACCAGCGATTCGCGCTGAGTCTCGTCGAAATATTTCTCATAGAGAATCTGATCTTCCTGGATAACAATGAAGGCCAGGGTGTTCTCTCCCTCCAGAAAACCTTCAAAATCATCTATATCAAGAATATTTTCAAACAACTCCTCTATCCTTTCTTCATCCAGGTCTTCCTTGAAGCGGAAAGTAGTCGGAGCAGCTTCCAGGCTATGAGAAGGGAAATTGTAGAGGTAATCGCCGACATCCGATTCTCTCCAGGAGACGATGCGACGCACATATTCATAGGGATAGACCAGCACGGCAACAAATAGAGGAAGGGCGATGAGGCCAAGGAGAATCCCTATTATCCAGGAGAGTATTTTCAACCAATTGATCTTTTTGTTTTTCATATGCGCAGCTCCACAATTCTCTAATCCAAGAATTCAAACGCAGCAGATGCCATGAGGGCAGCAGCTCGAGGCAAGGCAGATTCATCAAAATCAAATCTCGGATGGTGATGCACTGCATCCAATCCTTTCTCATGGTTCGCCGATCCGATGAAGAAATAGCATCCAGGGATGTCTTCCATCATGAAGGCCATATCTTCAGATCCCATCGTGCGCTCACTGGTATCAATCGTCGCTTCAGGCAATACACGAGCTGCAACAGATTGGACTCTTTCAGCCATTTGCGCATCGTTCACAACGGCCGGGGTCACATCCCAAAGTTCAACCTCTGCCCGACAGCCCAAGGCATTTGATACACCAACTACCACCTGGTTGAAACGCTCCAAGACGACATCTCGAACGGCAGGCATGAATGTGCGAATGGTGCCTTTCAACTCGACTTTACCCGGGATGACGTTAAAAGCCTCACCACCCGTCATGCTGGTCACTGTAACGACTGCTGATTCAAGGGGCGGCACATTGCGGGCGACGACGCTCTGCAGGGCTGTGATCACCTGCGCGCCTGCCAGCACCGGATCGATTGTCAAATGGGGAGACGCGCCATGACCTCCACGACCGTAGATGTTGACCGTGAAGCGCTCGGAGGCCGACATGGCTGGACCAGGGGTAACGCCAATCCAACCAAGCGGTTTTTCGTTCCAAAGATGCAGCCCCAGGCAGTTATCCGGTTTTGGACCGTGCAAGACACCATCTGCAACCATCGCCTCTGCCCCACCCTGACCTTCTTCCGCGGGTTGGAAAACAAATTTGACCACCCCACCAAAATCCTGCTTATGCGCTTCCAGCAGGTGGGCAACCGCCAAACCAATGGCAATGTGCCCATCATGCCCGCAGGCATGCATCACCCCCGGCGTCTGGGAAGCATATTCGGCGCCAGTCTGCTCCTGGATCGGCAGGGCATCCATATCGAATCTCGCCAGCACCACAGGTCCTGGCCGTTCGCCTTCCAGGATGGCGACGACACCTGTCTTTCCTATGCCCGTGCTCACTTCCAAGCCTAAATCGGTTAGTTCGCGGGCGACGATGCCAGCCGTACGCACCTCCTGGAAGCCCAATTCAGGATGGCGGTGAAAATCCCGGCGCAGGTCCCGCGTGTACTCAAAAAGCTGCTGTGCCTCTTCCAAGAAATCAATCATTGAACCTCCATTACTTTATGAAAATGTTATCGCAGCTTAGTGGTTCTCTCGCTAAATTAATAAATTTATCTTATTTCGGTCATCCTGAGCGCAAGCCCTATCCTTGGTCCGACAGACCAAGGGGAAGGATCTCTCTAGATCATGCTGGGAGACTCTTCGCCTTCGGCTCAGAGCGACATTGAAATATTTGTAATTTAACCTGGGTTCGGGATAATCATGGATTATACAAAGAAGCTTGAGTATGAGTTGGTTTCAGAGCGATGCCAGAAATTTTCACCTTGAGCGAAACAATGTGCCAGGTCAAACAGACCGGGGAAAAGAGATCCAGATAAGGATTTTAAGATGCTGCACTTCGTTCAGCATGACAAAATACACTGTTTGGACAAAATTCGATGATCTAAATTATATTGGAATTCCTAGAGTTCAACTGTGTGGTTATAGGGTGCGCAGATGATGCAAAGATGTTTTCAAGATGAATTAAATGGAAATTATCCCAACACCAACCTGCGATAATGCTCCTCATAACGAGGGTTCTCTGGGGTGCTATCTGGTGTATGCCGCGATCTCAAGCGCTGCTCCAATCCGGCCGGATCGCTGATCTGGCTTCTGTGCTCTAACAGTGCTTTGAGCTTCCTATCCCAAAATGGAGTCACATCGAGGTCAACATTTGGTTCTTTCGGACCTGATACCCAAACTTCGCGGACGATGTGCGGTTCTAGGTTCTCATCGCGCCAAAGTTCGATGAAGTTCAAATGATCACGCGCGGCCGGGAAAACTGCATCCAGAGTTGCTTGACCCGCAGCGCGGTGGTCGGGATGATTGAGGTAATTATCTCGCACATAAAGATTTGTCGGATCACAAGTCACCACAATATCAGGCTGTTCCTGGCGCAGAACCCGGGTAATGTCCCTGCGAAGCTCCAAGTCAGGTATCAGATAGCCATCCGGATAATCCAGGAACCTTACTTCATGTACGCCCAATACAGCAGCTGCAGCAATTTGTTCTCTTTGGCGTAGAGAACACAATTCATCTGAGGGTAGTTCTCGATCCTCGGTACCCTTTTCCCCGCAGGTCAACAAACAGTAGGAAACGCGATGCCCGGCGGTCGTCCAGCGCGCGACTGCGCCCCCACAAAAGAACTCCGGGTCATCTGGATGAGCCAGAACCACTAAAATGTGTTGCGGCTCATCCCAATTGTCTGGTTTATCCACCTCATTCATTTATCTCCCCTCTCGCAGTTACATCCACCGTTTTCATGCTTGTCGCACGGTGCTTGAGATTTTCTGCGCAATTCTTCCAACTCATTCCAAGGCTGGATCTCCATGCGTTCAAATTCTTCCGACCCGACCTCGTCAATTTCAACCAGCACAGAATCTTTCAAGGGATACGTGTCAATTACTTTTCCTTCACCTTTGGGAGTGATGACACGTTTATTGCGCTTGGGCAACTGCTTGCGGGCCTCAACATATTGCTGGTATTCATAGATCAAACAGCAACGCAGGCGTCCACACATTCCGGTTATCTCAGATGGGGTAAGCGAAATACCCTGTTCTTTAGCCATCTTAATTGAGATGGGGCTGAATTCAGATAAGAAAGTTGAACAGCAGCGGGTTTCAAGTCCACAAGCACCCATTCCCCCGATTATTTTGGCAACATCGCGCGGGCCGATCTGGCGCATTTCAACCTGGGAGCGGGGATAAGTGCGTTGTATCGCTTTGCGCAAAGGACGCATATCCACTTTTTCTTCTGTTTCTGTACTATAGAGGTATGCCAAGCGCTTACCATCGAAGGTGAACTCTGCAGTAACGATTTTCACTCCCTTGATCTTCATCTCTGCCACTTTAGCGCGGCAATTAATCAAGGCTTCAAGTTCTTTTTTTTGCCAAAGCTGGCGCAATAAAAGATCCCTTGGCGTCGCTTTACGCTTTATCGGTTTCCAGCTACCACGAGGAGGGCCTGAAGACTCGTCCATAATTTGGACAATTCGTCCCAATTGACGCCCACGACTTGTCTCAACAACCGCAAAATCACCCGCGCTGAGATCACGGAAATTGCTGGCGTCAAAATGGTAGATTTTTCCGACAGTTTGGAAGCGAACTCCAACGACAAATGGTTTTGACCGGTCCATAGTTCAACCAACCATCGTGATGGGAACAAAATCGTTGTTCTGCATCGCAGCAACACTGGTTTTGGCGGCAACATCCATGGCAATTGATCTCAAGGCTTGTGAGACGGGTGAATCCGGGTGACTGATGGTTACCGGTACACCCTGATCACCACCCTGCCGGACGGCTGGATCCAATGGAATGGCGCCGATAAATGGCACACCACTCTCCTGTGCCAGTCGCTCTCCACCTCCGTTGCCGAACACATCCAGACGGGATCCATCCGGTAGATCTAGATAGCTCATGTTCTCCACGACACCAAAAACGGGGACATTCATCTGCCGGAACATCTCGAGACCGCGCCGTGCATCATCGAGTGATACCTGCTGGGGAAGGGTGACGATCAAACCACCGCTCAACGGCATGGACTGAGCCAGACTCAAACCAGCATCGCCGGTGCCAGGGGGCAAATCCACCACGAGATAATCCAATTCACCCCACTCTACGTCGGATAGAAACTGGCGGATGGCGGAGTGCAGCATGGGTCCACGCCAAATCAACGGCTGGTTGGGTTTGACTAAAAAACCAATCGACATCAACTTCACACCGAAAGCCTCTGCGGGAACCAGCTTATCTTCCCCAGCGTAAGGCAGGTGATTCACACCCATCATGGTCGGAATATTCGGGCCATAAATATCAGCATCTAATAATCCTACTCTGGCCCCGGATTCTGCCAGCACTACGGCCACATTCACTGCCACGGTGCTCTTGCCCACGCCACCTTTACCGGAGGCAACTGCGATCGCATTGCGAATGGGCAGCTTCAACAAGCCGCGCTGGCGACCATCGGTCGGAACTTCTGCATCAAACTTAATTTCCACTGAGTTCACTCCAGAGATTGATGCGACGGCTTCACGAGCTTCATTTTCGATTTGGTTTCGCAACGGGCAGGCAGGAGTCGTAAGCACAACAGTAAAATTAACTTCACCGCCATCGATGTTCACGTCCCGAATCATATTCAGGGTCACCAAGTCCTTATGTAATTCCGGTTCCTGAACTTTACTCAAGGCAGCCAAAACTAATTCTTCATTAACTGGGTTTATATTTACCATTACATCTTCCTTTAATTTCCCTAATTCTATACTTCTACAAGTAATTTTGTAATTTCAACAGTTGTTTTTGATCTCACATTACAGCCAAGAATTACTTCTTTTCCCGGGCAGCTTTCTTGGCAGCTTTTTGGGCTTCAGCTTCAGCGCGAGCTGCTTCCTCGCGGGCATAGTTAGTCGGCCGAATGGAGGCATAATAGGATACTGGTCTGGAAAGACGCTCTTTATTGAAAATATTGTATTTCTGACGGTCGTAAACCGATATCTCATAATCATGATCCATCTTGATGGCGTCAAAAGGACAGTATTCAGCGCACAATCCACAATTCATGCAAATGTCTACATCAATGTAAAATTCCGCAGGCTCAGGGACGGGTCTCCCGGTATCAGGATCATTGGTTCGCTCGATCCAGATACACTGTGGGGGACATACTTTGGCACAGATTCCACACGATGTACATCGGTCTTGTTTCTCTCCACTTTCATCGACCTCATAAATCAGGAAAGGGATAAAGCGGAACTCTTCGGGCACAGGCAATTTCTCTTCCGGGTATTGGATGGTAAAAATACCTGTCGCATCTCCACTCTGCCGGCTGGCGATCCCTTCTTCATTGTAATACCGCCTTTTACCCCTGGCTAACCAGCGGATATCTTCTATATAGGTATTGACAAAGTGCTTCAGGGTGATGCTCAAACCTTTTAATAATCCCTTACCGTACATTCCATCCATATTCAAGCTCCGTAACTGCTACTTATGCTCCTAGATTATTCCACCTAATTTGGGTGATCAGCGATCCGTTTCACCCAAGACAATATCGATTGAACCCAAGATGGCGACAACATCCGCAATTTTGTAATTCTTACACATTATGCCCAGTGCTGACAGATTGATAAACGAGGGCGCCCTTACGTGGTACCGCCACGGATTGGGTTTGCCATTGGACACAACATAGAAACCCAACTCACCTTTGGCACCCTCTATTCGTCCATAGGCTTCGCCAGCTGGCACACGCACCTGGTATTGCGGTTTTCCTGTCTGAATATCTCCACCTGGCATGTCTTTAATCACCTGTTCAAGGATCCTTATGCTTTGGCGAATTTCGTCCAGGCGGATCAAGTAGCGATCGTAGATGTCGCCATGGTAACGTACGGCGACATCAAAATCAAACCGATCATAAATCCCATAGGGATCTGCTCTCCTGACATCATAAGGAACGCCAGAAGCTCGCAGTACCGGACCCACCGCAGAATATGCAATCGCTTGCTCTGCAGTAAGTACACCAATCCCTTCCGCCCGGACGCGAATTATCTCGTTGGTGGTCAGGAATGTGTCCAGGTCATCAATTTTACGAGGCAACCTGTCCTTGACCAACTCAGCAACTTTTTCAAAGACACCCTCTGGCAGGTCGCGTGCAACGCCAGCAAATCGGTAGTAATTACACATCATACGGGAACCGCTGACAGCTTCGAATATATCAAGGATCAGCTCCCGCTCCTCAAAAGCATACAACAATGGCGTGAAAAACGCGCCGAGATCGTTCAACAAGAAACCAATGGCAGCCAAATGGTTAACGATACGGGTAAGCTCGGCCATCATCACGCGGATGTATTCTGCTCTTTCAGGTGGTTTTGTATCCATCAACTTCTCTACCGCCAGGACATAGCCGAAGTTATTGTTCATCGAATTGAAGTAATCCAAGCGATCGGTGAAAGGGATGTTCATGAGGAAAGTGTTTCGCTCGCCGATCTTTTCGTGATTGCGATGCAGATAGCCCATCACCGGCTCGAGATCAACGATGGTCTCCCCTTCCAACCGCACCACCATGCGGAACACACCATGAGTAGATGGATGCTGAGGTCCGAGGTTAACAACGATTTGATCGGTGGTTAAAGCCGTCTCGCTGACGGGATGATCCAGCCGACCGACACCAGAATAAACAGCCGTATCCACTTCCGGTTTCCAACCATTCGGATCGAATCCAGGTGGGTATTCCACATTCTTATTAAATGGATTCTCATCTTCTGCCCTGATCACCTGCCCGCCTGGCCAGCGACTTTTGAATGGCTTGCCATCACCCTCATAGAATGCCTCCTGCCAATCTTTGCGAAGAGGATGCCCGTGGAAACCTTCCCACATCAGGACCCGCTTTAAGTTCGGATGCCCTTCAAAGCGGATGCCAAGCAAATCCCAAGCTTCCCGCTCCTGTAAATTCGCACCAGGGTAGAGTTGAGTC
>JBFFIU010000028.1:0-18532 GCA_041556275.1 Anaerolineales bacterium | reverse complement strand
TAGCTCATGTATGGCATATCGCCGATCAACCAGGAATTTGGCGTGCCCCGCCTTACCGCCTGGGAGTGCCGGATCATATCATCCATTGTCACCGGCAATGTGCTCTCATAGCCAAGCATCGTCATTCCCAGGCTGTCTCCGACCAGGATCATATCGATAGAGGCTTGTTCCTGGAAGTGTGCAGTGGGGTAGTCATAACAGGTTAACATTGTGATAGGGTCACCTTGAGCGACTTTTTTGAATAAGTATGGCAGTGTAATCTTCTTTCGATCGGACATGTAGTTCTCCTTGAACCAGATTTAGGGTAATAATTTGGTAATTCAGATCGATTTTCAGATCAGTAAATGTTTTACATGTTTCGTGAAATGATCTTACAAGAAAGAATAAGCAAAAACAACTATGCTTTGTTCTTTTAGCGATGTGACAAAGGTAACTATCTAGATTCTTTGGACTTTGGCAGTTGGCGGGAGGAGGGGGATGTTTGGGCAGGCCAGGCATAGCCCGTCCAAACACCTCCTAAATTTTCTTGTCCCGAGTAACTCTTGATTCTTTGAAGTACTACTTGGATTGATTGCACGAATAAGTGACAACTTGCGTGAGGGAATAGGACATGCGTCAATTGTGAAAATTCGTGAAACCTGACACAATATACCCAATCGGCAATATAAATCGATCAAAATTGCATAACAAGGAGCTTCAAATGTCCACAGCACGCGATTTTCCTGGATTACGTCCATTCAAACCGACACCCATCAAAGTATTACATCCAGTCCCATCCGACATAGACATCGCCCAAGCAGCTGAACTTAAACCGATCAACTTGATAGCCGAAGAACTTGGTCTGCTCCCTGAAGAGCTGGAATTGTACGGCGATTACAAGGCAAAAGTTAGACTAAGTGTTCTCGAACGACTTAAGGATGTCCCCGATGGTAAATACATCGATGTCACCGCCATCACGCCGACACCCTTAGGGGAGGGCAAAAGCACCACGATGGTTGGCTTGAGTCAGGCGCTGGGCGCACATCTCGGCAAGCGGGTTTTCACCTGCATCCGCCAGCCAAGTCAAGGCCCGACTTTTGGGATCAAAGGAGGGGCAGCGGGAGGCGGCTACAGCCAGGTAATTCCAATGGAGGATTTCAACCTGCATTTGACCGGGGATATCCATGCCATCACTGCAGCAAACAATTTGTTGGCTGCGGCGATCGATGTGCGTATCTTTCATGAAGGCAATCAGACCGACGAGAAGCTCTTTGACCGGCTTTGCCCTCCCGATAAGCAGGGTAACCGCAGGTTCAGTCCTTCTATGCTGCGTAGGTTGAAGAAACTGGGCATCGACAAGACTGATCCGAATGATTTGACTCCCGAAGAGCGCAGCAAATTTGTGCGTTTGGATATTGATCCCGATTCCATCACTTGGCGGCGAGTTGTCGACACAAACGATCGCTTTTTGCGTGAGATTACGATCGGCCAAGGACCAGCTGAAAAAGGTAAGACTCGTGAGACAGGATTTGATATCACTGTCGCCAGCGAGATCATGGCTATCCTGGCCTTAACCACAGACCTGCCGGATATGCGTGAGCGCTTCGGCAGGATCGTGATCGGCACTAACAAACAAGGCGATGCAGTCACCGCTGAAGATTTGGGTGTTGCCGGCGCGATGACCGTTTTGATGAAAGACGCCATCAAGCCAACCCTGATGCAAACCCTTGAAGGGACACCGGTTTTCGTACATGCTGGACCCTTCGCCAATATTGCGCATGGCAACAGCTCAATAATCGCTGATCGAATCGCCCTCAAACTGGCAGATTATGTGGTCACAGAATCGGGCTTTGGCGCAGACATCGGCATGGAGAAGTTCTTTGATATCAAGTGCCGCTATTCAGGATTAATTCCGAGTGTGGTCGTTTTAGTTGCCACGGTACGCGCTTTGAAGATGCATGGTGGTGGTCCCAAGGTTGTAGCTGGTAAACCACTCGATCCAGCTTACACAGAAGAAAACCTGGATATGCTTCGAGCTGGTCTTCCCAATCTGCAAAAGCACATCCAAAATGCCTTGGGCTACGGCATACCGGTGGTTGTCGCGGTGAATTCTTTTGCCGATGATACCGAAGCCGAAGTCGAATTAGTGCGTGAAGCCGCCTTAGCAGCTGGAGCGGAGGATTCTGTCGTCTCCCGGCACTGGATGGAGGGTGGGGCTGGAGCAGCTGCCCTGGCAGAAGCAGTCGTTAAGGCTGTTGAGAAACCCAGCAACTTCGAGTTCTTGTATCCCCTCGATTGGTCGATCAAAAAGAAGATTGAAACCATATGCACGAAGATCTACGGTGCGGATGGTGTGGATTACGAACCAGAGGCTGAAGCGAAGATCGAATTGTACACAAGACTTGGTTTTGATGATCTTCCTTTGTGCATGGCCAAAACTCACTTAAGCCTGAGTCATGATCCTATTCTAAAGGGCGTGCCGACTGGTTTTCGGGTTCCGATCCGTGATATTCGCGCCTCGGTTGGTGCTGGCTTCCTCTACCCGTTAGTTGGCAAGATGAGCACCATGCCAGGGTTACCGACTCGCCCTGTGTTCTACGATGTGGACGTTGACCTTGAGACCGGTCGTGTGATCGGTTTATTCTGATACGCAGGAGGGATTTAACGAAAGCACCCGGTATTTTTTGAAGCCGGGTGCTTTATGATCTAGCTAATTTCGAGAATAAGACTCCCTCAAGCCGTAGTCCTTGGCGGCGAAATAGCCGCTTGGAGCATTAGATTCGCCTTTCAACTCAGGGATTAACTCGAATCCCATTACCAATTCATTCGCTGACCGCTTCCCGCAGCCGGGATTTCATATCCTCCGGCAATTCATTCCAAGGGATATCGAGCAGTGCTCCTTGCAGGGCATAAAGCATATTGAGGGAAACCTGATCGGGGTATGCCGAGCGTACTCTTCGGTAAGCCTGCTCAACTCCAATGTTGAACAATTCGTCCGTGGATTTAATGCCAACGGATTCGAGCCAGGCCGCGCTTTTGGGACCGATGTTCCTCAACAATGTGAGGTCTGACATTCTCGATCACTTCCGGTAAAAATCACCAAGATCTTTTACAAATTGCTAAATAAAACCTAATCGAACAGCTTTGCCATCATCGCAGCGACTGTTGAGTAAACTGGGGATTCGTCCCCCAATTCGACCAGGGGACGACCGCTGAATTCGAATTCGGTTAATTCCTTGTCCTCCGGGACAACACCTAAAAACTGAATATTCAATTTTTCAATGGCCTCCTCCATTGCCGGAGGCAATTCGCCAGATACGCGGTTAACGATCAGGGAAGCGTTTTCCACCCGGATATCGAGCTCGCGGCTCAGATCAGCGATGCGTTGTGCAGCCACCAAGCCGCGCTGGGTGGGATCAGTAACGACCAATAAGTGCTCCACATCGCGTGTAGTTCTGCGGCTGAGGTGTTCCATTCCGGCCTCGTTGTCGATCACCACGTACCGGTAGTTCTTGCTGATACTATCCACAACATCACGCAGATTATGGTTGACCGCGCAGTAGCAGCCTGGGCCTTCTGATCGTCCCATAGCGATTAAGTCATAATGATTTCCTTCCGAAACGGAGGATCGTATCTGGTAATCCAGGTATTCATGCTTGGAGACCCCACCGGGGAGAGCACCCATCGCTGCGCCCCCTGCTGTCAGAGAAGTTTTAACCTGGGTAAGCATATCTTCTCGGATGTCGCCCACGGTCCAATCCAAATCTAACCCTAACACCATGTTTAAATTGCTGCTTGGATCTGCATCAATTGCCAGGATTGCGCCATTCTGCGACTTGGCTAAGTATTTGATCACCATCCCGGCAATAGTTGTCTTACCTACACCACCTTTACCGGCTAATGCAATCGTTGTGGTCATTTTAAAGTTACCTCTATTCTCATACTATTGATAAATTTTTGTTCTTGATAATTATGCTTACTGGGCGTCATCTTCGTTTTTGGTCTGGGCTTCCACGGCTATCGCGATCTTCTCCGCCGCCAGTCGTAACGAAGGTACATGGTCGTAGACCGGAATCCCAAGTCGATCTGCTTCCTGCACGCCCATGTCTGCTGGCAGGGTTCCCATCACAGGAATCCCTGGAGTTTCAGAGAGCAAAAAGGCAGCCTCTGCTTCGTCGCGCACTTTATTGCCCACTAACCAAAGGCGCTTCAGACCAATATCCTCCGCCAACTGTTTGATCTGGGCTGCTGTTCCCAGACTACGCCGGGTGGGTTCAACAACGACCAACATCGCATCCACGAAATCAACCGTCGCTCGTCCAAGATGTTCGACGCCAGCATACATATCCAATATTAAGACATCATCTTTACGGAAGAGCAGGTGCGTGAAGAGGGTTTTGAGCATGGCGCTCTCTGGACAGATACAACCCGCACCACCACTGTCCACCGAGCCCATTTCGAGCAGTCGGACTTGACGGTATTCGACGCTGAAACGTTCTGGTATATCATCTACTCTTGGGTTGAGGGTGAAAAAACCACCTGTCGTGCCAGGTTTAGCTCCGGTTCGCTCATAAATCAATTCATCCATCTCCGAGATCGGCGACAGCTGGGCTTGCAGCTCTGAGGGAAAACCGAGCGCACCCGCCAGACAGGGAGAGGGATCGGCGTCGACAGCCAATACGTTGCGACCGGCGTCAGCATAAACCTGGGCTAATAAGGCAGCCAGAGTGGTTTTGCCAACGCCTCCTTTACCACTAATTGCTATTTTCATTTTTGGATACCTTTTCAGCGATTAAACGACGAGTGAGATTTCCTCCGATGATGGCACAGGCATCTGTGGGGAGATAGTGGTGAACTGCTGCATCAAACAAAATTTGGTAGGTTGATCTAAAATCCTCATCTCCCTGCCAGGTGACCACTAATAGGTTCACCAGGGGTAAGATTTGGAATTCATAAGCCGCATCACCCAACAAGTATACTCGCTTCCCTTTCAGATTTTCAGCTGACTGGAGAAATGTCTCCAGGTCGTTACCAAAGGATTGGGCTAATTCCGCCCCCGTATATCCTTGGAATGCCTGGTTGTAGAATCGTCCATCAGGCAGCTCTGAAAAAGATATCCACTTACCGGAAGCCTGGGTGCCATCGCTGGTTGTGAGGTAGTAAAGCAGGAGCGTAAGTAAGCTGGATGATAGTTCTTGATCTGTTTGCAGATCAGTAGCGATCAGCTCTGGGAATGAGAGCACTACCATCCGATTCCAAAGTGGAACATGAAACTCTCCCTTCTCATGATTGGAAGGATGATAAGTTATCCCTGAACTTACTGCGAGATCTTCTGGCTTTTGATCAGCTAGCAGTTTACGCAGTTCATCGATCCTCACACCTAGTAAATCAGGTTTAGATTCACTTGGTTTGCGGTTCAAATTATTCCTCAACAGCGATACAAGTCATTGTATCCAGGATGCCAGGGATCGGTTGGATCACAGATGACATAATTCGACCAAGTTGTGAGACGTTCTCTGCATTGACTACTGCCACAGCGTCATAAGGACCAAAAGTCATATAGGCCTCAGAGATCGATTCAATGCGCTGTAATTGGCGGACCACTTCTGGGATTTCTCCCGTTTCGATATTAATCAACATAAATGCTTTCATCATCCATAATCCTTTTTTAATTAGCTTGGTTTTCGGCGCAGAAATATTGACCAATAGACTGCGGCAACACCCACTGACCCTCCGATGATGTTGCCGATCGTCACGGGGAGCAAATTGTCAACCAGAAATGTGACCCAGGTAAGACCGTTAAGATCAATTTGGGCGGCAGCTGCAAAGGCTGGATCAAAATTCTTGATCAATAAGCCCATTGGGATGAAGTACATGTTCGCAATGCTGTGTTCGAATCCAGCTGCAACGAAGGCTGTGATGGGGAAGATGATTGCCGCGATTTTATCGATTGTGCTCCTTGCGCTGAGCGTCAACCATATTGCTAGGCACACCAGCATATTACACAACACACCCAATGCAATCGCTTGGATAAAACCCAGCTGCACTTTGGAGTTGGCGATCCCTAGGGCTGTCTGTCCAACTGCTCCATTTGCAAAAAGGTACTGCTGGCTGGCAAACACTAAAATGACAGTCAGAATAGAACCGACGAAATTACCAAAGAAGACGATCGTCCAGTTGCGTAACAATGATGCTGTAGACACCTTTCCGCTAGCCCACGCCATAACAATAAGATTATTGCCGGTGAAAAGCTCCGCGCCGCCAACAATGACTAATACTAATCCCAGGCAAAATACAATTCCGGTTAAGACGCGCGTCACACCGTAAGGAAGAACTCCTGCGGTTCCCGCGGCTGCGGTGGTTGCGAACATCGCGCCCAAACCGATGAAAATGCCTGCCAAAATTGCCAGGGAGAACATCGTCTGGAAAGACATTTCAGCTTTACGTTCCCCCAAATACTCCGATCTGGTCGCCATTTCTTGCGGCAGTAAAGCGTCAATTCTTACTTTTATAGCCATAAATGGAACCTCCTTTCCATTGTTTTGTAAGCTCTTCTCTTGCTAAGGTATCGTATGTATTTACCTTCTGCAAGGGACAAAAATCACCAGTTATACCTGAAACTTTGCCGAATTTCTTGCATACGAATTCGAGTGGACCCAATGGAATAATTGGTGAGTGATCTCGGGATTACCCAATAATCTCTTTCAGCTTTTACCTTAACTCATGTTCATGGCAAGAACTCATTCCAATCGAACTTTAAATGATTTTCCCCGCACGTGGCGGTACGGGGATAAAAGTAAAAAGGCATTTAGTTTGGATCAGCGATAGGTGATAATCATCCTGGTAACGAATCGCAGCTCCAACGGATCAATTTACCAGGATGCCTTTCTCTAACAAAGTTGGCCGAGGATCAACCAGGTTTTTGTTCAAGGCAGCATCCTTCTCCGATAAACCCAATGCAAGAGCCATCAATTGGGTGAAATACATGATCGGCATTTCTTCATCCAGACCCATTTGAAACTGACGAGCATCTAGGTTTGTGTGGCACAATGGGCAGGCTACTGCGATCACATCTGCGCCGGTCAGACGTGCTTGATTGATCAAATTGCTGCATAAGTCTTTGACGATATCCGAGCGAGTGAGTGAATGGGCAGCGCCGCAGCAAGCCGTCTTATACGACCAATCGAGCACTTCTGCACCGAGGGCGGATATCAGCTCATCCATTTCGGTGGGATTTTCGGGGTGAGCAGCTTCAGTGACTTGGGGAGGACGGGTAAGCAGGCAGCCGTAATAACAAACGACACGCAATCCTTGCAAGGAGTGTTTTACCCTGGCTTCGATCCCTTCAGGTCCGACACGCCGGTAGATTGTTTCACCTAAGGAGCTGACCTGCACAGAATCCTGATAATCATATCCGATGGTCTCATCCAAAGCAGCTTTATCGCCTTCATCCTTGCGAATCTCGTACTGCGCAGTTTTATGGCGGTTAAAGCATGCTGCGCAGGGCATAGTGACTTCCTCAAACCCGCTTTGCTCAATCAGGGATAGGTTTTCCATGGGCAGCCGCAGCGCGGCCTCGGGATCGGCTTTATGAGCCGATGAACTTCCACAGCACATCCAACCTTTGGGTTCGATCAAATCAAGTTCCAATGCTTCGCACACTGCTTGGGTGGAGATGTTATATTCCGGGCTGGTTGAATGCAGTGAACAACCTGGATAATATGCAATGGCTTTGTTGGCCCCAGGGATCTGTTTTATCTTTCTTGGCCGGCGAACGTAACTTGGGAAAATGGGGAACCTGTTCTTGGAGAACATCTTTAGACCCATGTCCAGGTCTTCTGTGATGGGATGCGTTCGTAAATTGCGCAGTTTTAATTCAGCCATTAAGCCAAGCTCGTAAGATCGACCCCAAAGCCGTACCTCCCGCAAAAATGCTTTATTCATGTTATCCACTTCTTGGACTGAAGGCTCGATCCCTCTTTCCAGTGCTTCGCGGGTTAGGAAATCCATGATGGCGGTAATATCCAAACCTTGTGGGCAGCGGGTTGAACATGTCTGGCAGGCAGAGCAGAGCCAGGGCGTTTGTGATTCCAAGGCGATGTCCTCTTGTCCCAGCTGTACGGCGCGCATAATTTGATTCGGCTGCCAATCGAAATATTTACCGACCGGGCATCCGCTGGTGCATTTCACACACTGGTAGCACAAATAAACGTTTTCTCCCAGCTCTTCTTGTATGCGCCGGGCTAAATCCGAATTGATTTGCATCCCTTCACTTACAGGCTCAGAATTGCTGCTCACTACCGACCTCCTTGAAACAACATGCAATCCAATAATGTCTCACTCATGCGGGTTGAGGACTTGATTTGGGTACAACTGGTCGGGGGTATAAACCGGCGCCTTCGACGATCGGCTTTACCGCTTCTTCCCACTCAATTGCCATGATGTGCACGCCTGCTACACCTTCAATTTCCTGGAGCTGTTGGATCAACTCGATGCAAATTTGAATCCCGGTCTCCTTCCAGGCTGCCGATCGTTCTCGCTTGTCCTCCTTGGTTAATTCATCCTTGCTTTTTCCTGCCCAAGGTTTCCCTGCTGCTGTCATGCGATTGATGATTTCATCAGGAATAAGGATCCCAGGGACATTGTTCTTCATATAGCGAGCCATGCCTGGGCTCTTCAGAGGACCAACGCCAGCCAAAAAGTAAGTTTCCTCATGCACGCCCAGTTTTCGCACTTTCTCCATGAAGATCTTAAAGGCTTCAATGTCGTAAATCAGCTGTGATTGGATGAAATCGGCGCCGGCCTTAACCTTTTTGGCCAAGCGGTAGGGGCGGAATTCCAGGGGATCTGCGAATGGAGCGGACGCTGCACCAACAAAAAAGCGTGGTTCAGGTCCCTTCATCTGGTCGCCACATTGGAAAATGCAGTCATCCCGCATCGCAGCCACCATTTGGATTTGTTGAATCGAATCGATATCAAATACATTTTTTGCAGTTGGATGGTTGCCAAAAGTCTGGTGGTCACCGCTTAAACACAATAAATTACGCATTCCGAGGGCATATGCGCCTAATAAATCACTCTGAATCGCGAGCCTGTTGCGATCGCGGCAGGTCATCTGGATCACAGGTTCAAGTCCTTGCTGGACCACGAGTGCACCGGCGCCAATGCTGGACATGCGCACAATGGCAGTCTGGTTGTCGGTGATATTGACAGCATCACAATACCCTTTTAGCAGAGCGGCTTTCTTACTGATGACTTCAGCATCAGCGCTCTGAGGTGGGCCGAGTTCACCTGTCGCAGCAAAGTGTCCGGCACGGAGGACGCGTTCTAAGTTAGAACCAACTAAATATCCATTACTGCTTGGTTTCGTTGTCATTGATTATTCCTCCTCGGAGACCAGGCGAAGGTCTTCGCGCACGATCTTGCGTGGTCCACCATCACGGGATGTCTGCCAGTTCTTCGGAGTTTGTAAATCCATGAGCACTTCGAGCCTGTCTTTGCTTTCCAAGCGGTCATAGATCAACTGCCAGGCACATTGCACTTCAGGATCGATCTCACAATGTCCGTTTTCTGACCCGCCACATGGCCCGTTGAGCAGAGATTTTGAGCAGCGAGCGATTGGGCAGATACCACCAGTCAATCCAAGCACGCAATCACCGCAGGCTGCACAGCGCTCTGCCCATACTCCTTGCTCCGTAGGCAAGCCAAGGAAGGCGGTATTGAGACCCGGTACGACCCAGGTGTCCGGGAAATGTTCGGCTATAGCCTGGACTCCAATCCCGCAGCCCATCGAAAGTACAACGTCAACTTCTTCAACCTGGCTGGCAATCGTATCTAAATACTCCCACTCGCACTGGCGTTGGACAGTAACATCGCTGACATCCCTCGTGTTGCCGTCAAGCTTGGAAGACATTCGCAAGGATGAAGACATGATTGCTGCTTCCCGTGAACCTCCAGCGAAGCAAACCGTGACGCATGTACCGCACCCGACAACCAACACGTTATCAGCGTTGCCAATTAATGTCTTTATCTCTTCTAGTGATTTTTGTTCTGCAACAATCATGTCTGTCGCTCCTCTAATAATGGTTTCTTTCGAGGATGGTACTTATAATCCGTTCCTCAGCTGATCTCCTGAAATTTCAATCCTGTATTTCTGATTTAGAATCCTCTAGATCTTCGCTCAACCCCAAAGGGTTAGGACCCAATTTCTTGATTTCAGTATTGATCTCCCCTACTGATTGGGCGAACTGGATACCCATAGCAGAGGACACGTTGATCATTTGGATTCGACTTCCTTCCAAACCGATGTCTTCCAGTAGTTTTTGTGCGTATTCAACTCGCCTGCGGGCGTTGAGATTACCTTCCAGGTAATGACAATCGCCCTCCAGTCAACCTGCGACCAGTACACCGTCGGCACCGTCCTCGAAGGCACGCAACACATAAAGTACATCCAATTTGCCGGAGCAAGGTAATTCGATCACCTTGACAGACATTGGATATTCGAGTCGCATAGAACCGGCTAGGTCGGCAGCGGCGTAAGCGCAGTAATGACAACAAAAAGCGACGACTTCAGGTTCGAAGTTTTGGTTACTCATAGTCTTGTCTCAATACTTGACAAAGGAATAAAGCCGACTTGGTCAGTGTCTACTTCAAACAAAGCATCGATCTTTGCCATGGTTTGATCATCCTTTGATCCCATCAGTTGAATCGCCCGGGCGGGGCACTCCGATACACAATTTCCGCAGCCATGACAGATGGCTGGTTCGATGAAAGCTGCCCCAACGATATTTCCAACGCCACTGTAATCACTCCTAATCTGGGGTACATCATATGGGCAGATGCGTACACAGGTCAGGCAACCCACGCACTTAAGTGGATCGACCACAGCCACGCAGGCATTGGTCAGCATGGTTTCCTGAGATAAAATGCTGGTCGCCCGCGAGGCAGCTGCCTGCGCCTGAGCGATTGTTTCATCCAGGAACTTTGGATAGTGCGATAGACCAGCCATAAAGATTCCATCGGCGGAGAAATCCACGGGTCGCAGCTTGACATGCGCTTCGAGGAAGAAACCATCCATGTCCAGGGATAATTTCAATTGGCTGGAAAGTTCTTGCGTGCCTGAGGGAGGGATGACAGGCATGCTTAGCACAACCAGATCAGGATTAAGTTCTAAATCTCTATCTAGTACTGGCTCCCAGATCTTGACCCGCAATGGCGCCTCAACATCCACCGTGTTCTCATCTCTTGTAGTCTCAATGATGGGTTTTCGATCGAATTCATAATGGATAAAGCCAACACCAGCTTTTCTGGCTTCAGTGTAAAGTTTTTCCTTAAAGCCATAAGTGCGGATATCTCGATAAATGATTTGGATATCTGCGCCTGGATTGATCTCCTTAAGCTTCAAAGCATTTTTTAAAGCCGTCGTGCAGCAAAGCCGGCTGCAGTATTGTTCAGCTGGACCAATGCATTGCACCATAACAATTGAGTTTATTTTTGTTGCTTGGTGATCTTGGGCTAAAAACGTTTCAAACTCTAGCTGGGTTAGAATGCGGGGATCGCTCCCGTAACCGTAATCGTTTCCCTTATATTCGACTCCACCAGTCGCAACAATCGTGACCCCATGCTTGATCTGGATAGAATTTCCATTTGAAATGAGTGTAGATTCAAAATTACCTTTGAAACCGCTCGTTTGATCAAGATTTGTGTTGAGGTGGGTGGTGATCTGTGGGTGATTTTCTATTTGATCGATCATATGGGCTAAGTATTCATTTGGCCCAAAATACTCATAGTTGAGATTGGAAGGTCTCTCAATGAAATATTGAAGGTGGCGAAGGTTTCCACCTAATTCACCTTCGCGCTCAACCAGATGGACAGGGAATCCTTGATCAGCAAGTGTCAAGGCTGCCGTCATCCCGGCAGCACCTCCACCAATGATCAAAGCGGTATGATTTACAGAAACCTGGGAAGTTTTCAATGGCTCGAGATGTGATGCCCGCGCAACAGCCATTCTTACCAGGGTTTTTGCCTTGAGTGTTGCTCCATCCCAATCATTTGAATGCACCCAAGAACATTGGTTGCGGATATTTGCCATCTCAAACAAATGCGGGTTCAATCCTGCCTGTCGGATGGCATCTTGGAAGATAGGTTCGTGGGTGAGGGGGGTGCATGAAGCGACGACAACCCGGTTTAGACCTAAGGATTTAACCTGTTCGATAATATGGGCGATTGTATCCTGGGAACAGGTATAAAGATTATCCTCCGCATAAGCCACTCCCGGAAGTGTCTTGGCGTATTCAGCGACCGATGGCACATCGAGATATCCACCAATGTTGCTGCCACAATGGCACACGAAGACGCCAATATTTGGCTCAAGTTTTGCTAGGTCCAATTCGATTGGATATTCCGGCTTACTGGCCAGGGTATATCTGGCTGGGGCGAGCAATCGCGCTGCTTCTGCTGCTGTTCCGCTGGCTTCGATCACAGTTTCGGGGATGTCCTTTGGTTCGCGAAACGGCCCCGCAACGAAAATTCCGTCCCGACTGGTTTGCAGCGGATCAAAGAGCGTTGTGTGGCAGAAGCCATACTCATTGAGTTCGACATCAAGCTTCTGCGAGAGCTGTTTCACCGTTTCGGAGATCTCCATCCCCACCGATAGCACAACCAGGTCGAATTCCTCTTCGATGAGATCGTCTTGCGATTCATATGGGGTGGAGTAGCGGACTTTGAGATTGTTGGTCCTTGGATCTTCTTTGACTTCGCTCAAGCGGCAGCGCGTATATTTCACACCATATTTCTTCTCCGCCCGATGGTAGTATTCTTCGTATCCTTTGCTGTATGCCCGGGTATCCATGAAGAAGACCTGGCATGTAACATTCCCATCACCTTTACCCTGGCGAGCTTCCGTCATTGCGTGTTCAAGAGTCATAATGGCTTCTTTTGCCGCGTACATGCAGCACACCGATGAACAATAGTCATGGGACTGGTCGCGACTGCCAACGCACTGCAAGAATGCGATTCGTTTGGGGTTTTTGTTATCTGAGGGGCGCTGAATATGACCCTTTGTTGGACCAGATGCAGAGAGCAACCGTTCATACTGCAAAGAGGTGACAACATTTGGATAGCGGCCAAGACCAAATTCTTCCGAAAGCTCCGCGCGGTAGGTCTGATATCCAGGTGCCAGGATCATCGCGCCAACATTGATCATTTCCTGTCTGGGAGGCATATCATGGTCAATGGCATCGACTCCACAGGCGAAAGTACAGCTCATGCATTCAGAACAAATACCGCATGCCAGACATCGGGCAGCTTCGAGCTGAGCGCTCGAGTCATCGTAACCGCCTTCCACTTCAGCAAAATTATCGGAGCGTTCTGCGACAGTCAGCTCTGGAACAGGCACCCTGCCTTGGAGTTCGATCTCGCCACGCGCCATCCTATCCTGGATCTCACCTTCCGAGAGGTGGACGACGGGCAGGGGTGGTTTCGGTGGCCTTTCAAGCTGCTCACCGCTTAGGTAACGGATGATCGATTCGGCCGCCTCGTGCCCGCTGGCGACTGCCTCGATCACAAATGCAGTCCCTGATACAGTGTCGCCAGCCGCGAACACTCCGGGACGTGTTGCCGCAAAGGTATTTGGATTGATGGCGATCGTCTTTTGCTCGGTCAAGCCGACACCAGCGTCGTCGGGGATAAAGGCTAAACCCGCTCGTTGCCCAACTGAGAAGATCACTGTATCGCAATCGATAATATGAATTGAGTCCGGGATCTTTTCGACGTTCAACCTGCCGACTTCATCGAAGGAAAATGAACTCACCTGCATGCATTCAACACCGCTGACATGCTGGTTGCCATCCGCCAGGATCTTTTCGAATGAACGTCCTGCATAAATCTGTACGCCCTCCGCTTCTGCGGCGTCTATTTCCCAGGAATGTGCTGGCATTTCCTCCCGGCTTTCTAAGCAAGCTAAGGATACCTGGCTTCCCAATCGTACTGCACTCCGGGCGACATCGATGGCAACGTTTCCCCCGCCTAATACAAGCACATTCTTTCCGAGTGCGGATTTCTCACCTTTTTCAGTCTGGTCGTATTTTCCCAGGCGCACATCACGCAGGAAGTGAGTGTTGATCATGACTCCCTCAAGCTCCGCTCCGGGTATCGGTAAGCGGATACCTTCATGTGCACCGACGCCGATTAATACTGCCGAATAGCCTTCCTCGAACAGATCGTCCAGATTGTTGATTTGAGTGTTCAGGTTCAGTTCAATGCCCAAATCCACGATGTCAGCTACTTCGCGTTCGATGATCTCGGTCGGCAGACGGTATTCTGGAACACCTAAGCGCAGCATTCCTCCAGCAACAGGCATGGCTTCGAATATTGAAACTGGGAATCCTTGATGGATCAGGTCCTGGGCAGCGGTTAGTCCACAAGGTCCAGCGCCTATGATCGCCACACGCTGGTCGGGATATTTAATTTCCAGCGGCTCGATTGGCTGCCGAGATTCGCCATAAACCTTGTCGGTCACGAAACGTTTGAGCATGCGGATATTGATCGGTTCATCGACCTGTCCGCGATTGCAGGCGGTCTCACAACGATGGTTGCAAATTCGTCCGCAAATCCCTGGGAAGGGATTATCCAATTTGATCACTCGTAGTGCGTCTTCCCAACGTCCCTCCCTGATTAATGCGATGTACCCCTGGGCACGTTGCCCAGCCGGACAGGCATCTCGGCAAGGGGCGATCCCACGCTTTTCAATCGCATAAGCATTAGGCACAGCTTGCGGATAGAGTTTGTAAGCTGCCCTGCGTTCGGAGAGCCCTTCGTTGAATGTGTCTGGTATCACGATAGGACACACTTTGACACAATCTCCGCAAGCAATACATTTTGTGGTGTCGATGTACCTGGGTTCGTGAAGGACGGTTACTGAAAAATCTCCTGCCTGTCCGGTAACATCCAACACCTGGGTGTTGGTCATAATCTCGATGTTTGGATGGCGACCCGTCTCCACCAATTTCGGAGAAATTGTGCACATTGCGCAGTCATTAGTAGGGAAAGTTTTATCCAACTGCGCCATTTTCCCCCCGATGGCAGATTTCGCTTCAACCAAGTAAACCTTGAAACCTTGATCAGCTAGGTCAAGGGATGCCTGCATACCCGCGATCCCACCTCCAACGACCATCACTGCGCCGGTGAGAGTTTCAGACTGGGGAACAGGCTTACTGACAAGCATACCTACACGTCTCCTCTTATCCTGGAGTAGTACGTCGCCCTCTAAAATCTATCTCCTCCTCAATTTCAACCTGGGAGAAGTCATCGATTCTTTGCAGGGACTCATCCTTGAGCGGATTAGGTCCCAGCTCAAGGATACGATCTGTCATATTTTGGACAGCGGTTGCAAATGTTTGCGCTTGGCTGCCGGACATGAACACCATATCTAAGCGTTCACCTCCCAGACCGATATCATCCAGTATCTTTTGAGCTCGCTTTAAGCGGGCAAAACCGCGTTCATTGCCTCGCACATGATGGCAGTTGCCGATTGGGCAAGCCACCACATAGACACCATCTGCTCCTTGTTCGAAGGCTTCCAGCAAGTAGCGAATGTCTGTTTTACCTGTACATGGCATGCGCACAAATTTCACGTGAGCCGGGTATTGTACTCCCAGTGCTCCTGCAGTATCGGCTGCCATATAACCACAATAGATACAATAAAAAGCGGTGATTTCTGGATCGAAGGATTGGGGGTTTTGTTGGGATGTCATTGAGGTGTAATTTCCATTGATTAATTATTGCTGTAAATTGCTTTCTGCCAGCTGCCAAGGCCGTTGATGTTCTTTAACATCATTTGTTCATCGGTGTAATGGATGAGCTGGATGGCATTGGCTGGACATTCGCCTGTGCAGGTGCCGCAACCCTGACATAATGCCGGATCGATGAATGCAGCTCCACCGAGACCGCCAACCCCCACGCGACCTTCTTCAGCGATCACTTGTGGGATGGCAAAAGGACATGTTCGCGTGCAAGTTAAGCAGCCTACACATAGATCTGGGTCGACCTGAGCGATCACTCCCCCAAGGTAGAGAGTCTCTTGCGAGAGCAGAGTTAACGCTCGTCCAGCCGCAGCTAAGGCATGGCTGATGCTCTCCTCGATAAATTTCGGGTAGTGCGCCATGCCTGCCAGGAAGATACCATCCCGCATGAAGTCCATCGGGCGCAGTTTCATCTGTGCTTCTTCATAAAATCCTTCGCTGGAGATGGGCACCCGCAACAACTTGGATAGCTCTTGGGAGCCATCAGCTGGTGTTATCGACATGCTCATCGGAACTAAATCAGCAGGTAAGCTCAACCATCGATTTAGGGTTATATCGTATACGCTGACAAATAACCGATTGTCTTGAAGAACCACTTCAGGCGGTTTTTCATCGGTATAGCGGATAAATACGATGCCTAATCTGCGCGCCTCTGTGTAATACTCTTCCCTGAACCCATACGTGACAATGTTCTTATAGAGCACACTTACCTGGCATGAAGGATTAAAAAGCTTTATGCGGATGGCATTTTTGATTGTGTTTGTACAACATACCCGGGAACAGTAATCTGGAGAACCCTCTGGGCGTACACATTGCAGCATGACAACATTATCCAAAGCAGTGATCTCTTCTGGGTGGTGGATGATCTTTTCCTCAAGCTCTTGTTGAGTGATTACCAGGGGGAATTCCAGCAGTGAATGTTGTTTGGCTTCTTGAGCTCCAGTGGCAACAATGGTTACACCATGTTCGATATTAAAGGTCTCACTGAGACCTTTGCGTCTGGTTCGTAATGTGGTCCTAAATTGACCAACGTGCCCAGAATGGTTTTCGATCTCTGTCTTGGTGTGAATATTGATTCGTGTGTGGGCTCGCACTCGGTTTACGAGATCGCGTAATAAGCGTTGTGGGTTGTAGCCCTCCGCAACGTAATACAGGTTTCGTAAATTGCCTCCTAAAGCCTCAGAACGTTCAACCAGGTGGACCTCGTATCCACTATCCGCGATGGTCAGCGCAGATGTCATTCCAGATACTCCACCTCCGATGACCAGGGCAGAAGGTAAGCAGCGGTATTCATGTTTGATGACCGGTTCTGCAGCGACTACTCGACCGATTGCCATCCGGACCATTTCGAGGGCTTTTTGATTTGCACGGTGAACCTGATCCTGGTGAACGAAAGTGCATTGTTCGCGCAGATTGACCACCTCAAGCAGGTAAGGATTGAGGCCGGCCATGCGGACACTTCGTTGAAAAAGTGATTCGTGAGTTCGATTGCTGCAAGCTGCGATAACAACCCGATTTAATTTCTCTTCCTTGATGCGTTGAATGAGCTGATCCTGAACCTCTGGGAAGCAGGCGTATTCGATGATGTCAACCGTCTTAACATTGGGAAAATGGCTGGCATTGTGCAGCAGGGTGGGGATATCGATCACCTCACTTATCGTTTCACCACAAGTGCATGCAAAAACGACTATCCGCGCTTCCTCTCCAGTCACATCCCGTTCAGGAGGAATATCGTCAACAGTGATAAATGGATAGGCACGGGAATAAGGATGGGTATGCAAGCGGTCATTCAGTAGACGCATCACCTCCGCCGCTGCACCACTGGCGTCGATTATCGTTTCAGCGATCTCTTTAGGGGACGAAAATGCCCCGCACACAAATACTCCAGGACGTGTAGTTTGTAGGGGTGTAAATTTGTCCGTCTGGCAGAAACCGAATGGATTCAGTTCAATACCCAGGCTATCCGCAAGATATCTAGCGGATTCGGGTGGTTGCAAACCAGTTGCCAATACCACCATTTCGTAGCGCTCCTCCTGGAGCTCACCGCTCGGTGCCGCGAACTGCAGTAAGAGATCGCCGGTTTGAGGATCTTCTTTGATGCTTGAGATCCTGCAGTGGTGGTATTGAATATTGTGAGTATTTCTGGCTTTTGAGAAGTATGCACTGTATTCCTTGTTGAAAGCCCGCTCGTCCATGATAAAGATGCCGCACTCAATATCCTTTCCCAGACGTTGCTTGGCAAGGATGGCTTCTTTGGTCGTGTACATGCAGCATATTGATGAACAAAAAGTATTACTTTGATCACGAGAGCCAATACACTGTAGCCATGCGATTGAGCGCGGTTGCATTCCATCAGAAGGCCGGGTTACGATACCCTCTGTTGGACCTGAGCGACTGGCCAGGCGTTCATATTGCATTGCCTGGATGACGTTGGGAAAGCGCCCGTATCCTAGCTCTTCGAGTCCTTCAGAGTCGTATATTTTAAAACCTAATGCAAGGATGATCGCACCTACTTCAATAGTTATCAAACGGGGTCGTTCACCCAGATTGATCGCATCCGTTGGGCAGATGGAAACGCATTCGTCGCAGGTTTCGCAATATGGCCCCTTATCGATCAAATATGCATCAGGTGTGGCTCGGGCAGCCACTTTATAAGCGGCTTTGCGGGTGGTCATCCCTAATTGGTAACTGTTCGGTAGTTCAACTGGGCAGACTTCTGCACATTTACCGCAACTGGTGCAGCGCGCAATATC
>JBFFIU010000027.1:0-18757 GCA_041556275.1 Anaerolineales bacterium | reverse complement strand
CCGGAAATAGGTAATGTAAACTCGATTGATTGGTTCATGATTTAATCTCCTAATATGCTCGTTAATTGATAAAGTTTAATTTTTTACATATGGAATAAAGCCGTACTAATCGTTCCAATTCTTCCGATCTCCTATTTAGAAATGGATCATCACGAATCGCCCGTTTACTTTTCTCACCTTGGTCAAGGAGCAATTGAGCAGCGACCGCATCAAATGCACCTCGAACTGCTGTCAACTGGAGGAGAATTTCCTCGCAGGATTCTCTGGCTTCAAAGAGATCACTTATAGCGCGCAAATTTACCTCGACTGTGCGCAGGGGCCAAAGAATTCTCTTGAAGCTATCTACCATTGCTCACCACCTCCAGGTTACGTTTTGATATGCTCATTTCTGTCAATTTTTGTAAGATCAATGTCGCCAAATGGGGGTCAGATCACTGTTCAGAAGTATCTATAATAGCGATACTGATCAGACCCTCATGACCATGAATTTCTAATGTGAGCGGCGGATTATCACGGTCATACACCAGCAGCACAACCATTTGACCATCGCACTGTGCAGTGCCGTGAACGGGACAGATATAGCTGGCATGTAATGGACGAGCGGTCTATAAGTCGAAAGAACAAGTAAGAAATAAGCCTTCGGAAATAAGCGCTTGACTCACCTGGGCGACCGGTGTTACCCAGTTTGTGTGTAATGTCATTATTGGAGACCCTTGGAACATGTCCATCAACTTATTTGCTTCTTTGTGCATTCAGCTATGAACATAAAAATATTCATGCCATCAGCTCTTGGTCATAATTATCCAAACAGTTAACGGAAATCAGCACATAACCCACGCTGTAAAGACGGTATAAAATTCCATGAAGTAGAGCCTGGTCTTCGACCAGTCCTGTTATCGTTGTAAACGTGCCAAAATCCCTACTATGGGAGATTTTTATATTCATCTCATCGAGCCAATCCCAAGGTCTATCTTCAAGTTGACCTTTTATTTTGATCTGATATGCCCTTTGTTTATCCATACACTTTTAATAACTCCTCATAATGAGTGCAATTTTGGCTAATGGTGAGGTGTAAATTTCATCGTTACATGCACCATTAACCAGTAACCAGGATTGTGTATAAAGCATATATCAAATTGGGATACTTGTAATGACCTGAAAGTGTTACCTGAGTATGATTTTCAGGCTGAGGCTGTTATCAGCTATCTTGCCTGAATTTTGTAAAAAAGAAATAAAAACGGGTTGCTTGAATAAGAAAGCAACCCGTTCTAACTCTCCTTAATATTGGGATTACTAGTGATCACCTCCTGACAAGAGTCCAATCCTTCTTGCCCTGAAAATAGCCTGAGATCGATTCTTAACAGCAAGCTTTGCATAAATGTTCCGCGAATGGCCTTTGACGGTATTTACAGATATATGAAGTTTTTGGGATATTTCATTGTTTGTAAATCCTTGTGCGATCAGGGTGAGGACCTCAAGCTCACGATCGCTTAAGGGCTCAACCAGCTCAACGTCTCGGCCGTCCTCTCCCAAAACCTGGAGCAATTTTGGTTTCTCCTTGGGATAAGCAGCCAGTAATCTACCAACATATTCGGGATAGATCTCTCGGGCTGCTGCTTCATTGAGTAGCTTAGCCATATGTTGCCCTTCATCGACAAATATATGGACATAGCTTTCAGGTTCTCCTAACTTGAACGCTTTCGATAGGGTATCAAGTGCTCTGTCCAGTTCACCCACTGTTTCCAAGGCGAGTGCTTTGAGGATCTCCAACTCTATCACCCTTCCACCCCATCCCCTTTTTTCGGCAATTTTGAGTTGACCATCCAGGAATCTATGCACCGGTTGGATGGCCTCCCCACGGTGATGAGAAGGTAAATGCTGTGTATGTGCAATATGTACTCGGGTAGTGATTGTCTGCACAGTATAGTCCCTCTCGCTCACCGGAAAAATAATTGGAAAATCGAAGTCTGCATTCAAAGCAGGTGCCTGTTTTTCTAGCCATTCGTAGGCTGAACGATACCGATCAGGGTTATGTTCGGCTTCCCTGAGCCAGAGCAAAGCCCTCAAGGCAGAGATAAAATCTTCAGACCGGTTTGATAGCTGATCAGCGTAATACGCAGAAATTTCCGAAATTGCCCTGTGGGCATTGGACCAATCGCCTCGGGCTTGATACAGTCTGGAAAGATCCGCACAGCACAGACCGAGGAGCTCTTCGTCACCAATCAAATTGAGCAAATCCAACCCCTTTTTCAGAACTGTCTCCGCGGATTCAAGTTGATCTCGTTCAACCAGCATATTCCCATGTAAGGCATAAAGAAAGCCGGCGGTGGCAGAATCCTTTTTACCCTGTCGTGCGACGAAATCAAGCCCTTCGCGGCAAATTGACTCTGCCTCACGCAGTCTGCCTTGGCGGAGCTCAATCACCGCGCTATCGTAATAAACGCCGAAACCAATATAGTCCATTCCGCTGATCTTAGCATGATGTAGTGCATCCAGGTCGAATTGTTTAGCGGAATTAATGTCCCCAACAATTAAATAAGCCGCACTAATGGAGTGTAACAAGATGCTCCGAACCCATAAATTGCTTTCATCAATAAGCTCAAGCGCTTGCTTTCCCAACTCAATCACTTCGTAGGGATCTGCATTCCTGGATAATGCTAATAGGGTGCGAAGCGCATAGATATGCTCCCTGATTTGATAATTCTTGTCGGTTTCAATACTATCAGATTCTGCCTCTCGCAGAGATAATACACGTTCGGCTGCTTGAATCCATTCATCAATTTCAGGCGGAGGATCAGAATAATTGGTTAACAAAATTGTCCAGGCATATGACACATATAGAAAAGGACGAGAACGACTCAAATCCGGTGAGAGGCTCTCAAACCATCTTTGAACCTTTCTGATTTCTCCCTTGGATATGGCTTCTAAAGCGTGAGTCTCGATCAAATCCAGATACCGCTCATAATCTTTGCCAATCAGCGCATGGTTGATGGCTTCGGTCAAAAATCCGTTTGCTTCTAGCCATTTGCTGGCGAGGAGATGTAGATCGATCACTTTTTCAGGGGCATGCAAAGCCAATCGATAGCGCAGTAACTCTGCAAACAATGGATGATATCGGTACCAGGAACGGTGGTTATCCAAAGGTATCGTAAAAAGGTTATTCCTCTCAAGCAGCTCCAGGATTTCCTGGCACCGATCTGCTGTTCCTTCGCCATATACCAACACTTGGCAGAGCGGGGCAGATAAGCGATCAAGAATTGAGGTACAAAGAATGAATTCCTGGATCTCGTCCGGTAAATGCTCGAGAACTTCTTCAATAAGGTAATCAACAACGTGCCGGTCAGTTCCTTTAAATGCCTCAATGAATTTCTTATGATCAGGCTCATATTGCAGTGAATGTGCCGCAAGCAGCAAACCTGCAATCCAACCTTCAGTTCTTGATCCCAGTGCGATGATTTCTTCCTCTGATAAACGCAGGGACATAATTTGATTGAGGAAATCCCTTGTCTCCGTATCCAAGAATCGCAGCTCTTTTGCGCGAATTTCAAGCATTTCACTGCGGACGCGCAGCTTTGCAAGTGATAAAGGCGGCTCGATTCTGGTAATGAGGATAATGTGTAGTTGAGGAGGTTGGTGAGATAGAAGATCAGAAATTATTTTATGGATAAGGTTTTCTTCTATTTCGTGATAATCATCCAAAATTAGCACTGTTTCATTAGATAATGAAGCTATCTCATTGATAATTTTTGTCAATATATTTTCGAGATTTGGTTTCTGTGCTGCCTGGAAAGAAGTTTCCAGAGATTTCTTAATTGTTTCCCCAAACCCGCTGTTTGCTGATTGAATTGCTGCAACAAGATAAGTTAGGAATGTAACCGGGTCATTGTCTTGAGCATCTAAAGCGTACCAAGCAAACGATCGCTTTAAATTCTTGACCCAACTAGTAATTAACGTAGTCTTTCCATATCCTGCAGGAGCAGAGATCAACGTTAGTGTTCCGTTTAAACCTTGATCAAGTCGCTCATAGAGACGCGGTCGTGACAATATTTTTGACCGATATTTGGGGAGGGATATTTTTGTCTCGAGAATAAAATCTGTCATATATTCTTACTTTTGATGTTGTGAGAGTCTAACGATTCCTCTTGGGAAGAAAGGGAATTTGTATTTCCCATAATACAAATTTTCCCGATGTGTTATTTAGATGACGAGATAGGGTCTTAAAGCGAAGTATATTTTATTAGGTTTGCCCTGGCAAGCGCCAAATTGCGCATACGTATATAGGCAAAAATACGTAAATGGAAGTAATTTTTAATAGAAGTATCGATCTTATGATTGTGCAACTTACCCCGTTGCTAACCTGCTCAAAACCTCCCCAAATCTGTAAACTTCCTCCAGCGTGTTGTAGTGCACAGGACCGACACATACCATGCCGCCAATATACTCTAATGCCAAACGCTCGCTTGCCGCTAGGGCATAGTAGTTTCCATCCCACACGTAGATATTTTCTTTATCCAACGCCTCAGCCACCTGGCGCGGATGATGGTCTCGCAGGGCGGAGGCGAAGGTCGGTACACGCTGCTCCAGGCGGCGCACGTCCGCCGTGGAGAAATATGGCTGATGAATCGCTGGGCGCAACTCAGTGAATCCCAGAAACCGGATTCTTAATTAACACCGCTAGCAATATCAAGGAAAGGATAAAGTGAGGTTGGGCAGTTTATGGTCATGCCCAGGACCTTTTACAGCAGCCCTCTTTTCAGTGGGCAATATCAGGAATCATCCAACGTTTGTGGACCAAATGCCTAATCCCCTTTGTGTTAAATTTCTATTGCAATCCGATTATTTTCTCCAAATAATCAGTATTTCTCATATAAAGATGCGAGTTCCCAACTGGCATTGTGTTAGATGATAGATTATTCCCTCGTAATGCTTCCAGAAGAACCACTTGAATCTATACGAATCTCATATAGTTACACTTATCCACCAATATTCATTGAGAAGGGTTCATAAAAAGGGCAAAATTACCCGGCCTTATATGTCAATACACGCCCCCAGAGGCTTTTAGATCCCCAAATCCCGCGCCTCAGGATTTCTAACTGGATGATCTGACTGTGATCTATAAACAGATTCACCTCCGGTCCATAGTTCTTTATATACCAGCTAAATACTTCCGGATCTGCTGCCTCAAACATCAATTTTTCCAATCCCAGAGAGTTGATAATTTTCGACACCGCATTCATTTGCCAGTCGCTGACATTCTCCGTAATCCCTTCTGATTCGATCATAACCATAAATGCACCCGCTTCCAAAAAGCGCCTTGCCTGAATTATCATCCACTCGGCATCTCGAGTTCCCTCAGCCTCAAGTTCTCCTACCGACGTAGCTCCACCAGCTCCAAATTGAATCCCTACTTCGGGTTTTGCCTTCAACCCAGCTCCTTCAACTTTTTCTATGACGCGAAGCCAATCGTCAGTGCTGATAGTGATAAAACCAGTTGAGACCTCGATAATATCAAAGCCAAGATTTAAACAGGTTTTGATATACTGATCAACGGCTTCCTCTCCCTGAGTCAAGACGTATTCGATAAAACCACCGGTTGAAACAATCACTTCGTAATTATGGGCAAGATCTATGATCTCCCTGAGGGTGTTTTCTGGCATAAGAGTAAAAGACCCGCCTGCAAACTTCAGTGAGTCAATGTATTCCCCAGTTGTTTCTAGAATGTCTTCCAGGTATCGCTTACCCATGGGGGTGTAGTAAGGTCCTCTGATCTCGGTGATGCCGAGTGTCCGCGGCTTGGATTGACGTTTGTTCATTCGCAAGAAATCGAAACCCTTATCCTGATCTGCAACCGTTTTCATGATTGTTTCTCCTTCAAGGCGCAGCGATTCTACCTAGAAGCTCAGTAAGCTCACCTACTCGAATGGTATCGAGAACGCCAACTGCCTCAGCAATCTCTTTTCTATGGGAGGGTTCGACATGTAGAGCAGCCAATCGCTCGAATTTCTCCACAACTTTATTCCAAGGCATGGGTCGGGTGTAAAAACCTTCATAGTCCACTTTAACTTTCTGAAATACTTGACCATCTTTCAAACGTACTGACAGGCGACAAGGCATTCGTTCTGGGAACTGTTCACTATAGAAATCAGATGGTTTGATTTCCACCTTTCTGAGCAGCTTCTGGACATCCTCCTGTAAAATCCGCTTTAACTGGTACTGGGCAGGTGTCAAAGTCCCATCCAATACTGCTGCGGCAACCATATAGGGCAGGCTGTGGTCGGCCTCTTCCTTGGTCTGGACCAAAGTTTTTCCTCCTTCTTCTCCTCCTCCAATAATGTGATAGGCTACATCAAAGATTTCAATCTGGATTTTTTCAATGTCACCTGCCTCAAAACCATGTTCAGCTTTCAATTCCAAGAGGCCCTCTATCGCCGATTGGGAATGAATTTCCGCATTAAATTTCTTTATGATGGTCCGCGTAACCCGTTCTAAATTCTCATTCGACCAATCGATCTCAAATGGACCAGCGATTGCGTCCATAAATCCCTTATTCCCCTCAAAAACCTCCAGAGGACTCGTAACCCCTCGCATGGCAAGAAAAGAGGCATGGGTGGCACCAAATGCGGTATTGGGAAAAGCCAAGCCCTTCCAATGGGATAGTTTCCCGGTTCGAGTGACCCGGAGTGCGTTGAAGGCTGTACCGCTGATAGCAATCGCATGAGCCGTCTGTTCGGTGTTCAAACCCAAAGCCTTCGATACCCCGGCAGCAGCAGCGTATGCCCCCTGAGTGGTATGATCGAATCCTTTATGCCGGACTGGGGCGACATCGCTCAGACGACATTGGACCTGGTATGCAACTGCGATCGCCGTTAAGAGCTCTCTCCCACTGATGCCGGCGTACTCTGCCGCAGCCAACGTCGCGCTTAAATTATCGCTGGGATGATTCGTCTCTCCTTTGGCCAAATAGCTGTCGTTAAAATCGAGATACCTGACAAGGGCACCATTATAAAAAGCGCCACGGTCAGGGGCTGTCTTACCAAATCCTATCGCTGTGCAAATCTCCTTCCCACCAAAATCCTCGAGCTGGGCGTGAGCAATTCTGATGGGTTCTCCTCCCAATGCTCCTATGGCACAACCAAGCGAGTCGAGAACCCGTATCTTCAATTCTCTCTTGGCTCTGCTGGAAAGATCTTCAAAGGACCTGCTGACAACAAATTCAGCTAATTCGCAAACAATCGGCATCTCTTCATCTCTCTTTTTTAATTATCCCATTCTCGAGATTCCAGGAAAATATATTGAGATAGGATCCCAAGCCTCCGGGGTTATCGGATAGTTTCCCTTTGATGAGAGGAGCGTATTATCGCGGGATAAAGAAGAATTGCTATAAAAACAATGCTTTCAACTTCTCAACCTGTACTGGATTTAGTAGTTTGAGTTCTTGTTTTACCAAGGATCCATTCCGGAGAGCAACCTCCTGGTCCTCATAAGTGGGACGCTCTTCTTGGTAGAGCACACCAATAGGGATTTTTTCTCCCCACAGCTGAGCGAGTCTCCAGGCGGCGGATTTATCGCGCCGATCATGCCCATCCTCTTCCACATCGTAAACACGCGCGCCGTACCATTCATACGTATTTACACGGTTGAAGATGATGCATGGTTGAAGCACATCCACTAGGGCGTACCCTCGATGCTGGATCGCTTCCTTGAAAATCCGCACCATATGCTCTCGATCTCCAGCGAACGTTCTCGAGACGAAACTGGCTTCCCCAGCAAGTGCATGAGTCATAGGGTTTATGGGAGGTTCGATAGCTCCGTATGGAGAGGTCTTTGATTTATACCCTTTCTGGGACGTTGGGGAGTACTGCCCCTTGGTGAGACCATAAACTTGGTTATTCTGTGCGATGTGGGTGATGTTAATATTGCGGCGCATGGTGTGGATAAAGTGATTTCCACCAATGGCATACCCGTCTCCATCGCCAGTGATAGCGATGACGACCTGTTCACCATTGGCAAGCGCCATCCCCGAAGCGACAGCCAGGGGTCGACCATGGATTCCCATGAAACCATTAATCTTTGTGTAATCCGGCATCTTGCTCCCACAGCCGATCCCTGAGGATATGATGGCCTGGTGGGGTGCAAGATTAAGCTCCGCCAGGGTGGTCCTAATGGTTGACAGGATGTGGAAGTTTCCGCATGAGGGATTGCCAGGGCACCAAGTTGGTTTCTGGTACACGATGAAGTCAGATGGTCTGAGCATTGAATCTCTCCTCCTCCAAGCATTGAGTAATATAATTGGGTGAAAAGGGTCGTCCGTCGTACCTCAGGATGTTGCTCCCGATGTGAAACCCTGTTTCCTCTCGAATCAGGCCGGCTAACTGTGCGCTGAAGTTCGACTCCACGCCGATCACACGACGGGCACCGCTCAGAATTTCACTCACGCGTTTCTCTGGAAAGGGCCATACCTGGGGAAGATGAAGCATATTGGCGCTGCTGCCATCGTCGTTCAACCAGTCGACGGCTTCCCGCAATGGTCCATAAGTCGAACCCCAGGCAACAAAAGTGATGTCTGCCTCTTCCGGTCCGTACAGCTCCGGCTGCCAGAGATCAATGCTGGCGGTCTCCAATTTTTTCATCCGTTTGTTCATCATGCGGAAGCGATTCGTTCGATCTTCCAAGATGTGGCCGTCCGGGCCATGCTCATCTGAAGTGACTGGATAGAAAGCTTTCTCATGTGAGCCGGGTATAGCCCGTGGAGAGATTCCCGTCTCTGTGAAGACGTAGCGTTGGTAGTCCTCCTCCAATTTATCCAGATCTTCTGGTCTCAGGAGTTCTCCCCGATCGATATTTACACCGTTGAAATCAAAGGTGTCCTGCTCAAGAACTCGCGATGATACGCCTAAGAACTGATCAGAAAGGACGATCACGGGCGTTTGATATTTTTCCGCCAAATTAAAAGCTCGGGCACCTGCCTCGAAGGCTTGTTCCACGGTCCCTGGGGTGAGCACCAACCGAGGAAATTCACCTTGGGAGGCATGGAGCATGAAGCGTAAGTCCCCTTGTTCTGTACGTGTTGCTAAGCCAGTAGAGGGGCCGGGGCGTTGAACGTTGACGATAACAACCGGCGTTTCCGTCATCCCCGCCAGGCCCAGTGCTTCGACCTTTAGAGAAAACCCGCCACCAGACGTCGCTGTCATAGCTCTGACACCCATATGGCTGGCTCCAATCGCCATACACATGGCTGCAATCTCGTCTTCGGTCTGTTTCACCAAGACACCATATTCCTCAGCGTGGGAAGCCAATATTTCCATGATTGTAGTGGCCGGGGTCATAGGGTAAGAGGATATGAAGCGGCATCCTGAGGCCAAAGCCCCCAGGCTGAATGCTTGGTTGCCATTGATCATCATGCGCGGCGGCCTATCTACCTCAGCGAGATGGTATTCGAACTGATCGTAATAAGTATCCCTACCGAAATCGTAAGCCACCTCAGCAACCCGGAGGTTCCCTTCTACAATTTGCTTGCCTTTCTTTGCAAAACTATTCTCGATTACTTCACCAATCTTTTCAAAACTAAAGCCGGTGATACCGCTAGATATTGCCACCGCGGCAGTGTTGGTCATCAGGCGATTTCCCCCTACATCCTCGGCGATCTCTATGATCGGTGAAGCAAACGCCTTAATTCCATCGTCCTCTAACTCTTTATCTTCTACCTTCATATCCTGGTCGTAAATGATCCCACCTCCAGGTACGATATCGGTCCGATAGGTATCAAAGGCTTCTTTATTCAATGCCAACAAAAGGTGGATATTGTCTGTATGCGTAAAGATCTCATTGGGGGCGACCCGGATCTGGAAGAAGTTGAGGCCTCCTCGGATGCGGGACATATAATCCTGCATGGTGAATAGGTTAAGACCGCCTCTCGATAACGCTAAGGAAAACCCGGCTCCGGTAGACTCTACGCCTTGACCGGCTGCTCCTGCAATTCGCAAACTCATTTTGTTTATAGACATATGGTTTCTCCTCGATGAAAGGGTTTCGTGGCGATTCACAGTTTGTCCCAGATGCCCAGAAAGATCAGGGGAGGATGACACCTGGCCAATCTACGTTGGCTAAGTCTGGAGATTTTTCTTTAGCAATGTGAATTCTCATTTTTTCAATTCCACTGTGGTCATAATCAGGATCAAGAGGTTTACTAGGAAATTAGTTGCCTTTCAGCATCAAGTTTTTCAGTCCAACCTCCTGTAGGGGCCCGATCGGGATGCAACTTAAGGTATTTCGCTTTTAGTTCCTCCCTCGATTCTGTATGCATTGGGTCAAAGATCACTGCGTCCACTGGACAGACCAGAACGCACTGCTGTTCATCATAAAATCCCACGCATTCCGTGCAAAGATCGAAATCCACGACGTAGATATCCTCGCCTTCAGAAATGGCCTCGTTTGGGCATACGGGCTCACAGGCTCCACATAAAATACATAAATCAATAATAGACATTGCCATAATTTTTTCTCCTATGACGCTCAATTGCTCGGTTTATGTCCGTATCCAATCACTGAAATTACAATTTTTGCGTATGCTGCTCGTTTCAATGGGGCCCAATTTCCTGCTACGAAGTACTTTCAGCAGATGTTTCGAGATGGATTGCAACTCTAAAACCAATTTAGCATTAGGCCAGGGTTGTTGTCATGACACGAAAGTGTTGTTATGGTGTTAATCAAGACATTTTTGTTGCGCCTGGAGGTTTTGTTTTGGTTAATATGAGTTGCGCACTCCAGAGCAGAAAATGCATCCTCTCCCTAGCTATATAGACTTTAATCCGCTGATGAATTAGAATTCATACCTATTTTCTTTGTTTCTTGCTGAGGAATCTTCTTAATGTTGGAATCCGATATTCTCATTTCCAATGCCGTAGTCATTACGATGGACAAAGGCAGACGAGTCTTGTGGGATGGCGCAATAGCAATTCGCGATGGCCTGATTATCGAAGTAGGTGAAACAAATACTTTGCGCACGAAGTATCCCCAAGTCGAGGAAAGAATCGATGCTTCCGGGAAGCTCTTGTTACCTGGATATATCAACGCCCACACACACATTGCGATGGCACTGTTTCGAGGATTGTATACAGGCAATCCAAGCTCTATTTATTCTGTTATGTTTCCTATTGAAGAGAGCTTGGAACCCGAAGATGTCTATTATCTGGGGCTGCTTGGCGCAATCGAGTGCCTGAAAGGGGGAGCTACATGCATTGTTGACCATTATTACTTCATAGAGGAAATTGCTAGAGCAATCGAAACTGTTGGGATTAGAGCAGTCCTAGGACATACAATTGCAGATCGGCTGGCACCTTTTTCAGGTGAAGCTGAGAAGGAGAAAGCGATTCAATTTGTACATAAATGGCGAAAAAGAAATCCCCGAATCACGCCTGCACTGGCTCCTCACTCACCAGAAACTGTCTCGGCCAAGAGCTTATCGGAGCTCAAGCAGATTTCGGACGAGCAAGACGTCCTCCTTCACATTCACCTTGCCCAATCTCCACAAGAGGTGGCGTATCTCGAGGAAACTCACAAAAAGACCCCGGTTGAATTTCTCGACAGCATTGGTTTTTTGGGGCGAAATGTCCTTGCAGCTCATGGTGTTTTTTTAACCGATGCTGATATCAATCGCCTTAGGTCCAGCGAGGTCAGTGTGGTTTTTTGTCCAACCTCACAGGTGTCGTACTTGCACAACAAAGTGACTCCCGTTCCCGAATTGCTTGCAAAAGGGGTTAACGTTGTTTTGGGCACGGATACTGCAGCTGGAACAGGAAATATGAACATTCTAGAGGAGCCCCGAATCGCAGCAACTGTCCAGCTTTTCCGATCTGGTAATCAAGGGCAACTTTCTCCAGAGAAGCTATTAGAGATGGTGACTGTCGATGCCGCAGCGGCACTCAAATTACAAGATAAAATTGGGTCGCTTGAACCTGGAAAACGGGCAGATATAATCCTGATCGATCTCCAAAACGCTGAGTTGGCTCCGGTCAACAATATCTATGCAACTGCCATTCATGGCATAACGGCACCATACATCGACAGGATCATCATTGAAGGCAAAGTCGTCCTTTCAAAAGGGACTGTTGTGGGATTGAATGAAGAAGATCTAGTGAATAAAGCTGCTGAGATCCGAACAGCAGTTCTTAGGAAAACAATGGATCGGCACCCAAAACTTTCAAACTCCTTATATTCCTGAGGAAATGTTTACTTGATATTCCCATTCCCGCGTCCGGACATTGACGCCAGTGAAATTGCCTTCTTGTTCAACTTGTATGTTCACGAAAACGCTGCCAGGATATCGAAGCGCAACCAATATTGATATGCAGATAAGATTAAGACCAATCCCTTTTGGATCGAAGAATTTCATTGGCGTCCTTAAAGACTAGGTTGACATCTTTCTCCGACTTTGTATCAATGTTCAACATATCACTTGCTCTACAATTGTGTCAAACACTTATCCGGCGTTGCTGATCCTACACATATTAAGGCGAGGACTCTCCACGTTTAAGACTGTGTAGATGTTGTTAGAATAAAGATTCTCTTCCAAAGAACTGAAAGCATATCACAAGCCTTTTGTTTTATTGATCTTCTCATTAATTCTCAATCATCTCCTTAAATCTGCCTGCAAGACGACTCCTGAGGAAACAACTTCATCTTGCAGCTCGCGTTCGATGAGAATACCAGCGCTGGTCCCAAGACGTGTCGCACCGGCATCGATCATCTTTCTGGCTTGTTCTAATGTTCGAATGCCACCAGAAGCCTTCACACCAACGTTCGGATTCACAATACGCCGTATTAGTGCGACGTCCTCAAGTGTAGCCCCTCCTGGACCGAAACCGGAGGAAGTTTTGATGAAGTCGGCGCCAGCAACCTCAGCGAGTAAGCAGGCGATAACCTTCTCTTCATTCGTCAGGAGGGCCGTTTCTATGATTACTTTGGTAAGAATGCTCCAGGTGTGGCAGATCTCTACGACCCCTTGAATATCTTCGGTGACGAAAGGGTAGTCCTTCGCCTTCAACGCGCCCACATTGATCATCATATCGATCTCATCTGCTCCTTTTTTGATAGTATTAATAGTCTCAAAAGCCTTAACTTCGGGCAGCGTTGCACCGAGTGGAAAACCAATCACCGTACCAACGCACACTCCTGATCCAACCAGCCTATCCACTGCCAAATTTACATACGTGGGGTTAACGATGACAGAAGCAAAGCCGAACTTCTGTGCTTCATCACAAAGCTTCTTTACTTCTTCTGGTGTTGCATCCGGTTTGAGTAGAGTGTGTTCGATCATCCCAGCCAGACTGCTATCTGCGGGAATCACACCCAACCCGGCACTGATTCTGCTTGCGCCGAGCCGAACGACCTTTGCAATAGTGCCTCTGCATGTTTGGATACACATACCATCGGTACATTCTGTGGTGCATGTTTCTCCAGATAGGTGGGATTCTTGCATATCAATCAAGAAATGCAAGGCATCATTGAGACAAGATTGGGTGAATGTTGATATCCTGTCAAGATCTAAGGTATACCTGTAGGTCGTTGAAGGTAATGGGAGCTTGTCGTTCTCACTTTTTTTCATGATTGGAATTCCCTTTCCTGTATCCAAAACAACCCATAATACAAATTGGCATTAAGGTGCGACATCTGTGGTTCGTCTAATCCTAATTGATCCTCTCAAATCACTACAGCGCCTATCCACTGGAAAATCCATACGAAATCTGTTATGTCTTGTCCGGGTAAGCGGGCAGATTCTATTTATAACTCTCTCCAAGGGTTATTCGTAACAAAGGGCTTTGAGCTTGAAAGCTGCCGGTCCGAAAATCGGTGGACCACCAGGCTCACTATATGCACCCTCCCAGCCCGTTATGTTGGACTTGGAGCTTCCGTGATTGATGAACGAAACTGGCAGTTGAGCAGATCGTAACAGTTCCAGGCTGACAATGTGTGAATTTTAAATTCGACCTAGGCGTTATCATGCTTATCCCCACACAATATCCGTAAAGGGCGAGTGGCAAACTCCGAAATGCAGCTCAATTTCCGCCTCCCACTCCTAAATTTCTTCGGGTAAGTTCTCCCCGCGCTTTTCGTGTAGGTAAGCATCGCGCTCGCGAGTAGGGATTGTGACGGTTAAAAGACCATTTTGAAAATGGGCTTCTGCTGCATGCGGTTCGGAATCTGTCTTTGGCAGCGGGAACGCGCGACGAATAGCCCCATAAGGCAACTCAGCCAGGATATACTCTCGCTCTTTCTCTAAGGTCTCCTGGGCTCGATGTAGCTCGGCAACAACCAAGATCGCGTTGGAACCCAATGTGATCTTGATGTGTTCAGGTCTGCATCGTGGGAGCCCTACGTTTAATACAGTGTAGTTGTCGGTGGAATACAGATTCGCCAGCACGCCTGCTGTTGGACGTCCCTTTTCATAAATACGCTCTTGAGTCCGTTGGACTTCTACTCGATGTTTTCTGAAATCTGTTGACATCACATTTCTCCTGGATATCTCTGTAATCAAATATGATTAGTTTTCGTAAAAATGGAAGATTCAGATTTAAATAATCCACTCCATAAGACCTTCAAAGTGCTTATGACCATCATCCAACCAAGAAGTCTCGCTTTATCCCTAAAGATTGATCAGTAATTCGGATGGAATCTTGCCCCTTCTCCACTAAGCCAGTTAGCGCGCGGATTGCATCAATATTTTCAGGGATAACAATCGCTTCATTAAATACCTGGTATGTATAATACAATTCTTCCCCATTCACAGTTAAGACGTCTTCCCAAAGCGCTACCTCCCACATATCACCCCGAGGTCGCCCAATATCCTTCATGAGCTCAGTTGTGCTGTTCAAAGCCACGATACCATCGGCCATGCGAATGAACGCAATGCGCGGCGCTGAGCGAAAAGCGTCGACGACTTCCTCTCGATCAGCTGGTCGAGACAGCTTTACGATCCAATAATGGTTATGGCTCTGGGTATGGGCGGCCTTTGCTGCAATGGTCACAACATCCAGATCAGGTACTACCGTCTTAGCGTCTGGCCCCTGATGGCTGGGGATCTTCGGCTCAGGAACGACAGTGTTCATGATGCCGCCGCGATCCGATTCCCATGGATCCGTGGCGCGACGCACCAAGACACCATGAGCGTTTTTGAGGAGGTCAGCCTGTTTCAAGGCATGCAGCGTTCGCACCGTGCTGGTGGTATTACAGGAGACGACGCGTGTTGCCTGAATCCCCAGTGCTGTTTCGTAATTGGCTTGGGCAACGAAGGAGTGGTTGGTCAGGCCATGCTTTTCGCCGCCTTGAAAAATGGCTTTCAACCCTGCCGCTTGATATCGCACCAAGTTCATTTCGCCGATTCCTTTCGGAGTGCAATCGACGATCACATCAACCATGGCAAGCAAATCGTCTAGCAGACCTTCAACTCGGATGCCAGCCCTCTCCATCTTGACAACCTCCTCAGGAAGCGAGGAGAATATATCTAGTCCCAGCAATGTGGCGACCTTGACCCTGTAATCACTAGCAACATCGCTCACCCCCACCAGAGTCATGTCCGGCTGCAACCGAATTGCGTCAGCCACTCGTTTGCCAATGACACCGTAGCCATTGACGCCTACACGAATCTCCTTTGTGGACATTGTTATTCCTTTCAGACAATCCCTTGGGTAAAGGCGATCGGGTCTAACTAATTTTGTTGACTGATCGCAAGACGACTCTCAACTTCTGGCTTCCTGCGGCCTGCCCCTTCTCCCATCACGTGGGCGCTACCCATGCCGCGCTTCCAGCCTACTTTAACCAACCACCAGCTTGCCGGGTAACTAACAACAAAACCAACCGCAATGGATGCGGTCATAATACCCCAAAATTCTAGGCTGAGTGGGGAGGGCATGTGTCCGCTGCTTCCGCTAAACGCTTTCATCAAGACGTACATCGTTGGGAACATCCCCAAGACCATGGCGGTCAGGGAAATGAACTCTGCTCTTGCGCCGGCGAAGAGAGCTTCCCGGAAGGTTTTACCCATAAATACCATGATGGGAGTAACCTGAAAGAGCAACCAACCAAATAAAAAGGCAAACACATACTCAATGGTGAATTCCACTGCCATCGGCAGGTGAGTATTGGCAACGATGACGGCAACAATCACGATACCCAACGCATCACCGGAGACGCAGTGGATCGTCGATCCCAATGCCCGTTTCCACATCGGAGCAACAAAGTCATCGTGATCCTGGTTTGAGCTGACTCGGCAGGAGAAGATGTAGAGGCCGAGGCCGATTACTCCCAGGTAAAGGATGATGAGCACCCAGGCGATCTTAATCACTGGCATGATCTTCGGTTGGTTCGTAATCAGATCGTAGGTTGCCCAGAGCGCTGCCAAAAAGGCGCTAACAAACCAAATTACGAGAAATGTGGTCATTGTATTACCTCCAAATTAATAGTTTTTTCTCACGCTTGTAGTGTTCTGGGAACAACAAAACAGCAGAACCAAGACCAATGAAGCTGGAAAAGAAGAAAATGATAATCATATATGTGGATAGACCTAAAAAGGTGTCTTGTTGCACCCCAATCGCGCTGGTTCCGAGGGAGTATACAACCCACGTCAATATGGAAAGGGTCAGCCAGTGCGAAAGGAAATTTCCAGTCAAGAGCTTACAGAGAAACAGCAGTGTTGCGAGTAATAAAGGACTAATTAATAGCAGGTAAATAGCCAGGGTTAAGGGTGAAAATATGTAAATTGTGGCTGGGGGTTCCAACCCAATCTGTGAAGCTAGAAAATTGCCGATAACCACCCCGAGGAATAGCGCAAAGCCAAATACCGGTGTTTTCCATAGGTAGGGAATAATTTTCTCGAGTTCCATTATCAACCTCCGCTGAGAACCTTAATTCTGCGATCTAAATTGCTTCAAAGGTATCTGGTCATTTGTCCTCAAAATGCGTTAATCAATGCTCATAATTTACCTTTAAAAAGGGATTGTTGTCATGACCTAAAAGTATCAATATGGTGTTATTAATAAAAAAACCAACATGACTCATCCGAATATTTAGGATGAGTCATGTTGGTTGACCTCAGAGGATGTCAGAATTGAGGCTTTAAGGTTTCATTTGATGTTCGGTTCGATCCGTTTGTTTACCCAAGAATTTTTCCGGGGCTTTATCGAACATTTCCTTATGGATGGGATTCATGAAATAAAATATTTTGCCCTTATACTCAGTACTAGGGGCTGTATTTTCATTGACCATCATGCCGCATACAGGACATTGTGTCATTTGTGTCACCTCCTAATTCATCAATATCAATATGTTTCTAGATGGGCAGTTTATGGTCGTGCCTAGGACCAGGCAGTTTAACGTCATGCCCAGGACGGAGCTTAACAACCCTCTTTACAGTGAGCAATTCTAGGTATCATGAAGCGTTTCATAACGAACCTCCTTTCTAAGTGAAATTGACTGTTGAAGGTCGATACCAACCCTCGTTCACGCTGTCGTGGCCACGCATGTACAGCTATTTCCACAGCCACAATTGCACAACTGATCGATTTTTTATCGGAAGGATCGAATAGCTTTTGTCCCTACCAACTCAAAACACAAATTCCACAGCAGCGTCATGGCAGTAACTAGGGTGTAGAATCCGTGTAAAAACCATATCGGGCCAAATGGTCGTGCTGCTTCCTCAACTCCTGGAACCTTGGAAAGAGATCCTGGACTTTTGAAGAACACAAAGCGCAGGTCATCCCCGATATAGGAAAGGATAATTGCTGTGTTGTAAGACTCATGTATAACCTATTTCATTTATTTACTTCAAGAAAATTCCTGATAATAACTGTATAAATTCACAATATTATTTAATTCAGCGCTTCGATTTTCCGGGCAAGTATCAAAGCAAGCTGTCTCTAGGCTCTGCAAGAGCTGGTACCGGGCTAAGATCTGACCACATCTATGCATATTTGCCTGTGCTATTTGAATTTGATTGAGTATTCTTAAGCAGTCTTGTTCAGTTTCAATCATTTCAATTGTCAGACTCAAGCTTCCCCTTGTTGATCGCATTAATGTCAATATTGCTTGCTTACTTTTAACTAGCATTATCTGATTTTGACCGTTGAAGAGAAGCAAAGCCCGCCAAAGCCAGCGCCTGGAGTACGGTGGTTTTTAAAACTCGCTGTGGACGCTGCTGAGGGGTGTCTACTAGTTCGAAGTATGTATGACCATCTTGGCTGTGGGCCACTAAAGTGAGTGGTTCTCCTTGCTTGCCATAAACCAGCAGCACAACCATCTGGTAATCACATATCGCTGTGCCATGAATTGGACAAGTGCAATTCGTGTGTGTTGAGCGCGCAGTTTGCAAGTCAAAAGAGCGAACCACCTGTAATCCATCATCAACCAGGCGTTGGGTGACTTGCCTGACAGCCTGATCGCTATTCATTTTCAATGTAAGCAGATAAGTTGACCGGTTCATCATAATTCTCCTGTGCCCTAGTATAGAAAATTCGTCATAAAAAACAAAGCGCCAATTGTCCTGTAAGCAAGTAAGCATATTTGCTTATAAATAACAAAGCAAGATAGCGCATGACAAATGATACTGAATAATCTAATATATTAATCGGACAACTAGGTCTGATTTCTATCCACATTGGAGAAATTCATGAGCGAGCGGGAGAACTGCCATGTTGAACCACTTGAGAAACCGCTGAACCGGGATGCGTTAGCCACAGCCGTGGTTGCCTTCCTGGAGGTGTCCGGG
>JBFFIU010000026.1:0-19224 GCA_041556275.1 Anaerolineales bacterium | reverse complement strand
TAGGTAGTTCTTTTCCCATTCTTGAGGTATATCAAAACGAGAGATTTTTCGCGTTGTCAAATCTATGGACAGGATCGGCTGCATCAGGATATCACTACCTCCGAAATGAGGATGATTTTGCGCTCAAAACTGAAGTTTACCAGATGTTGTGCCAATTCCTTGAACCTAAGAAACTAATTTTGGATATACTAATCATTATGGAAATTAATTCAAAGATCGTAATCCGTCCCATCGAGCCACTCGATCGCGAATGGACCATCGATTTGATATCTGAGCGCTGGCGATCGACTCTCATCGTGACCAGAGGCGTAAAGCATGAAATTGAATCGCTTCCAGGATTCATCGCATACCTCTCAGGGGACCGTGTGGGCTTATTGACCTATTCCATTACCAATGCGGAGTGTGAAATAATCACCTTGGACAGCCTAATGGAGAACAAAGGGATCGGCAGTAAGCTGATTGTAGCAGCCCGAGAAATTGCCATTAAATCGAGTTGCTATCGTCTTTGGCTCATTACCACAAACGACAATATATCTGGATTACGTTTTTATCAGAAGAGGGGCTTTCATTTGGTCGCAGTCCACAAAAATGCGTTGGAAATTTCGCGGCGGTTGAAACCTGAAATTCCAATGATCGGGTTAGATGGAATACCGCTCCGAGATGAGATCGAGCTTGAAATGAGGATTACTCATTGAACATTCTGTTGAGCTAATCCAGGTGGGGAACTCTCGTACCAGGCGATTCAGGCTCTTGTTCAGCAGACATTAGGACCACAATTTCCATAACTTATTCATTCACGAAATTCAATCCAGCCATAATCCGCCTGTTTCCTTTAACCACTCAGCAATTTTCGTTGTGGCAAGACCAATAGAATTATCAGATATATCTATTGTTAGCGTGGGCAAGATCGATTCGCTAACTAGCTGGCGGAACAAATCTTGCTCTTCGATAAAAATGTTTATATCATCATATTGGGCAGGATTCCCAGACACCTTCAACCTTTCTTTTCGAGCATCATCAAATGATGCCTTTGAACGAATAAGAAGAACAAGATGAAAGCCAAGAGGTTTTAAACGTTGTTCGAGCCAATTGAATCGGTAATCGATGCCAAAGTTTTTTATTTGATAAGCGCGCGTAGAAATATGAAAGCGATCAATGATCCACGAATAGTATCGCTGTAACTCGAACAACCGGACCCAGGTATGGTAGGTCTCCATAGCCAGTGCCTCTTCTTCCGGAGTAAAATTGATCAATCCTCGACCCCATGGAAAATTCGTGAATGCACCCCATTCTGCAGATATCAACGGTGAATGATACCGATATTTTCTCGGCCCAACAATTTGTGGATGTTCATTCAATGCAAAAGCAATTTCGGTCTTAAAAGTCAACCGAGTCCCTTCCAATATTATTTTTGGACAAAGTTTTTTGTTCATTAAGCCTTCCATTTAGTTTTGACTTAGTTCGAATTCAATTTTTTCTTGACAGACCATAACCTGGTTTTGTTAACTATAATATCAGTTCGCAAACCTGATGATTACATAAAACATGTATCCAATGACTGAGGCGATTCTCTTAGTAAATGACCAGCTGAATGATTTCCTTCCAAAGAGCAAGAAGGGAAAGTCAATTATCTGCACATTTAATGGAAATCCATCGGTCAAACATTTGATCGAATCTCAGGGTATCCCCCACACCGAAATCGGACAAATCCTTGTGAACGATTTGTCAGTAGAATTCAATTGTAAAGTTCATTTTGGAGACTTGATTGAGGTATTTCCAGCTTCTCCACAGCTCGATCTTCTTGCGGGGTTATACTCGAACGGCAACATTACTTTTGAGCCATGTTTTGTTTTAGATAATCATCTTGGAAAATTGGCTACATATCTCCGCATATTTGGATTCGATGCCAATTATCGTAATGACATTCAAGACGATGAGCTAGTAGAAATATCATCCAATGCAGATCGAATTTTGCTCACCCGAGATCGTCAGCTTCTGATGCACAAAACGATCCGGTATGGATACTGGGTGCGGGCACTTATGCCAGAAAACCAAGTGACTGAGATCATTCATCGGTTCGGGCTTAAAGAGTTAATAGCGCCTTTTCATCGCTGCTTACGATGCAATATTTCACTTCAACCAGTTTCAAAAGAAGCCATCGTTCATAAGCTTGAGCCGCTGACGAAAAGATACTTTGATGATTTTCGAATATGTCCGGAATGTGATCAGATTTATTGGAAAGGTTCTCATTACGAGCGGATGGTAAGATTGATCGATCGCGTGCTTTCAAACTCATAAATACTTATTGCGATTCAATCGATAACAAATTTCCAAATGTATTGATGTTGAGCGTCCATTCACTACCAATTTGAGCCTCTTGGTATAGGCTGAGGTCATTCGTTGAATAAACGTACCTCTCATTTCCAGATTCGAAAATAATTGTATAAGTCTCCTCCCAATCTTCTCCAATACGTTGTTCACCCCCTATGGTTGGTTCTGGCCAGATGGGCGAATAGTCATTACCTGTCAAAACCGCGGTATCCACCACACTCCATTCTTGCACCGTGTACGTACAGAAGGATTCATAAACTTCGTATTCACAATCCTGAACGACATCACCAAATCCACTGCCCGAATCTACCGTATACGGTGTTCCACAAATTTCAACTGAGTTTGGTGCAGGTTCGCTCTGCACGTAGCGGACTTCTTCGGTGCATATCAGGATCTCCCCCTCCACCGGGACGTTTTCCTGCCAATCTTTATACTCAACTGGAACGATCGCTTCGATCGGTACTGATCGTTGCCACTCCACATCTTGCACAATCCCTGTGGATTCAGAAGTCCGATTCGCAAAAAAGAAAAATATCCCGCATGCCAGGATCAAGAGAACTGCAATTCCTGCAATGATCCAGATTCTGTTTCTCGAAGGCTGCTTGATCTGCACTGGTGAATCAGTATCTTTGATCTCTGCTGCAAGAGAACCGCCACACTGATCACAGTTAATAGCTGTATCCGCATTTTCTGCCCCACAGTTTGGGCATGCAACTTTACTCATCGGGCCAGTTTTGAATGCTCCAACAACCCGACCAGATTCTCGTTTCATTCCTTCAATTAAATCACCCCCACATTGGTGACAAATTTCAGCATTCGCTGGATTTCGTGCACCACAATATGGGCAATGAATATCTGGACCTGCTTCAGCCTGCGCAATTTTCCCCTCATCCGAAATCAGTTCTTGCCGCTTTGCCTGGAAAAACTCAACGTCTTTTGGTTGTGGCGCGCCACAATTTCCACACAATTTTTCCGGTCCTGGATTTAGACTTGCACAATTAGGACAAGTCCACTGAAGCTCTACATGTCCGATTTTTTTCCGCGCCATAATTTATAGACCTCCACCTCAGTCATATTAGTCTTCATAACAATGAACAGCTTTTCTAAAATTGATGTAAAAATGTTGATCGATATCTCACTCCTTGACTGTGCTCCCTATTTATCTTATCAAAATAATAGAGTGAAGAGATTTTCATCTTTGCAAGCCTGAAAATAAATGAGCTCATAATAGCTCATCTCGTATCTTTGGCATGGGATAGATTGAATAAAATGATTCTGCAATGGTACTGACATCAGTGAATACGAAAATCTGAAAAACCAGAAACGGAATGAAGATTCCCAGGTCTAATTCCGATTATCTAGCTTGGATTGTTCAAAACCTATGATTTTGGAGAACTTAATCGATGCCTATGGCTTTTCTGATTTTCTCCATCTTAGGAACTGATGATTTGCGTGCTTTTTCCGCTCCTTTAAGGAGAACTTGGTCGAGATATCCCCAATCCTGCATCAATTCTGTATATTTTTCGCGTGCTTCTGAGAATTTCATCTCCAGGCACTCATACAGTTCTGTTTTGATTTGACTGTATGCCAATCCACCTTGCAAATACTGCTGCCTGACTTTTTCAACTTCCTCCTGAGCAGCAAAGTACTTATAAATCGCAAAGACATTATCAGTATCCGGATCTTTCGGATCTTCTGGACGTTTCGAGTCTGTGACGATTCGCATTACACTTTTACGAATATTGTCACTTGGCGCGAATAATGGGATTACATTATTATAGCTCTTGCTCATCTTCCTCCCGTCCAGACCAGGGATAGTCATAACCTCTTCCCGTATTGCCGCTTCTGGAAGAGTTAACACATCCCCATAGTTGCTGTTAATTGATTGAGCAATATCACGCGCCATTTCGATATGCTGTTTTTGATCCAGACCAACAGGGACAAAATTCGTATCAAAGAGCAAAATATCAGCTGCCATCAAAGTTGGGTAGAAGAACAATCCGGAGTTGATGCCTTCATCCGGACTTAGACCAAGCGCGACATTATCATCGACCGCAGCCTTATAAGCGTGGGCACGATTTAACAAACCTTTTGCCGTAAAACAAGACAATATCCAGGTAAGTTCCATTACTTCGGGAATATCAGATTGACGATAGAAGACAACTTCTTCTGGATCTAGACCAAGGGCAAGCCAGGTCGCAGCTACGTCATACGTTAATCTCTTTAGTGCGTCTGCGTCCTTGACCGTTGTCAAGGCATGGTAATCCGCGATGAAATACAGCGCCTGGTACTTTTTTGCTAATTCCAGGGCAGGTCGGATCATTCCCAGGTAATTTCCAATATGGGGGGTTCCGGAAGGTTTAATCCCGGTTAGTGCAATTTTATTCGACATAAATTTCCTTAATTTTTTCTCTAAATTGTGCAGAATTTTACCTTGGTTCAGATATAAGATCAATTCTGTGATTGATATTCGACTGGCTTGAATAAACTTGTATCGAATTCGGAAATTCGCTCTGGACCGAGAGAAAGCAAAGCTTCGTGGGCCGCTTTGGCCTCCCGGCGCAATTTAATCACGTTAACACCTCGACAATAATCCGGAAGTGGATCGATCCATTGGCGTAAACGAAGAAACATCTTGGCTGCGCCCTTATAGTTCCCTCTGAGGATCTGGTAATACGCAACTGCAACCTGAAGTATTGCCCGGTACAACTCTCGCCCGGAACTCTCATCATCCTTCCAAGCTAATTCCAATGATTCATGAGCCTCAAAATACTCTCCACGATTGAATTCTTCAATTCCACGCACAGCTAATGGGGCTAACATCTCCTGGCAGCTGCTTTTCAATTCATCTTGATCGATTAAGCGAGCATATTTCTGAACCAAACCAGGTAGATTTGAGAAAAAACCCGACCGTGAAACAACATCGATAGCACCTGCTTTTTTAGCAATCCGTAAGTTTTCTACCTCGACATGCGGACCAAATCCGATCACAGGTATGCGACGTGTTGCCGGTGCAGAAGTGATCAAACTTATCCAATCTTCCCATGGGATGTTTTCATTCCCCAAATCGAATATGATCAAAGCTGGATTTATCCTGGTGATTTTTTCCAGCAGGGCAGCGCCCCTTCCCCACAGATGTTCAGCAGTTTGGGGTGTTAGAGATCTTCCATCAGATGGTGCAATTTGATTCGCAGTTTCAATGACTTCGACATTCATGCCAAGGCTGAGCGCAGCGGTTTCTATCCGAACCGTTGAATTTAGCTCCTTTACAAATACCAGGATCAAGGGATTATTATTCATAGTCAAGAGTATTTACCAGCAAACTGAAAAAATTATAACAAAACTAAAGCATTGATTAGAAGTTGTAGATCCTTAATGACTTGTGCATATCTTACTCATTTTCCGCAATATGCTCCAGGACTTCATAAATACGCTCAAGTTCTTGTAACAAGTAACTCGAGCCAAACTCTCTGAAAGCAAGTATCAATTGGCGGTAATACCAAAGAGTCCCTGCCTTACCGCCATTAAATCGTGTCCAACCCTCTTCACCTTCTCTGCGGATATCTCTTAGAGTTGCGCCCGCATTGTAAACCTTATCTGCCAAGGAAACCCGGATGGCAGATTCGCTTGCAGTACCAATCGATTGAATATATTGCTCTTTTCGTTCACGCCAGGGCGGTTTTGGCGTAGTGTATGAATCAGTTACTGCATCCACGATATCTGCGACTCGATCTCCAAATCTCTTCCGAATTTCGGATAGAGTTTTCAATCCTCCTTGATCCTCAACAGCATCATGCAACAAAGCAGCGATGGCTTCATCCTCATCGCCTCCATCTTCGAGAACAAACGCTGTCACACCTAAAAGATGAGCAACATAGGGGATTTCGCTATGTTTCCTTTTTTGATTTGCATGCAAACGTGTCGAATATATCAAGGCATCTTCAAACCGGATTGATAAAGTTCGATCTTTTTTTCCATCGATTTTCATATGTTAGCTCCAAACTCAAATCAAATAGGGATTGTTAAGCTCTCAATATCCCGCGGATAGTAAGTTAGGATTTCGATCCCATTCTCATTCACAACTACTGTATCAGAATGACGAAATCCACCTAAATCAGGGGAATACAAGCCTGGTTCGACGGTGAATACCATACCCGGTTGAATAAGGGTTTCATCACCGATATCAAGAAATGGGCCTTCGTGGTAGCGGAGACCAATTGCATGTCCTACATGATGCTTCCAGTAAGGCATCAATTGATTATTTTCGAAATAAGCTCGTACTTCCTGATCCACCACAGCACATTTCACTCCTGGCCTGATGGCGGAAAATGCGGTTTCTTGTAACGCAACCATATGGTTAAACATCACCTTTTGTTCATTGCTCGCAAGACCAATCACCATAGTTCGCTCTAATTCAGAGTTATACCCCCATACGGGTGCACCCGCTCCAGTAACGAGGATATCGCCTGCTTGGAAAGTGATGTTATTTGCCAGTGTATGAGGAATGGCCGCATTACGCCCGATTTGCCCCCGATATCCAGCACTTGCACCATCTGAGAAAGGGCTTTGCGATCGATATATGGGGCCGATCGCATCCAACATGCGTAAATTGGCCTCTTGGCTAGCGCGCTGACTGACCTCTGTCTCCGTCAATCCAACTCGGGTGTAACGCTGCAGCAGCATGTGGGCAAGATTTCCCCACTTCACACTTTCTCGGATAAGCGCGATCTCTGCTTCGCTTTTGATCATCATTTGATCTTCAATGAAACCGCTGATGCGTATCGCTTTTAACCCCATAAGGTCGCTCAAATCTGGACCGCGATATCCGAAGATCCAGGGATATCCATCACTATCTACTCCAACTGACGCTGATATCCCCAATTCTTCCAGCAAATCCGTAAGAATTTGCATTGGATGAGGCTGGTAAGGGTATTCAACATAATGGTTTACTCTATCAATTACTGCATGAGCCCCAGCGTGCTCGACCTCTAATTTAGGAACAAATAAGAGATTATCACCGGCTGAATTCAACACAAATGCGATCGGCCGTTCAGTCGGTACATAGGCAAAACCCGTGTAATACAAAATATAATAATTGTCAAATAATACCGCTCCAGAAAGGTTTTCCCGATCGAGATGCTCCAGCAGAAACTCGATGCGCTGGTTATATTCTTCATTAGAAATGTTTATCTTAGTGTCCATTATTCACTTTTAAGTTTCAATATCTCATAATCGCTGGAAATCTCAATTGAACCTCTTAGGGTATTTAATACTGTGCAGTATTTATCCTGGGAGAGCCGGATTGCTTTCTCAACATTTTCTGGATTGAGATCGCCAGAGAATTGGTAGTGAATGTGGATATGTGTAAATCGACGGGGAACTTCTTCAAGCTGTTCTCCTGTGCAAGACACCTCAAGACTTTCTAATGGTTCACGCTGCTTCTTCAATATTGTGACGATATCATAGGCAGAACAAGAAGCTGCAGACATTAACAACAAATCTGAGGCCTTCATCCCTCTCCAAAGGGGTTCATGCTCTTCCGTGATCCCGATTACGATTGGCGTGCCGCGTGAATCTACTCCAGCCATAATTGTGTTTGTAGAGGTGATCCATTTGAGGTTGATGGTGCTAGAAACATTCGCCATTTGATTTCCCTTCAGAATTGTCAATATTACTCGATTCCCCATAATTGCTTTGCTTGATTATGAATAGAATACCAGGCCTGTGATTCTCTTTGAGGAGAGCTGTCAATCAACTTCTTATAGCTTTCTGGAACCCGATCTCCTAACAATGCTGCCACAACCGATAGTGTACAAGTTTCAGCAGCCGATAAATTGTAACCACCTTCAAGGAAAAGAGCGATACGCCCTTGACACTTTTGATCCGCCCAATCAACTAATCGCTCAATCAGCGATCCATAACCCTGGGAAGTTAAGAGCAAGCTTCCCAATGGATCACTCCAATGTGTATCAAACCCATAACTTACTAATATCATTTCGGGTTGATAGCGTTCCAGCAAAGGGATGATCAATTCCTCTAAGATCACAGAAAATGCTTGATCGCCAGAGTGTGGAGGTAAAGGAAAGTTAGCTGTACATTTCTCACCAAGTCCGTCTCCAGTCTCCTCTAACCAACCAGTGCCTGGATATAATGGATATTGGTGAGTTGATACGTAAAAAACATCACTCCGCATGTAAAAGATATCTTGAGTTCCATTCCCGTGATGAAGGTCAAGGTCAATAATTGCTAAACGGGAGGCGCCCTCAAATGAAAATAGGTATTCAGCTGCCAGAGCGATATTGTTCAATAAACAAAATCCCATCGCTCGGTTCTGAGTTGCATGATGACCTGGTGGACGGGTTAGCGCAAAGCCTCTTTTAGTTTCGCCTCGCCAGACATATGAGGCCATGGCAGCAGCACCCCCAGCTGATTTCAAAGCCAGTTCCCATGACGCGGGTGTCGTATAAGTATCTGCATCAAAATGAATACCCTTACGCGAAACTTCCTTAATTGTTTCCAGATATCCAGGTGAATGAATCGCCTGAAGAACTCTTTCAGGAAGGTTAAGCGGTTCAAGATGAACGTATCTATCCCACATGCCTGCGCTTTTAAGAGCAGTTCGTATTGTTTCGACCCGTTCAGGTCTTTCAGGATGACCTATTTCATAATGATCCTGGTGCCCATCCGGATAAAAATAAGCAAGTTCTTTCATATCCAAATCATCCGTATGAAGATAGAAGAATTGTTCGATTTTAGCATCGGTGCGTCAATTTTCATTCAAGTTGACCAAATAGAATATTATTACCTATAATTATTTATATGGGAAGGAAGAGAAGTATGATTCGCAATTTTGTATTTGTGACTGCGCTCCTGATTGTCACGAGTGGATGTTCGAGTGAAACCGCAAGTCCTTCACCCACCCCAACAAGCATTGAAACAAGTCCCACATCTTTACCAACATCCACTCCCACGCCCTTACCTACAATGGTTCAACCAACTCCTGAACCCACTGAAACAGGAGATGTTTTTTCATTAGCGCGATCTAGAATGGTCGATGATCAGATCGCAACGCGAGGGATCGAGAATCAAGCAATATTAGAAGCCATGGGCAAGGTTCCCCGACATGAATTTGTCCCGGAAGACTTACGCCACCTTGCTTATAACGATCATCCACTGCCAATCGGTTACGGTCAGACCATTTCACAGCCTTTCATCGTTGCATTGATGACACAAACCATTGATCCGAAACCTGGAATGCGAATACTGGAGATTGGTACCGGCAGTGGCTACCAGGCTGCCATTTTAGCCGAGATGGGTGCAGAAGTATACACTGTGGAAATCATCCCAGAATTAGCACAACAAGCAGCCCAACGTTTGAATGAACTTGGCTATACGAATGTAACCACGCTCACAGCTGATGGCTACTTCGGCTGGCAGGAACATGCACCTTTTGATGCCGTCATGGTCACAGCAGCTCCTGACCACTTGCCACAACCCCTAGCCAACCAATTGAAAAATGGTGGCCGTTTGGTGATCCCTATAGGTCCGGTCGGGTTCCTGCAAACTTTGTGGTCGTTCGAAAAAATTGACGGTGAATTAGAAGCGACAAACCTGGGAGGCGTGACATTTGTCCCCCTCACAGGAGACCACTAACTGGTTTTCGTTTTCCCCAGAAATCCATTGCGATTATTCCTGCAATTCCATAGAAAAACGCCCCAAGGATGAACACCAGAGTGAATCCATAACTCAGAGACAGGATAGCCGCAAGTACAGCGGCGATCACAGAAGCACACCCATTAACAGCCCATGCCCAGGGGGTCTGCTTTGTTCTCGATCGTTCTAACCAACTTAAACCTAATGGGAAAGGCATGCCCATCAGTAATCCTAAAGGTGCTAGGCCTATTACAAACAACATAATCCTCAATCCAACTGGCATACCTAGAGCGAATTGCTGAAATAGAATTATTAAAATCGGAGTGATTAACGCCAATCCCACCAATAGAATAAATGCCCACCTTTTTGGCAGCCAATCTTTATCGGAAATTGCGCTACCAATACTTGAAAATAAAAGAATGGAAATTACGACGATTGTGAACGCGTAAATGGGATGACCAAAGAATAGAATCCCTTTCTGAATCAATGGGATTTCAATGAACAAGAAGGCAAGGCCGATACTCCCAAAATAAACAAAAACTCGCCATCTTGAAGCTGGAGTTGATTTATTATGCTCGGTTCCTGTAGGGTTCAGAGGATCATGGGGTGTTCGATTTTTAATCACAACGGGCAAGACAATTAAGATTACACTAAATCCTGAAACAAGAATCAACAACGCAAGAAGCACAAAGTATCCACTCCCCCCAAATGGCTGCCAGACACGACCCAGAGTCGCCATGATTTGTGGTGTTTGTGTCCACTTAAAAAAATGGAAGAAAAATGGATGATCGTCTGTCGCTGGCTGGACAGCAAATGAGTGTTCAGCATAATATTCGTCTCTGTCCGACACTATCAGAAGGTCGCTGATATCCTGGTAGTAAACAGGTTCCGCCATACGGTTATAGCGATTGAGCTCCTCTGGTTTGATATCCGGTGCCCAAATCAGATCGAAGCGGCGGCTATCAGCAAATTCCCGCAAGGCACTTAATTCTGACTCAATCCATCCACTTGGTTTTACCAGAATGGTCATAGTCTGGATACTGCGATAAGCGACGATTTTCTCTCCGGGGGATTTTATATTCAGTTTTGCTAAAGCCTCAAGAACAGTTGCCATCGCCCGAATCTCCTCACTTGGGGGCGTCTGAAGCCAGCGAGTAACCACAAACACGCCATCTTCAGATAAACGGAGCAACACATCTGTAAAAGCTTCAACTGTAAGGGTGTATGTTTCCGCCAGACTGTATGCTCCACTTGCAACTGGACGGTATGGATCGATTAAAGGCACAAAAATAATATCGTATCTTTCACCTTTTGATCCCAAGAACACCCTGCTGGATTCAATCACAGATTTTACATATTGATGCTTATAGGGATCGGTTTCAGAAGCGGTATCAGCAACTGCTTCAAGGATCAATGGATTGTTGACCACCCCGGTAACCTGGCTTGCGCCGCCGGCTAATGCTTGCAAGATTCCCAATCCTGCCCCCGGATCAATTACTAAAACCCTGGCCATCGGTTTTATTTGAAATCCAAACGACTCTGGCAGGTATTCAGCCGCTTCAAACTCATCAGGATGCACCTGAGTGATAGGCTGCAGATTATCGGCATCTAGGGCCATTCCACTTTGCAAAGGTGGAGTTTCAGTATAGGCATAACTCAGACCAGGCATAACCCTCGTGCTGGCTTGTGCAATGACATCTAATCGCGAGATGGCGTTCCATTTCCCAAACAAATTCTCAGATCCGGGTATTCTCCGTGCGTATGCCAGACCTTTGTACGGTGAAATTGTTATAAAGATGTCCGTCCTACCTCCAAGGTTCACCCAGGTCAATAATCCCAATGCGACAAATCCCAGACTGAGTATCCCAAGAAATAAATATCGGAAAAGTTTTCGTTGGGCCTTGTAGCGCACAATTCCCGCTGAAAGGCCGATCAACGCACTGGCTAATAAGGCACCCGGTACACCGGAAAATTGCATGACCAGCAAAGCCAATAAAATGCCAATGGCTGACCCCAATAAATTGACTGCATATACAACATTGCTTTCATCCGCCCTATTTGATAAAACACCCCCGATTCCCATTCCAGCGAATATGAATGGTATCGTCAAAACTAAATAATATAGGATAAAGTACAAGACCTGCCGGCGATCCCAGGTGATGCTGTAGCTATCGAATGGTAAAAGATTCACAGTAAAAAAAAGCAGACCAACACTGGCAGCAAACCCGACTCCGGAGACAGCCAATAATCTTCCTAAATTTTCTTGACCATCACTATTCATAGAATACCAATGAGGAAACAAACTTAACAATGCGCCGCTGGCGCCGAATCCTAACAATGCCAGACTGACAACAAGAAATGCGAAGTGATAGAACTGAGCCACTGCCAAGAACCGGGTTAAAGCACCTTCTAACAATAGTACGGCAGCGGCCAATGCACCAACGCAGAAATATTCTATTCGACGGTTTAATAGCATGGTTTATATAAACTCCCGCGACAGTGGCTTTCTCATCAATTCGACGATAGAAAAAAATACCCCTGGAAGGGGTATATTAATCATTCGCACCAAGGTTCTGCCACCGTACCACCTAAAGTACTGTAAATGATGTGCCAATGTCGCCATGGGTAATTTTGCACAGCCGTGTCAAGGGTTATCCCTGCCTCATGGTAATCGTTGTTCGCTAAGCAAGTTGCGGAGACGCTCACATCCAAAGTCAATCTGCCATCATCGGTTGTGATCTCTTCTCCATATTCAATACTGGTGATTTCAAACTAATTTCCCAATACCTTCGACAGACAAATATCTGAACAACCTGTTTCTGTCTCAAAAAATGGATCATGATGCCAACAGTTCTCCACTTGTGAAGAATCTCCATAGGCAATCGCTTGAGCATAGCTTTCAATCACTGCTTGAGGTGAACGTTCGAAACTACCCGTACACGAATCCTGATAAGCCCGGATGACACCAGCAACAACGCATATTAGCACCAAGAGCCCTCCACCGATAAGCCACAAAATTCTCCCTCGGCGAGCAGCGCGTTGACGATAATACTCATCCGACAAAGATTACTCTGTTTGGATAACCATTAAGCCTTCATTATCAGGCACAAAGGTTAAAGGACCTTGGGGGACTAAATTTTCGATCACCAATAAACCCTGATCCATGTATTCCCAGATCACCTGAAAAGGTTCTTTTCCAGACACCCACTTCTCGGCAATGACGATCCCGTGCCCTGGCAAGACTGTAAACACGGCTTGCCTCTGATCGGATGGATTCTGTAAAGCCTCTGAGCGCGAGAATGCTTTTTGAATGGCCTGGGCTTGCGCTTCCGTCGAGCAGGAGACAGGGTAATGATAATATTGAGGCTCCAAGAAAACATGCTCAACCCGATTTGGATCGTAAGCCTTCACTCCCCGATGCCCATGTAGCTTGGATCGAGAAACTGGAACTTCTACCCCATTGTCAAGCGTGATTCTTGGTAAATCCCTATCCATATCCATGAGTTCAACCGCTTCTGAGGATGGGGGATCATTGCGCTTATTCTCGACTTGTTTAATTTGTGCCCCTTTACCATCTGGACGGACACCAACGATTACGGCTAATTCATCATCAGTTAGTTGGTCTTTAACGACGGGTCTTGCACTTCCGGTAACAGTGGTGATCAATCCCTCAATTTTCGGCTCCCAGGTAGCAAAGCATCCTTCACTGTATTGACTGGCGATAGCATCAGGGACCGATGGCACAGTAGCCAGATTAGTAACCAAAACCATTTCTGTGAAGAATCCTCGCTTGCCAAGCTCATATCCAGCATTCTGCATCTGTTTGGGAGTGCTCAATGATCTCCACACATCAGCCGATATTGTGTCTCCCACGACTTGATGTTCGGTGATCTCATGGGTACTCATCGCTGTCACTATTCGTCCTGCGATGTCTTCATAAAAGAGTTCATGGTCCAAAGCTTTGATCCGAGGATGAGCTCCAACTAAATCGAAAACATAAGCTTCTTCAGGTTCATCGTGTCCAATGAGAAGCACCACCCGAATACTCATCGCTTGAGTTTGTACTGTACGAAGTAACGCTAAAATCGGTCCACCTCTTTTTCCCTGTTCGTAGAGAGTATGATATGCTTCAGGGCCTAATCCAGGGAGTTCAAAATCTTGCGGATCAGGTGGATCTTTCTCCAACACACTTTCGAAGTAATCCAATTTATCCTTTACTTCCTCAGGTGTTGCCTGCACGATGGTCACTATGGTTGGTGAGTAATCTAAGTTAAATCGGCGGCGAACATTAAATATCATCGCATCCCGCCACCGAATTGGTTCATTAAATTGAGACGTGGTGATAATAACATCAGTCTCAGGATTAGGCATATCATCCACCATATGCCCGGTTTGGCGAAATTGCTCCAATAAATTGTCCACGAACATATTCAGTAATGGTGATTCGTTTTGGGGCACATAAGCCAATCGAATTTTGTGCCACCATGAATGCGCGATTCGAGCAGTTGATTCTCCTGGTAGTGTGTTCATTCCGATAATCCTTCCTTGTTAATTTATTGATAAAATATCGAGGGATGTCAATCCATTCTCACAATAGTGTAATTTTAGCAGATAATCGCTAAAAAATGAGCAACCATTCCAACCTACCGAAAAATGCTTGCGAACACAGTCGTTATTCTTTATACTGGTTTTCAACTGAACAATCCTTATATACGTGAAAAGGAAGGCCAATGACCAAGCTACTTTACCAATTGGACAGCTATCTGAAAGAATTCAACGGGGTCATCACCAGAACGGATCCCGAAAATCATGCGCTGGTTCTTGACCAAACAGTATTTTATCCGGGCGGTGGAGGACAGCCTCCTGACTCCGGGAGGCTGATCACTGATAATGCTTCCTATTACGTGAAAAGAGCCAAAAAATTGGGCGATGACTATCTTCACATTATTGATGAAGTTGCATCTTTACCTTCATCTGATTCATCCGTTCGTGGAGAAATCGATTGGGAAAACCGCTATAAACTAATGCGCACGCACACTGCAATGCACATTCTTTGTGGTGTAATTTTCCGTGATTATGGTGCCTCAGTTACAGGAGGATCTATGGATCCACTGGCTGGACGTATGGATTTTGAATTTGAGACGATGCACAAAGAGTTAGTGCAGTCAATCGAAATTGCGATCAACCAAGAAGTTGATAATGCGCGTTCGGTGAGCGTAAAAATATTACCTCGGGAGGAAGCATTTCAAATACCCGATCTGATTCGCACCAAGATTAATCTACTTCCTGAAGGGATCCAGGAAGTGCGTGTGGTCGAAATCGAAGGTCTTGATTTACAGGCCGATGGCGGAACCCACGTAAATAACACATCCGAGGTGGGGAATATTGAAGTAGTTGATTACAAGAGTAAAGGCAAAATAAACAAGCGAATATATCTGCGCCTGGTTGAATAAAAACGATGGCTCGGAAGAATGTCGTCATCTGCGGGGCTGGAATTGCCGGTATCAGTACAGCATACCAGCTGGCTGTTAATTGTGGAGTTGATAATGTTGTTTTGGTGGATGATAGACCGCCTCTCAGCTTAACCAGTGATAAATCTACGGAATGCTATAGAAATTGGTGGCCCGGTCCTGGAAACGCAATGGTCTCATTAATGAATCGCAGCATTGATCTCCTTGAGAAGTTAGCTATTTCACATAATAATACTTTCCACTTAAACCGGCGCGGGTATCTTTATTTGACTGCTGATGATGAATCCATTCCTGATCTATTCAATAACGCCAGCGAATCTTCTCAACTCGGCGGAGGCCCTTTTCGCATATATCGAGGGGACACCAACGATCCATCCTACCACCCGGCCGAAGAATATGGATTTAACAATTCTCATACGGGGGCAGATTTGATCCTTGATCAACAACTGCTCAATGATCAATTCCCTTACATAACCGATAAAGCGGTGGCAGCCTTACATGTTCGCCGGGCAGGCTGGTTCAGCGCTCAACAGCTGGGTAATCTGCTTCTTGAATTGGCGAAAGAGCATGGTGTAATCCTGATCCAAGATCGAGTGGAAGGAATCGAACTTGAGTTTGGTAGGATAAATTCAATCAAGCTGGCAAGCGGTGATGCAATTCCAACTTCCAACTTTGTCATTGCTGCTGGACCATTCCTTCCCAAAGTTGCCGAAATGATCGGGGTCGAGTTACCAGTATTTTCCGAGCTGCACCTGAAAGTATCGATCAAAGATCATTTAGGAATAGTCCCACGAAATGCACCCATGTTAATTTGGAATGACGCCCAATATATACCCTGGTCTCAAGAAGAGCGTCAATTTCTGATCAAAGACAAGAACTCTCGCTGGTTGTTGAAAGAGTTTCCAGCTGGGGTTCATACCCGCCCCGAAGGACCAGTGGATAGTCCGATCATTTTAATGTTATGGGAATACCAAGAGAAGATCATTGATCCAATCTGGCCACCCTCTCTAGACCCCGACTATCCAGAGATCGTTCTGCGCGGTTTGACCACCATGATCCCCGGATTGAGCAGTTATTTTGATAAACCTCCCAAACCATTTCTGGATGGGGGTTACTATACGAAAACGAAAGAGAACCGTCCAATAATCGGAGGGCTTCCGGTTGAAGGTGCCTGGGTGATTGGTGCATTATCTGGATTTGGTTTGATGGCATCCATGGCAGCAAGTGAATTGTTAGCTTTGCACGTGCTCGGTAAGCCTCTCCCCGAATATGCTCCAGCTTTTGAATTAAAACGCTACACCGATCCAGCATACCTCAAGTTACTGGATAATTGGGAAGATACCGGTCAGCTGTAGACTTATTACGAGTTTATGCGTAATCTTAAATCAGAATTCCTTCTCGATCCATCGATCATTTTTCTCAATCATGGGTCATTTGGCGCATGCCCTCGGGCTGTATTCGAGGTTTATCAGGATTGGCAGAGACAGCTAGAACACCAACCAGTAGAATTCCTGAGTCGACGCGCCCCCGACTTACTCGCACATGCCCGGGAAGAATTAGCAAATTACCTCAATGTAGAATCGGATGAAGTTGTTTATTTTCCCAACCCGACAACAGCACTCAACATGGTGGCAAGAAATCTAGACTTACAACCCGGGGATGAAATTTTAACCACAAATCACGAATACGGTGCGATGGACCGTACTTGGCGCTTCATCTGTAAAGAGACTGGCGCAAAATATATCCAACAAAACGTTTCATTACCTGTCTCAACCAAGGGGGAATTCATCGAAAAATTATGGGATGGAGTCACACCAAAAACGAAAATCATATTCCTATCTCATATCAGCAGCCCGACGGCTCTTATTTTTCCAGTTAAGGAGATTTGTGACCTCGCGAGGAGCATGGGATTGATCAGCATCATCGATGGCGCTCATGCCCCGGGACAAATACCACTAGATTTAATAGAGATTGGCGCGGACGTATATTCTGGAGCCTGCCACAAATGGATGTGCGCACCTAAGGGCGCTGCTTTTCTCTATGCCAGAAGAGAGATTCAATCCATGCTTTATCCACTTGTGGTTAGTTGGGGTTACGAGAGTAAGCAGCCTAGCCTTTCACAGTTCATCGATTATCATGAATGGCAAGGTACCAGAGATCTGGCAGCATTTCTCTCAGTACCGGCTGCAATCCACTTCCAACTTGATCACGATTGGGAATCTATTCGCAAGGATTGCCACGATCTCGCCAGCTGGACCAGAGAAAAATTAAACGATATTATAGGTGGTGAGGCAATATCTCCTGATTCAACTAAATGGTTTAGCCAGATGTCCGCAGCCTATTTACCTCAAGGTATTGACCCTGATGAATTTATGACACGGTTGTATCAAGACTATCGCATTGAGGCACTTGCCCATTCATGGGATGGAGCGCCTTTGATCCGGGTATCTTTCCAAGCCTATAACGATCAATTTGATGCAGATGCATTAATCGTCGCAATAAAGAAAATTCTCAATTGAAAATTTATAGAATCGATATACTGATCTGATTTTCTTTATATTGTACAAATTATCTTCATGCTCAACATCTCCCCCAAAATCAGTGCCAAATGTTCATATAGGAATGTTCGCCTTCGAGCAACCGTCCTTCTGAGAATCGTTCTAAACGGAATGGACTGATATCCACAGTATGGGCTTGTCCATCTACTATCAATTCCGCCATACATTCACCAACTGCTGGGGCGATTTTAAACCCCGTCCCACTAAATCCACAAATCAGGTAGTATCCCTCTGGTCCTGCAGATCCCAAGATTGCTCGCTGATCAGGCGTTATTCCATCATAACCACCATGCGCACTGTGCTGGGATCCCTCATCCATCCCAGGGATGCGCTTGCAGATCCTCTCAATGGCACGCTCTATGAAGCCTGGTTTGGTATTTTCAGTATCCCCATCTGGTGATTCCCCGATAGGATTTTGATCTTCCAAACCAACCAGCGTTAATCCGCCCGTCTCAGGGCGAAAGTACATTGAATTGGGAAAATCAATCACTGTTGGGTGTTCAAGGCTAAGCGCTTTTGGTCGCCGGATAAACATAGTATCGTGTCTCCACGTATCGATCGGCAATTTTACTCCCGCCATAGCACTTACATGAGCTGCCCAGGCACCCGCTGCATTTACCACGATGGGCGCTGAGAATTCTCCTTGACTGGTCATAACACCACTAATCCGATCTTTTTGTGAAATTATGTCAATAACTTCGCAATCTTGAACTAATTCTGCCCCACCTTTCCTGGCTTCTTCTAGGAATAAGCGCGTACAACTGTTTGGATCTGCGTATCCCGATTCGGGTTCATATGCAGCCAACCCGATATCATCAGTACTGAATGAAGGAGCCAATCTCTTCACATCGTCTCCGTCAATCAAAAATGACGGTATACCAATCCTCTGATGCAATTGAACATTGGCTTGTAAGTGATCCATTGAATCTTGTTCAACGAATTGGAGAAAACCTGTGCGCCTGAATCCGCAATTCCCTCCGACTTGTTCTTCCCAATTTCGGAAATATTGGAATGATCTCCAGGCTAACCTTGATTCGGGCTCAAGATCATAATGCATTCGCACTAATCCACTCGAGCGACCAGTCGCTCCTGCAGCAACGAACTTGCGTTCAATAACGATAGATCGTACATTCTTCTTAATCAGCTGGAACGCTAAGCTCGCACCATGAATCCCGCCACCGATGATCAAAACATCACTTATTTTAGCCATT
>JBFFIU010000025.1:0-20320 GCA_041556275.1 Anaerolineales bacterium | reverse complement strand
GCATTTCCCATACTCCAGGTGAGGCGACTGGCAACAGTCTGCCACTCGTATGGGCTGTAGCGTGTGTCGATTGGAGTGGCAACGTGCACCCATTCATATGGTACACCCAGGGCAGCCGCGGCCATCTGCGCACCCACTGTGAACGCTCCTTGGCCCAGGTCCTGCCCGCCCAATCCTACCGTCACCTGACCATCTTCAGCCAATTCCACCCAGGCACTCGATCCAGCATTGGGTGGCATGGCAGGAGCCTTCCACATCAAAGCGATCCCTTTACCTCTTCTTTTGTTCGGCGCACTGGGGTTGGCTTTTGTCCCCCAACCGATCGCCTTGGCTGTTTTCTCTAAACATTGTGATAAGCCGGTGGGATGCATCTTGCTCCCTGTGACCAGGATGCTGTCATCTTTAAGGCAGTTAATCGCCCGAAATTCTACTGGATCCATCCCGATCTGGTGCGCCAGTTCATCTATACATTGTTCCAATCCAGCATGCATTTCGGGCATGCCAAAGCCACGCATCGGTCCTCCTACTGGATGATTCGTGTAAACACAGTAGCTATCGGTTTTAACATTGGGAACTTCATAGGGACCGCTGCTGCTGTAGCCACTGGCACGGGTGATATTGACGCCATACTCAGTGTAAGCGCCTCCATCCCAATAGAACTTATTCTCCATCGCTAAAAGATTCCCATCTTCATCGCACCCCATCTTGAAATGAGCAATTAAACCTTGGCGCACGAAGGCGGTATAAAATTCTTCTTCCCGAGTTAGGAGCAACTTGACCGGGCGACCCTTCACCTTCGTGGCAATTGCCGCAGCCAAGGATTCCATGCTAACGCCAGCCTTGCTGCCAAATCCCCCCCCAATATATGGTGCGATCACCCGCATATCGCTCTGGGTGACTCCCAAGGCCTGCGCAATCAGGTTGCGCTGGGCAAATGGAGATTGAGAGGTTCCCCAAAGGGTGACTTTACCGCTCTCTTCCACCTGGGCAATCGCCACGTGTGGCTCGATCGGTACGTGCTGTATGTGCGGTATGCGATATTTACGCTGGATGATAGCCGCACATTTCTCCCAGGCGCTATCCACATCACCTTTACGAATTTTGAAATAGTTTGAGATATTGGTGCCTGGTTGAGGCAGGATAAAATTAGCCACCTTGTACTGGTCAAGGTCAGGATGGATCAGCGGCGCTTCTGAACCAGTTCCAAATTCTGGATCGGTGACTGGCTCGAGAACTTCGTATTCAACTTTGATTAGTTCAAGCGCTTCTTCTGCAATACTCTCATCAATAGCAGCAACTCCGGCGACAGGATCGCCCACATAACGGACTCTATCACGGCAGAATATATGTCGATCTAACAGATACAATCCGAGAAATCCTGGAAAATCCTCCCCGGTGACGACCGCTTTGACCCCAGGGAGCTGTTTCGCGCGTGTAGTATCAATCGAAACTATTCGGGCATGGGGATATGGACTGCGCAAAATGCGCGCATGCAATAATCCATTACCGAATTGCATATCATCTGCGAAAACAGCCGCGCCGGTTACCTTCTCGTGTGCATCCAGGCGGGTTTTACTCTCTCCGATCGGAGTGGGAATATCCGTTTTTATTTGACCATTAAACATGAGCCAACTCCTTTTCGAGTTCTGCAGCCTCCAAGACTCCGTCAATAATGCGTTGATAGCCTGTGCAGCGGCACAAATTCCCCACCAGGGCTTCTTGAATCTCAGAATCTGTTGGTTCGGGATTTCGATCGAGCAACGCCCGGGAGGTGATCAATATCCCTGGCGTGCAAAAACCACATTGAACGCCACCAGCCTCAACAATAGCCCTCTGGATGGGGTCAAGCTGCCCATCATGGGCTAAACCCTCCACAGTGACGATTTCAGATCCATCACATTCGACCGCTAATACCAGGCAGCTGTTTACAGGTTCGCCATTCATCAAAACCGTGCAAGCTCCACATTCACCAGCTGCACAACCATTCTTTGTTCCCGTTAACACCAACTTCTCACGCAGCATTTCCAACAAAGTCATTTGAGCAAGGACATCAACTCGGTCAAGTTCGCCGTTGACTGTGAGCTCAATCCGATGCAATTTCATACTTTCCTCCATAGAATACTCACCCAGAATGTTTACTTGAATACAAGATTAATCATCCTTGACTTTATTCCATATCTCAGTCAACGCTCTCAAGGACAAATTACGAACCATCAGCTTGCGGTACTGAGCACTGGCGCGCACATCATCGATCGGCGTGCAGGCATCCATTGCAGATTGGGCTGCTGCAGCAAGTCTCTCACCCGTGATCGCCTCGCTTCCCAGGATGCTTTCCACACGGTCTACCACCAATGGGACAGGTGCGACAGAAGCCAATGCCAGTCTAAAAATGTAGCCAGAAGGCAGATTTGCATTCGAGAAACCGATGACCGTCACACCAACAATGGCCAGATCACTGAGCCTGTTGCGGCCAAGCTTGATATATGTGCCCTTCAAACCTTCCGGGGGAATTGGAAATCGAATTGAAGTGACGATATCCCCATGCTTTAATTTTGTGTCACCGGGGCCAGAGAAAAAATCTTTCAACGGCTCTTGCCGGGGACCGTTCACCCCATGAACATTGAGCTCCCCATCCAACAGGAGACAAGCGCCTATTGTATCTCCAGCAGGCGAAGCATTGCAGATATTTCCAATGATAGTTGCACGCGTCCTCAATTGATAGCTGGCGACACTCCGGGCAGCTTCTGCTAGAAGCGGGTAGTTACCCTGCACATCAGGTGAGGCGATCACCTGGTTCATATTAACTGCCGCACCGACGGTCAAACCACGGACAGGGTCAAAGCGGACATCGTTCATTCCTTCCAATCCCTTGATGTCCACCAGGAATTTTGCTTGTTTTGCTCGATCCCGCATCTGCACAAACAGATCCGTCCCACCTAAAAATGGACGTGCTTCTCCAGCATGAGTGGATAGGAATTGAGTCGCCTTAGAGATGGTCTCCGGTTTTATATATTCGAATTCAGGAAGTTTGGGAAGTGCGTTGATCATATTGTGAAAATCCTCCAATCAGTTGAACGATCAAAAAGGACAACGATATTTGTGCTGTTTAGAGTGTACTGATCCGACCTGCATTGAAATTGAGGTGGGATCGATTTTAAGAAATTCTCTGGACGCTATTTGATGCTTAAATTATATCCACGATCCCCGAATATTCAACAACCAATGTGAAGTAGAGCAAATCGATGTCGCTATATGTATGTTATCCTAGATAAGAATTGGTGCGAAAGGCGATTTTTATGTGCCCCTCACCGCCAAAGGTAGCGGATTGAGCGAATACCATTAAGTATTCTTAAGCCAACCCAAGGCTCGTATAAAGGTTTATCCAATCTAATTTCCACACACCTGGTCACGAGAATCGTTCATCCTGCGCGAGCTATGGACCCGACGAATTTCCCAGACAACCCAAAACAAAAAATAACCGAGGCCAAGAGCATCGGTTCGATCGTCTTTGATTCTAAATCCATACAACAACAAGGATCAGTCATCGGCAAAACATCCCGTGGGGTTTTTATCAGATCCCCCAGTAAGTGGCTGGTATTCATCTCCAGCGAATCCTACCGGAGCCCCTTAGCTATCACCCTCCATGAAAAGGATGATTCATTGCAGAAAATATCCAATGAAATGTCGGTGCACATCTCGCCCAGAGGTTACAAGTTTACCGATGCAGATCTGGAGATCGCAACCCAAAATGCATCGGTCTGGCGACCACAAAATCCTGATGTTCCTCCGCTTCAGGCTGCTGAACGACAAAAGCGACTGGAGGATACTTCTAGAAGGATTATGCATAGGATGAGCGGAAACGGCCTTTCTTCTTTACTGCCCAATTTGATCGAATCCCCCAGTAAATATCCCCTATCCACACAAAAGCTAGCACGCCTTGAAACAAAAATACTGGAAATTCAAAAAGAAATGAATGCTTCAAACCGTCTCCCAAACGTCGAGACGGTTAGCGAATTTTTGGGGTATGGTAGCGGTCTTACGCCCTCCGGCGATGATTTTGTAATTGGTTTTATATTGGCCTTAAATCGTTGGAAGGAAGCAATATCTCCCACTAGTAATCTCAAAATGCTGAACCACTGGCTTTCAGCAAAAGCATATGAAAAAACCACTACCCTCAGCGCTAATTTGATCGAGTGCGCCACACTTGGTCTGGCGGATGAACGCTTGATCAATGCTCTCGATTGGTTGATGGCTGGTAATGCTCGAGATTCCCACTCTATTGACGAACTGCTTTCATGGGGTAATACCTCCGGAGCGGATGTATATGTTGGCTTTGTTGCCGCCATATCCCCATCCCAGAAAAATTCGGTTTAGTCTAGCCAAGAATTTGGAGGAAATGATTTCCCTATCCTCGCTGAGAGGGAAAACGAGTATATAATATGGGAAGCCACAAAAAGAGATGGATTATATGGCGGTAATAAATCTATTCGATTAGATTCGCTAATTTTTCCAAAGGAGATCAAAAATGCAGTACGATATGGTGTTCGAAGGGGGCGGTGCTAAGGGGATGGTTTTTGTCGGCGCCCTACAAGAATTACAAACCAGAGGGCACTCACCTGCCCGTTTGTTAGGTACTTCTGCAGGCTCCATCATGGCTACCTTTCTTGCGGCAGGATATGATGTAGATGAAATGGCTGGTTCGCTCGTCGAAGAAAAAGATGGCCAACCGATATTTTTGAGTTTTTTGGAGGCTCCCAAGCCGCCTTCGCTAGAAGAGATCCACGGCAGCGCTATCCGGCAGCTGCTGGAAGATGTGAATCTAAGATTAATTCCCGATGGAATCGAAGTAAAATTGGACGATGCCCTGGCGAAGGCCTTCGCAAAATCACGTGTAACAAGTCGAATTTTCTCCTTCATCGAACGCGGTGGGCTCTATGGTGGGGATAATTTCCTCGATTGGCTGAAGCAAAAACTCAATTCTGGTATTTACAAATTGGAGCGGGGTGAGTTTGACTCCGGAGCACAGCGCCAGTTTGGGAATATGACGATGGCAGAGTATCATGCCGCAACAGGCATCGAGCTATCCCTGGTTGCTGCAGATACATCTGACACCCAGTTGTTGATCCTCAACCACCGCACTGCACCCAACTGTCCGGTCATCTATGCTGTGCGTATGTCGATGAGTGTGCCGTTGCTGTGGGAGGAAGTGGTCTGGATGGAAGAGTGGGGCAAATACCGCGATAAAGACATCACCGGGCACACTGTCGTTGATGGTGGCATGCTTTCAAACTTCCCCATCGAACTTTTCATCTCCAACTCACCTCATGTTACTGAAGTGATGGGTGAGAAAACCACGGATCGTTTTGATGTCCTGGGTTTCCTGATCGATGAGACGATGGAAGTACCAGATGCTCCCACAGATGGAGAATCTGAAGAAGGGGGCTTCGAATTTGGCGATTTACGCTCGGTCACGCGCATTAAAAAACTTATCGACACAATGACCAAAGCTCATGATAAGAGCGTCATTGAAGCCTTCGAACATCTCGTAATCCGTCTTCCAGCGAAGGACTATGGGACGATCGAATTTGACATGAGTGACTCACGGCGCGAGGCACTGGTCGCGGCTGGTCAGAAGGCAACTAAAACTTACTTCAACCGGTTAGAAGCTGCAGGACCTGGCGGGATTAGCTTTGGTCTGGACAGTGCTGGACCTGAGGACACTGCCGATAGAATCGCGATGCGCATATTGTCTGAGTAAATGTGTCTTTGTCTTGAGATCAACTCCAATGGGAGTTGCCTGGTTCACTGGTGACAGACGAAGATACCTTTAGCGCTAATTCCCTGTATCATTCCTGAAGTAGATATGCCTGACTCTATGGATAAAGACATTCACCACAAAGAGGACATTGTACAACCACTTGCTGACCTGCGGGTATTGGATATTTCTCGTGCCCTGGCCGGTCCCTTCTGCACCATGATGTTAGGCGATCTTGGTGCAGACGTGATAAAAGTTGAGCAGCCTGGACGAGGGGACGAGAGCCGCAACTGGGGACCACCCTTTGTTGGCAAACCTTATGCTTCGTATCCCGGTGAGTCGACGTATTATCTAGCCGTCAATCGCAGTAAACGCAGTATTACGGTCAATTTAAAAAGCCCTGAAGGGCAAGAGATAATCCAAAATCTTGCAGCTGTCTCTGATGTGTTTGTTGAGAACTTCCGCACCGGTTCACTGGATAAGTTAGGCCTTGGGTACGAGCACTTACAAGATGTGAATCCGCGGCTTGTATATTGCTCTATCAGCGGATATGGTCGCACAGGTCCCTATGCTGGAAGAGGCGGCTATGATTTCATCATTCAGGCTGAAGGCGGGATAATGGGCATCACCGGACCAGAAGAGGGGCCTCCATTCCGGGTTGGAGTATCTTTAATTGACATCACAACCGGGATGTTTGCTTCAACAGCCATTTTAGCGGCTTTACGTGAGCGGGATATGAACGGAGAAGGTCAGCATCTTGATCTCTCTTTGCTCGACTCTTCAGCAGCCATCCTGGCCAATGTAGCCTCAAATTACCTGATTGGTGGTATCGAACCCAGCCGCATGGGCAACGCTCACTTCAACATTGCTCCTTATGAAGTCATCCGAGCGCGCGATCGCTGGCTCACTCTGGGCGCGTTAAATCAGCACCAATGGGAAAAGTTATGCGCGGTTATCAAGCGGCCAGATATACAAGACCACCCATTATTTGCCACCAATCAGGACCGAGTGACAAATCGAAAGGCCCTGGCAGAGATATTAAATGAAGCATTCTCCACTCGTGATGCTGGTGAATGGCTTGAAGACCTCCAGCAAGTCGGTATTCCTAGCGGGCTGATCAACACCATCCAAGACGTATTCAACCACCCCCAGGCAGAAGCACGGGAACTGAGGATCGAAACCGAGCACCCCACAATAGGAACTGTAGGATTTCCCGGCTTTCCATACAAATTTTCCCGGACTCCTGCGGAGCTGCATCGTCCACCACCGCTGCTTGGGGAGCACACAGAAGAAGTACTGAATGAGTTGTTGGGATACTCATCAGAAGAGGTGACCAATCTACATACTAAAGGCGTGATCTAATCCTGGAAATTACCGCTGGTATGATCTTATTGACGGTGATTTTCATTTATCGATTCGGGAGTTTCTATGGCCAAGATAAAAGGTGAAGTTCGATCTGGTGTGTACTACGATTCGGTGGTTCTGATGCAGCTGCAACGCGCCTTGACCGCCCAACCGGGAGTTATCGACGCTGGGGTTGTGATGGGAACCGATGCCAACAAGGACTTATTAGCCCAGAGTGATCTATTAGCGCCAGAAGTCCATGATGCAGGTGCAGATGATATGGTTCTGGTGATTAAAGCTGAAGATGAATCAACAGCTCAGGATGCATTGGAGAAAGTGGATGAACTCATCGCCAAGCGCCGGGGTGTGAGCACTGATGAAGATTATCGTCCCAAGAGCCTTGAATCGGCGTCAGAAATGCTGCCCGCAGCGCAGTGGGTACTGGTTTCAGTCCCCGGACGTTATGCAGCTGGTGTTGCCCGCCAGGCGCTTAGCCTTAATAAACATGTCTTCCTTTACAGTGATAATGTCACCTTAATGGATGAGATCGATCTGAAGGGCACTGCTGTTGAAAAAGGTCTCTTAGTGATGGGACCCGATTGCGGGACAGCGATCGTCAATGGAGTTGGGCTAGGCTTTGCAAATAAAATCCGCCACGGCTCGATCGGCCTGGTAGCTGGTTCAGGCACAGGTTTACAGCAGGTAACTGCTCGCATCCACCAGCTGGGAGGCGGCATAACCCAAGCTCTCGGCACCGGAGGGCGTGACCTCACCGAACCGGTGGGCGCAATAACCGCGCACCAGGGTTTAGACTTGCTCAGCCGTGATCCCCAGACCAAGGTCATTGTGCTGGTATCCAAACCCCCTTCAACTGAGGTTGCAGATGATCTGGTGCAAGCCTCTCGCCTGGTAGGAAAACCTGTGATTGTGGATTTTATTGGTTACGCTACTTCAGTTCGCAAAATAGATAACGTACATTTCGCCACCTCTTTTGACGAAACGGCGGAGCTGGCCGTGCAAATGGCTTCCACCGAAACCACCGTAAAAGAAAATATGGATATCGATCGCAAGCCTTACGCTCAAGGCCAACGTTTCCTGAGAGGGCTCTTCTCGGGAGGGACACTGGCATATGAGGCGATGCTCGTCCTGCAAGACTATTTGCCGGTGGTGTACTCAAATGCTCCATTGAAAAAAGAACATCAGCTTGCCGACTCTTTAGTCAGCCAGGAGAACACTATCCTCGACTTGGGCGAAGATGAGTTCACTGTTGGTCGCCTGCACCCCATGATGGATAATGATCTGCGCATACGTCGCCTGGAGGTGGAAGCTGACCAACCTGATGTAGCTGTTATATTGATGGATGTAGTTCTTGGTTATGGCGCTCATCCTGATCCGGCAGGCGAGTTATCACCGGCTATCAGGGAAGCGCGTGAGAAGGCTACGAAAGCTGGTCGCCACCTGGAAGTTGTGGCGATCGTAACTGGAACTGACGAAGACCCGCAGGACATGGACCACCAGGAGGTTCAATTAGAAGCTGCTGGAGCAAAAGTGTTTACCAGCAACGATGCTGCCGCTCGCTACGTCGGTCGACTGGTGGCAGCACTTAACCAAAATGGCCCAACAATCCGACAAAAAACCTTGGTAGAGGTGGACTTGAAATCACTCACACAGCCTTTGGCAGCCATCAATGTCGGGTTAGAGAGCTTCACCGAGAGCTTGATATCGCAAGATGCCCAGGTCATCCAGGTCGATTGGCGCCCCCCCGCTGGAGGCGACGAAAAATTAATGGCCATCTTGGAAAGAATGAAGTCCAAGTAAGAGGAGATGCCTGATGAAAGAGTTTGTAGCTGCATGTGTGCAAATTGCCATCACTCCCAACAATGTCCAAGCCAATATCGCCAAAGGAATCTCCTGGCTGGAAAAGGCAGTACATGAATATGAGGCTGACCTGGTCGTCTTCCCAGAAACGGTAACGACTGGTTATGAGACTGGTTTAGATGCAAATGAATTATGGGATCTGGTCGATGAGGCGCCCGGAGGCATCACACAAGAGGTTCAAGAGGCTGCCAAACAGCTAGGCGTTCATGTGGTTTGGCCTTCATATCGCCGGGGCGGTGATCGTGGAATGGTCTACAACTCAGCTATCTTGATCACACCGACTGGTGAGATCGCAGGAATTTACGATAAAACCCATCCTGCACCTTGGGAGCGTATCGATGGCGGCGGTTGGGCAATGGTTGGGGATCGCGCTGAAGTATTCAAGACTTCCCTGGGGGATATCGGTATGATCATTTGCTACGATGGCGATTTCCCGGAATTATCGCGCTTGCTGGCCGTGAAGGGAGCCGAGATCATCATCCGAGTTTCTGCCCTGCAGCGCAGCTACGACATCTGGTATATCACTAATGCCGCCCGTGCTTATGATAATCATGTCTACCTGATAGCAAGCAATCTGGTTGGACCAGACGCAGGCGGCAATTTTGGGTTCGGTCACAGCATGATCATCAATCCCATCGCCTGGCGACTTGCGCAAGCGCGTGGCACAGAAGAGATCATTGCTGCTAAACTCGATCCTGATCCAATGCGCTACATCACCTGGGGCAGTAAGAGTCTCCAAAACTTCGATCACCTAGAAGATCGAAACCTCGAGCTCTATAAAGAGATCCTCGAAGAAGCCCGCGCTCGCTTCGAACCGGGCATACGCTACCCTCGAAAATAGCGGGGATCGAAATTAATATCGCAAATTAGAGAAAGGTGTATTCAATGGACATTGATAAGGCAAATGCAGAAGCGACAGAACGCATGATGGAAGCACGTCCTGTTGTGATCGGAATGGGTAAGGCGCTCGATGTGATCCCGGGCATGCGGGAAGATTTATTGCTTCACGCTGGCCCTCCCATCACCTGGGAGCGTGCCTCCGGCCCGATGCGTGGGGCCATAACAGGTGCATTGATATTCGAAGGCAAAGCTCAAAACGAAGCCGAAGCACAAGCCCTTGTCGAAGCAGGCGAGATCGAACTCGAACCTTGCCATCACCACCAAGCCGTTGGCCCCATGGCCGGAGTCACCAGCCCCTCCATGTCGGTCTACATTCTGGAAAATAAAACGCACGGAAACATGTCTTATTCCAACTTGAATGAGGGTTACGGAAAAGTACTGCGATATGGCGCCTTCAGCCAAGAGGTGTTGGATCGGTTGCGCTGGATGGAAGATGTCATGGCTCCCGTATTGGGCAAAGCGATCGAGCTCTCCGGAGGACTCGATATGCGCGTCCTCCTTGCCGAATCACTTCACATGGGAGACGAAGGTCATAACCGCAATAAAGCTGGTTCGGTGTTGTTCACCAAGAACCTAGCACCGAATATCGTCAGGGCAACCGACGATGCCGAGGTCGCTGCTGAGATCATCCGTACTTTAGGTGATAATGCTCTCAGTGTACTCAATCCGGTCATGGCTGCCTGCAAAGCGATGGTCGATGTTGCACATGATATCGAAGGCAGTACGATCGTTAGTGTAATGGCTCGCAATGGGACAGACTTCGGCATCCGCATCAGTGGACTCGGCGATCGCTGGTTTACCGCCCCGGTCGCAGTTCCCCAGGGCCTCTATTTCCCAGGTTTCACTGCCGAGGATGCCAGCGGCGATATCGGCGACAGCACGATTACCGAGACGGCTGGGATCGGCGGTTTTGCAATGGCCAGCGCGCCAGCCATCGTCACCTTCGTCAGCGGCACACCAAAAGACGCTATGAACGCCACATTGGAGATGTACGAGATCTGCTTCACAGAACACAAGTATTTCACTATTCCCCCTCTGGATTTCCGCGGCACACCGACGGGGATCGATATCCGTAAGGTAGTGGAAACTGGAATAACCCCGCGCATTAATACGGGCATCGCTCACAAGGAAGCTGGTGTTGGTCAGGTTGGAGCTGGATTGGTGCGCCCGCCGATGGAAATGTTCGAGGGAGCACTGGTAGCTTTCGCAGAACAATATGGATTCTAAGGATTAAATAGGAAGGGAGACCCCAATGGATCGGGAACAATTTATCAAGGTGATGTCTGATTCAAAACTATACGATCTGACACAAGGTTGCAGTATCTTCACGCCACCCTGGCCAGGTGAGAAAGCCTTGGAAATCCACTTCTTCAAACGGGTCACTGGCGCTTACGGTGGTGGACAAGGAGCCAATGGTCAATTATTGAACTGGAGCAACACCGTTGGCACTCATTTAGTCGGTGAGACCGCATTCCATTCTGGAGGTCGCGCCATCGCAGATATTCCCTTGACAGATCTTTGCGGCCCGGGAGTCGTGGTTGATATATCCGATGCGGTATCCGACTACAGTCTTTACACGCCAGAGATGATCACGGAAAGAGCAACGGTCAGAAAAGGCGACATCTTGATCATCAACACAGGTTACCATCGTTATTCTTGGGATTGGCCGGATGTTCAAAATCCGGATGCCCAGGGCGGTGTCGAGTCAAAGGAATTTGGATTTTTGGTCAGGCATCCAGGACCATCACCTGATTTCTTCAAGTGGGCGCTGGACATGAAACTCAAGATCATCGGTGTTGATTGTGGTTGTGCCGAACACCCCATGAACACCTCTATCCGCTATATGCATGCTAACGAATTCGAGAAAGCAGAAGCCAAGCTCATGGCAGATTATGGCAAGACTTGGGACGAGATGTTCCCCCAGGACGAGTACTACCAGCTAACCCACATGACGATGCCCAAAAACCACCTGCTGCTGGCGGAATCCATTGTCGGTGATATTGACCAGCTGAAAAACCAACGCGCCTGGATCATGATCTACCCAATTCCGTTTATGGAAGTTGAGTCTGCCTGGTCACGCGCATGCGCATTGCAGCCACCTGATGGAATGGATGAAGAAGAATTCTTCCAAATCATGTCCTCAGCAGAAATGTTGGACCTCACCATACCCTTCAGCGTCCAAACCCCCCAATGGGCTAATTATGTACCCCTGACTGTCACATATACCAAGCGGGTTGGGGGTCAATATTTTGGCATGGGCAGGAATGGCTCCATTTGTAATGCCAGTATTCACTTGGCAACACACATGGATGGTGAAAAGCATTTCTGGCCCGCGGGTCGAACCATTGGCGAAGTACCGTTAGATGATTGGGTAGGTCCAGGGGTGATCGCTGATATCTCCCACCTGGTATCCGATTCCAGCGTCTACACTCCTGAAATGATCGAGAGTGTGGTAGAAGTGCGCCAAGGAGATATTTTGATCCTCAAGACTGGCTGGCATAAATACGGTTGGATCAGCCCTGATTCTGATGAATTTCGCTATATGATCAAGCACCCCGGACCGTCCCCAGATTTCTCCCAATGGTGTGTCGATAAAAAACTGAAGTGGTTGGGGATAGATGCAGTCAGCCAGGATCACCCAATGAACACCATCCAGCGCATCTGGCATCCCAAAACCTTCGAAGAAGCCAACCGCAAATTGGTCGAAGATTTCGGCAAGGATTGGGATGAGATGTACCCACTAGACAAGTATTACCAGGACACTCACCTGAATCTCTTCCCTAAAAAGATCGTTCATGCTGAAAACCTGGGCAAGGATATCGCCCATGTGGATAGCGGGCGCTATTATATTGGTTGTTATCTCCAAAAAGGCATGGAGATCGCCTCCATGTGGGGTCGATTCGTAGCCTTTAAGGAAGAAGCTTGAAGAATCAGAAATCCGATTTCTAAGAACCGTTATTGCTATGATCCTCGTTACGGGTTCTGCTGGTAAAACTGGTCGCGCAGTCATCCAGGCGCTGGATGCATTCGGAGCGAAGGTACGCGCATTGGTCCGACGGGCTGACCAAATCCAGATGGTTGAATCGATGGGCGCCCAGGATGTCGTCGTTGGAGATATGAGAACCCAATCCTCGATGGAGCAAGCTGTCCAAGGTGTCGGCGCGATCTATCACATTTGTCCCAACGTCAATCCAGAGGAAGTTTCTATTGGACAGACTGTGATCGCAACTGCCCAGAAGGCAGGTGTTGCGCACTTCGTTTTCCACTCTGTGCTCAAACCGCAAACCGAAGCCATGCCGCACCACTGGAACAAATTACGTGTAGAGGAGCGGCTGATTGAATCCGGTTTGCCATATACAATTTTGCAGCCTGCCGCCTATATGCAGAATATTTTAGTTCATTGGGAAAGCATCATCAACGAAGGTGTCCTCCCTGTGCCATATCCAGCCGACACCCGCTTGAGCCTGGTCGATTTACTAGATGTTGCCCAGGCAGCTGCCACGGTGCTCACCGAACCCGGTCACCATTTTGCAACATACGAACTGGTCAGCGTAGCAGGCTTATCCCAAACCGAAGTGACCGGTATATTAAGCCAGGAATTGGGACGACCGGTTCAAGTCTCCGTTATCCCTCTCGAAACATGGCAAGAACAGGCAAGAGGTACAGAGATGGGAGATTACCAGGTCGAGACGCTGGTCAGTATGTTTCGCTATTATCGCCGCTTTGAATTCTTGGGCAATCCTCAGGTTTTGGGTTGGCTTCTAAACCGCCCTCCTAACAGCTTTTCTGCGTTCGTGAAACGAACAATCCGAGAACGGATTCATCAAGAGAGCAAGTGAGCATTGACTCGGTTTATATATCTTGATAATGTTGAGTTGATACACAAGAAAAAAAATTGTGAATTGATGTAATAATCTGGCATTCATAGAAGTTGGTCCGGCCGATTAGATTAGAATAGCTAATTAGATACCACAGGAAGCCCAATAAGCCAGACGAATGCTGTTAGATAATTAAATACTTGGAAAAAATATATTGGCAAGTAGTTGAGCAGAAATTGATTAAATAACTGGCAAAAATTGGACAAATAAGGTAATCTTTACGTATGTTTGTTTAGAAAACAGGAGATCCTAAATCTATGAAACCAGCCCCATTTGAATATTATGCCCCCAAATCCATTGAGCAGTCTTTAGCCCACCTCTCAGAACACGGTTATGACGCGAAGGTACTTGCTGGTGGGCAAAGCCTGATTCCAATGATGAATTTTCGCCTGGCTGAACCTTCAGTCCTGATTGATCTGAACAATATCCCCGAGCTAGCCTTTATCCTTCCAAATGAGAATGGTGGTTTGCGGATAGGTACAATGACCCGGCATTCGCAAGTTGAAAAGGAGCAATTAGTAGCGAAACGAGCCCCACTGTTATTTGAGGCTATGCCCCAGATCGCCACTACTCAAATTCGCAGTCGGGGAACAATTGGTGGAAGCATAGCCCATGCAGATCCGTCCGCTGAGCTGGTTGCTGTGAGCGTAGCCTTAGGAGCGCGCTTTAAAATCAAAAGCCTGACAGGGGAGCGGTGGATACCGGCGAAGGATTTCTTCTTAGGCATGTTCGCCACTTCTCTGGAACCGGATGAGATTCTCGCTGAAATAGAACTGCCTTCTTTGCCTCCCCGAACCGGATGGGCTTTAGAAGAAATCGCCCGCAGACCGCACGACTTCGCCATGGTGGGAGTCGCGGTCCTGGTGACTCTTAGCGACGATAACTTGTGCCAGGAGGCTCGGCTGGTCTACCTCAGCGTTGGGGATGGCCCAGTCGAGGCAAAGCAGGCGGAACAAGTATTACGCGGCGAATCCCCGAACCCTGACAAACTGCGAGAGGCTTCTGAGACAGCAGCCTCCGTGGATATCGACCCGGGAAGCGACATTCATGCTTCTGCAAATTTTCGGCGCCATCTGGCAAAAATTCTAACCCAACGCGCGCTTGCCAAAGCATTTGAACGTGCCAGAAGTGTTCACAATTAAATCATCCAACATTTGATCCGGAGAAGGATATGAGCAATCACTTCAATTTAGAAGTTACTATAAATGACAAACCATACCAACAAGCTATTGAGCCTCGTCTGTTACTCAGCGATTTCTTACGTCATGAGATCGGATTAACCGGAACCCATGTTGGCTGCGAACATGGAGTATGCGGTGCGTGCACCGTATTGTTCGATGGAAAACCAGTGCGTTCCTGCCTGATGTTCGCTGTTCAGGCACATGGACATGAAATTCTCACTGTTGAAGGCCTGGGAACACCAGATAATCTTCATCCTATCCAGGAAGCTTTTTGGGAAGCGCACGGCCTGCAATGCGGTTTCTGCACACCTGGAATTCTGATGACTCTGATCCCATTCCTTGAGGAAAATCCCGATCCAGATGAGGCGGAGATCCGGCATGGTATTTCAGGTAATATCTGCCGCTGCACGGGTTACCAGAACATTGTTGAGGCTGTCAAAATCGCAGCCGAGAATATGAGGACTTGAGGATTAATTTTTTAAACTGAAAACGGGAACAGCAAACCATGAATAAAACTCTTGGTAAACCAATAAAAAGAAATGAAGATCCGCGCTTATTGACCGGTCAGGCGTTATTCGTGGATGATGTAAATATCCCCGGGATGCTTCATGCAGCTTTCTTGCGCAGCGATTTCGCACATGCAAAGATTAATGGGGTTGACACATCTGAAGCGCGCGCACACCCCGGAGTCGTGGCAGTATACACGGCGGAAGATATGGGAGAGGACTGGGCACCAGGTCCTTCGAACGTTGCGCCCCCGCCAGGTGAAGATGTCATCTTCCATTCCCGAACCCAGGTACCCCTGGCAAAGGGCAAAGTGCGCTATGTCGGAGAACCGATCGCGATCGTCATCGCTGAAAGCCGCTACATTGCTGAGGACGCAGTAGAGGACATTATGGTCGATTTAGATATGCTGGATGTCGTCGCGGACTTGGAAACCGCACTCGACCCGGAGACCACACTTGTTCATGACGATCTGGACTCAAATCTGGCTGCGCACATGATCCAGGATAAAGGCGACTACCAGGCAGCAAAAGCATCTGCTGATGTAGTGATCAGCCGCAGGATAGAAATTGACCGCGGAGCCGCTGCAGCAATGGAAAACCGGGGAATCGTTGCTGATTGGGATGAGAAAAGCCAGCACCTGACGGTGTGGGATACAACCCAGGCGCCAGTCCCTATTCGAAATGGTCTCGCGGCACGACACGGCCTTTCATTGAGCCAGGTCAGGGTGATCGCGCCCTTCATCGGGGGCGGTTTCGGTCCCAAGATCCTGCTCCATTATCCTGAGGAGATCATGATCCCTTGGGTATCAATGCAGCTCTGCAAACCAATCAAATGGATCGAGGATCGAAGGGAGAACTTCCATGCGACCACTCAAGAAAGACAGCAGATTCATGAAGCTGAAATGATTTTAACCCGTGAAGGGAAAATTCTTGGCGTCAGCCATACATTCTTGCATGACACAGGTGCGTATGATCCATATGGATTGACCATCCCGCTCAATACAGAATCACATGCTACAGGTGGCTATGATGTTCCGAACTACCACGGCGAGCTCAAAGTCGTTTTCACCAATAAGATGATCACGACTCCGGTCCGCGGAGCAGGGAGACCCCAAGGGATATTCCTGGTTGAACGCTTGCTTGACCTGGCAGCTAAAGAACTGGGCATGGACCCGGTGGAAATTCGCCAATTGAATTTCATCCCCCCGGAAGCATTTCCATACGAAAGGGTGATCATTGACCAGGCATTTTCCCCGCTCATATTCGACAGCGGGAATTACCAACCTGTCATGCAAAAAGCTGTTGAGAAGATCGGGTATCACGATTTTATTACCGAAGAACAACCTCGTTTGCGAGCCGAAGGTCGGCATGTCGGCATTGGTATTACCCCCTTTGTGGAAACAACCGGTGTCGGACCATACGAGGGCGCCAGGATCAATATTGAACCCAGCGGGAAAATAAATGTAGCGACAGGAGTTGGCACTCAAGGTCAGGGTCACTTCACCTCTTTTGCCCAGATCGTGGCAGAGCAACTGGGGGTGAAGGTTACAGATGTTAACCTGGTCACGGGTGACAGCACAGAGTTCCATTGGGGAACAGGCACATTCGCCAGCCGAGGAGCCGTTGTCGCCGCCAATGCCATCCACGCTTCAGCTATCAGCGTGCGGGATAAGGTGCTCAAGCTGGCCAGCAAGATCCTTGAAGCTCCTGAAGAGGAGCTCGAGCTGGAGGGTGGTTATGTGAGAGTGGCTGACCTTCCGCGCATGTCAATCAGCCTGGGAGAATTGGCTTTAGAGGCCAATCCACTGCGCGGCGCGGTTGAACCAGGAACTGAACCGGGCTTAGAAGCGACAGCATACTTTGGCCCTCAATATGGTGCTGCAGCCTTTGGCGTGCATGCCATGATCATTGAAGTCGACCCGGAAACCATGATGATCGAGATCAAGCGTTATGTGGTCGCCGAGGATTGCGGCACGATTCTCAATCCTCTGATCCTGGAAGGTCAGATCCACGGTGGGGTAGCGATGGGTATAGGAAACGCATACTTCGAGCAGCTCATATACGATGAGAATGCACAGCTGCTCAATGCCTCACTGGCGGATTATCTTGTCCCCACTGCCTGCGAAATTCCCCATATTGAAGTGGAGCATCTCGAAACCCGATCTCCGCTCAACCCGCTTGGAACGAAAGGCGTTGGTGAGGCAGGCACAATTCCTGTCCCGGCGCTCTTCGCCCAGGCCATCGAAAATGCCTTTCCTGATCATAATTTCGAAATACTTGAAATGCCCCTCAGTCCAAATAAGTTGTTTGAGCTGCTACATAATAAGGAGGATATACAGTGAAAATTGAGGGCGAATATGTGTTTAACGGGCCCCGCGAAGAAGTATGGAAGATCGTTCGCGACCCAGAGGTGCTTTCAACCGCCCTGCCTGGCACCCAAAGTCTGGAGCTAGTCAGCGAAAACGAATACGAAGGCGAGATTAATGTGCGCATTGGCCCGGTCGGTGGAGAATTCGCGGGACGTGTTGTAATCTCCGATGAAATACCCCCTGAAAGCTGTACCATGTCAGTAGAAGGCAAGGGTAAACCCGGCTTTGTAAAAGGAACGGGTAATGTTCAGTTGATCGCCCAAGATGATGAGAAAACCCTCATGAAATACGTGGGCGAGATGCAGATCGGCGGCAGGCTGGCCAGTGTAGGCCAACGGTTAATAGACACGGCCAGCAAGAGCATGATCAATCAAGGACTGGATACACTCGATCAGGCTTTACAGGCTCGTATTGGCGCCGATCCAGACCAGGGCGAAATTGAATACCAACCACCCTCGGAGACCGAATTCGCAGCCTCGGTTGCAAAAGATATGGCTGGAAGTGTATTCTCATCCCAATGGGTGACCTGGGTCGCCATCGCAGTTGTGATCATTATCATCGTCGTTGTCCTGATCTTGATGAGTAGAGGAGGTGGGTGATGTGATCGAAAATTAATAAAAATTTGCAGCCTGATCAATCAAATTGCTTACCGCCAGCGGTAAAAATCAAGCAAGATTGGCATTGAAGAAAAAGGCTCTGATGGAAACACCTCGATTTGACAAGCTACTTCGAAATGTGTAAAATTGAAACTGCTTCAGGTGCGGGATAAAATGGCGTCGAGATCGAGGTTCAGAAGGTGAATAAAGATTTGCATGAGCCGCTATCAGAACTTAGGAAAGGAGAATGGCAGAAATGATCAGCAAACTTTTTGCAAAGAAGAGATTGACAATCCTCAAGGTGATTGCCATTACTGTAATTTTGGCCATGGTGCTCATTGCTTGTGCGCCGGCTGCCACACCAACCGAGGCTCCCGAGCCAGAAGCTCCCGCTGAGGAACCGCAACCTGAAGAAGCAATGGAAGGCGCTACCCTGGCGATCGAGCACTTCAGCGTGATTGAAGGCACAACCTGGTCTGGAGCCCACGATCGCGCTGGAAAACGAATTGCAGAAAAATTTGATAATGTGGATTATGTATTCCGAGAGGATGTTGGACCCGATGTTGCTGTGCCTTTCGCAGAAGAATTGATCTCGGGAGGGGCTGACATCGTTGTTGGTAACGCTGAGTTCATGGGCATGCCGTTAATTGATATCGCAGATCAATACCCGGAGGTTTACTTCGGTTCGATCATCGCCAGCGATCTATCTACAAAAAGGAACTTCATTAGACTCTTCCCCAGACAGTATCAAGCACTGTATTTAGAGGGCTTGATCGCGGGTGCATTGACCGAGACCGGTAATATCGGTATCGTCTCAGCATTCCCATCTGTCCAGGTCATCAGGCGTCAGAACGGCTTCATCCTTGGAGTTCAGGACGCCGCGGAGATGCTTGGGAAAGACGTTAACATTTATGTCAAGTACGTGGGCGACTGGTTTCTTCCCCCGGAAGAGCGCGGTATTGCTGAAACCTTAGTATCCACATACAATGCAGATGTTTTAACCCAACAAACTGACTCCGGTTCCCCCCTAGATGTCGCCACAGAACAGGGTGTCTGGTTCGTCGGAAAGGACATGGATATTGTTGGCGAGTACGGCTGGTCGGATACGGATACCGTGGCTGTATCTTTTGATACACGTTGGGAAGTCCTTTACGAGCATATGCTCAATGAGTATTTAGCTGGTGAAGAAAATCCCGAGACCATACTATACCTAGGAATGAATGACTCCATGGTCCTGGCAGATGGCACGGAAGTGCCAACTGTTGACATCATGAATGATGGAAAGGTAGGCGTGGAAGCCATAAGCCCAGCTGCATTGCCATCCATCCCAGATGAGATCGTGCAGCTCGTTGAACAGCGGCGCGAGGAGATGATCGCCGGAACATGGGACCCATTCACTGAGCACGCCTTCATCAGCAATGGTACCGGCTTGGAGCTGGAGGGCACGCCGATCCCAGCTGCGGGGACCGAGGTTAAGCCTGCCGGTGAGATACCAACAGATGAGTGGCTGCTCTCCCTGTTCAACTTTGACCTGGCAGGTGTTGAGATACTGGAGTGAGTTAGAGTTTAGTAGTCCATATTGATCGCATCGATGCATTACTACCACTCATAACAAATAATCAGAGGCTCCCATTCTTGAGGGTAAAACCCCAGATTTGGGAGCCTCATGTCTATCTGAGTCACAATTCATTTACTTCTTAAAAAAACCTTGTCTGTCAGGATCAAAATTTGGTTTTAGAAGGATCACAGTGAGAGATATAAGTGAGTAAAGTGGTTATTGAAGAGATCAAACGCGGCCATACTGTCTTGGAAGCACGCGGCATCACGAAAAGGTTTCCGGGAGTCGTTGCCAATGACAAAATAGACTTTGAGATCAAAGCGGGTGAGATCCACGCCATCCTGGGCGAGAATGG
>JBFFIU010000024.1:0-20389 GCA_041556275.1 Anaerolineales bacterium | reverse complement strand
TGAAGCAGGATTTATAACAACGTGCACTTTTGGGTATGGTAAAGTGGTCATATTTAGCTATTCTAATTGATCCTCCAAATTATTTTTTTCTTGCCATTGGCTTTCAAATTTTCGAATGCGTCTTTGGATATGCCAAGCATCCGGGTCGGCTACAGCCCGTTTCTCCTTGATCAGCTGCATTGCGTCATCCGCGGTGTAACCCATTGCAATCAGCACACATGCCGCTTGAGCGACACTGCGGTGCTTGCCTGACTTGCAATGTACCAATACTGCCTCACTATTTTCGATGACCGGTAATGCAGCCCTAACTCCTCTACTTAGGGTTCCTATCGGCATCGGCAAGAAGAAATTATCAAATGTTGGCAGCCACAATAACACGACTGGTGGTTTTTCCAGCATTTTCGTGGGTCGCATCCAATGCATGGATAACACCAGGCGTACCCCCAAAGCAACGATCTCTGCTACATGCTTCCCGCGCGGGAATGCAGAGATGTATAAGTAATCGGTGATCTGGGAAATATGTGGGGAAGTGGCTTTATCTGCCATTTTTTCCCTTCCATTCTTCATCGAATTTCAAAATGCGTGATTTAAAGTGTTCGGTGTAAGGATCAGCAACAAGACTAACAAAAGGAAGATTACGACCTTCATATCCCGGAGTTTTTCTGTTGGTTGGATTATACTATGCTGAGTTTTTGCTCTGGCTGATTAACCAAATTAATCTACCCCAATCAGAAGATCCGTTTCCTCTAGAAGAAAATTATAAAATTCAATCTGATCCGGTTATGATTTGCTCCTCTCCCGCCACTCTTCGTCCGCATTGGCGATATCTTGAATCGCATCCTTGGGGTAGAAATTGGTTTCACCCGGTTCATTATCAGCATACCAGACCTGGGCCAGGAAGGGATTTACTTTAGCCTGCTGATCGAAATTCCACGGTGGGGGCATGCAATCCGGGCACCAATGACCGGCTTTGAGGATCGTGTAGGTTTTGGCTTCGAATTCGTGCTTGAAAGCACAGCGCCATGTCAGAGGGGTATGCATGTCACCATTCCAATCCCTTGAAAGGCATTTACCACCCCTGAACTCAGCGGCCCCTTGCAAGTCGGATAGATCGAGCTGTGTTTTGGTTTCATTGTAACCGTGATTGAGTCTTTGCCACTCGGGCTCTGCATCCAGGTCGGGCATGTTCATCCCCCAGTCCGAGATGGATTCATATTGGTCATAATCCTTGAAGAATGCTGATATGCGTTGATCATTTCGATCCTTATACCAATAGGCCGGCCCATTCTTATGGTTTTCGGCCATGTCCTTCATGATCTCATATGTCGATCGCTCTGCCCGGGCGCGGAAGGAGGGCAGTATGCGCGCCAGGAAGGCAATTAATTTCATATCGAAGGGTAAATCTTTGCCTATTGTCTTCCAGTAATCGTCCATCGAATCTCGCCAATAGTGCAGATACTCGTTGAGCACATGACTGTCTTCATAGTACTGCATGTGGAAATTGCGCAGCGCAAACCAGTTGCGCTCTGTGCAGGACGCAACTCCTGATAATCCTCCGAGTTGAAAATTCTTGTCCAGGTAATCGTAAGCCAGAGTCCTCATCCTGGGGCCACCACCCATGTTGTAAACTCTGCGCCAAAAATCGGAATCGCCTGGAATATCGAGACAATTCACCAATCCAAAGCCAGCATCCCGGTCGGTCAGATTCTCCATATACGCGTCGATCGGCATGTGGAAAGATATCGGATCTTGCAGGTTGGATAACTCCTGGTAATTGGTCGGCATGATGAAGGTCATGCGCAGGGAGGCCCAGTGTTTGATCTCCGATTCCAAAACCGCCCGTTCACCGGTGATCTTGGTCACGGCGTAAAAGTCAAACACGGATGGTTTCAGGGGATCACCGACTCGCCCCATGTGTATACCTTTGGGGCGATTGCCGGTTTTCGCCACGGTCCCGGTATGAATATATCTGATCCGTTCCGCTCCGTCAGGTTGCGATTCAATAGCTTTGATGATGTTCTTGATGGCATCCACATTGACTGCTTGCGCGACCTGAGGGCGGTAATCGGCCTGTGGTGATATATACGCCATCGCGTTCAACACCCAATCAACTCCCGCGATCGTTTCTTGTACATCCGCGTATTGGGTCGCATCTCCCCAAACGATCTTGAATCCGTCGCCTTCAGCGACTCCCCTGCCGGAGATCGTTGGAACCCCAGCCTCCAGTTCATATCTTTTAAAAAGCCCTAAATCCTTCTCAGATGGCAGCACCAGGAGGACGATGTCATAATCCTCCTTTCGCTTCCAAAGTTCTTTGAAAGCCTGGTATCCCATCGTCCCAGATGCACCGAACAGGGCGACTTTGGGTTTGTTCACATGTTCTCCTGAAAATTTATTCTGGCATCTTAATCGGGTTCAGATTTCCTATGCTTGATAGTAGTAGCTCGCAGTTGGCATTGGCTATCATCTCTAATGAGTTGTTGCAGTTAATCCTCAGCTCACATCAAGATAGAGCCAGAAACCGTTCGATATTGTGTGCCGCCGAACGAGCGACTGGCGAGATCTGCGGCAGGACCAGGTCAAAACCGTGGTCGGTGTGAGGGTATTCAACCAGGACTACTGGCACACCCGCAGCCTGTAATTCTTTGTGCAGGCGGCGCACACCAGGTGTCAGGCCAAATACATCATCGCTGCCGTGTAAGAGCAAGGTGGGTGGGCAGTGCGGACCAACCTGGTAAATCGGTGATAGAGATCGGTATGTTTCGGGAATTTCATCTGGAGTTCCACCAATCATTTCTGTCAACATGTCTGACACATTTCCTTCATCTTGTTCGGGTTGGTACATGAACAGGAAATTCAACATATCGTTGACAGCCTTATCAATGGGTCTCGTTCTTGTATGGGCGGTTTCCCGAATTTGCGCTTGCATGTTAAACAAATCGACTGGGGGGTAAAATGCGATCACACCCCTTACTGAAGTATCCATTTCTGGTAGATCGGTTTTCCGATTCCCGGAATAAGCTGCTAATAGAGCCAGGTGAGCTCCGGCAGAGCCGCCCATCAGGAAGATACGCTCCGGGTTTACGCCAAGAGCGGCATGATTATCTTTCATCCAGGTGATCGCCTGGTTGACTTCGGTCACCATTGTCTGGATGTCAGCCTGTGGCCAGAGCGAATAGGCGACATCGAGCACCACGTTTCCCTCTCCAGCAAGGCGTCGAAAAAAATGTCGTGTGCCGAGATCTTTGTCACCAACTCGCCAACCACCACCGTGTATATTGATCACCCCTAGTCCGCTGCGCGGCATGTTGGAACTCGGTTGCCAAAGATCGGCCAGCAGGGATTTGTTGATTTCTGGAGTGTCGCAAATCACGTTCTGCTGGAACTCGATCCGACCCTGGGCGCTGGTCCCAATAGAGCGACGCCGGGGTGGAGTTGATGATCGCAGTTCTGTTGGCACACGCTCCTGCCAATCGAAACCAAAAGCATTCCGAAACTGATCCTCTGACTTGGGCATATCGCCAAGGAACTTTGCCGCCAACCCAGCACCTAGAATTCCGGCCCCAGCCAGCTTCCAATCGTGCCGGATAAACCCTGTTAAGGTTCCTAAACCGCTGATCGTCCCCAGTATAGGTGCCAGGGCGCCTCCAAGCAGCTTGGGTACCCATAACAAAACTCTGATGGATGTATCGACAGGCTTCAGCAGGGTTAATAAGCTCAGTAGAGCAGATAGATAGGTGAGGATCTTCAATGGATTTTTCATCAGTGGACCTCAATTTGTTTGATTGTTCTTTTCTTCACAATCCTGCCATATAATAATTTTAATACAGGGCAAGTCAATCGGTGATATCACTGAGCAAACTTTAACCTTAATATATATGGGTTAGATAATGTCCTCCCAGCTTTAATACAAATACTGGCAGATTTTACATCTGCCAGTGAGAAAAATTCATTGTCTTCTTATTCGATCGGATAGCCTGCCGACCTCCATTCATTCAGCCCACCCGCCATGCTGGTCGTCTGCGCAAAGCCGTTGCTCAGCAGGATATCGCGGCCAGCTTGGCTGCGATTGCCTGAGCGGCAAACCACTACGATCGGTTCGTCTTGTGGCAGTTCACTCAGGCGGCTTTCCAGTTGATCTAATGGGATCAAAGTTGTATTTGGGGCATGAAAATCATCCCATTCCTCTGGGGTACGTACGTCCAGCACGAAAGTACCTTCCTGGTACAGCTGGTATGCCTCGTCAACAGAGATCTCCGCTGGCAAAGTGACCGAAGATGGTGCCACTTGTGCTGGAGCAGGACTACAGGCAACTGCCCCGAGGCTTAACAATGCTAGCAATGCCAGGCCCAGACCTATCCACAGCCAATTTGCACTTCTCTGATTATTCAACACCAAGACCCTCACGTTGTCTCTAGGTGATTTTCTCATGTTTCCTCCAGGTTACGGATTATCATTTATCGCCTCTGATTAGATGTACTTTTTTTGAAAAGGTTACAAAATTCCACTCGGCAAAGAGTTGTTTCTGGTTTGACTGCAGTGATGAAAAGGATCCCGAGGTATCGTGGATCGCTTTAATAGGTTAAGCTCTCCCGGACGCTGACTTTGGCTGCATTGCGGGCAGGTATTGAGCTGGCAATAATCGCTATAATGGTGATCAGCATCAGCCAGAGAAGTGCACCACCCGCTGAGAATTGGTAGCTCAGTTGCTGGTTGAGGGCAAAAGATAAGCCGCGAGTCGCCAGGAGGTAGGCGGCAGGAATGCTCAAAGGCAGCGCGATCAGCCAGCTGATCCAGCCCAAGAGCACACCTTCCCCGATAGAAAGCCGGATCACCCGCCACGATGAAGCCCCAATCGACCGCATAACACCGATCTCCCTTCGTCTTTCCAGGACGTTCAGGGTCAGCACACCGCTTAAACCCACCCCGCCGACGACGGCGATGATCACACCCATGACCGCTAGCAGCTGGAAGATTATGCTGAAACTATCTTGGGATTGCTTAACGATCTGGGCGATGGTGTTATCGCCAAAGGCACTTGAAGGTGCTACTTCTGTGTTTCGGCTTTCGTATGCCTCGCTTAAGTCGAGGGCGACGGATTCCATTTTGCTGGCCTCTTGTGTGATTGTTTTCACCCATAGCGTATTGGCTTTACCAATTTCACCAACTTCGCGTTGCAATGTGGATCGGGGTGTGAAAATAGCCGAACCAGCTAGAGGATCGTAATTTATCCCTACCACCAGCCAGTCTTCTTCGCGGCCGTTGGCATCGGTGATGGTAAGCGATTCTCCAATACCCCAACCTTTCTCACCCGCCAGACTCTGGGTGATCACGGCTGCACGGAGATCTTGCTCATTGAACCATCTCCCTTCCTGTACATCAGGTGAGTACATATCACCATCCGCAGGGAGACCAAAAACGCGGATGCGCGCATCGGTAACCAGCTCCTCTTCCTGGGAAACCGGTCGTGCTGTTGCTGGAAGGACCAACCAGGTCTCAGCATCTGTCACCTGTGGATTGCTTTGAGCAATACTTTCCAGGCGTTTAGTCCTCTCCAGGCGATCGAATTGTAGCGTCACCTGGTAATTGTGGATGCTGGTCAGCTTGCCACCAAATGTATATCTTGTAGAATCATTCACTCCCAGCACCATCAAAAAGACCACACCCGCCAACACCAGGGTGAGCTCGATGAAGAAGACCCGCTTTCGATTACGAAATGCATTACTGAAGATCAAGATAATGGAATAGGGGATCGTACGCAGACGGGTGATAATTTGTTCGATCAAACCTGTGCTGCCGGTCAGCCCATAGGTGGTGATCGCTTCCCGGACGGTGATGCGCGTCGCCGTGCGTAGCGGGAACAGTGCGGCCAGGATCGGCGCAGCCATTGCCACCATGACTTGTACCAGGACTGCCTGAAGATCCAAGGAGAAGCCCGGATCTTCCATGTTCAGCAAATTAATAAACAGACTTTGCAGGCCGCGCGCCCCTAAACCTCCCAAAGGGATGGACAGTAACGCTGCGAACACACCAAATGCGAGCACCAGCAAGAAGTAGCCAAAGAAAACCTGTCGGGGGCTTGCGCCGATGGCTTTCATCACCCCGATCTGGCTCACCTGTTGGGTGATGATCGCATTAACGCTGTTGTATACCAGGAACACGCCCATGGCGATGATGATTACGCCGATCAAACCCAGGATCAAGAAAAGGGCGTTCAATATCTCCGCTGCAGGTGGGATATCGGGGGGTACTATACGGCTCTGGAAAGGGAAGAGTACGCCGACAGAATCCACACCAATCCTTTCGAAATAATCCTGTATAGCCAGATCTGTTGCTTCTGCGCGTGCTTGTTCAAAAACGATATCCCGTGTCTGCACGAGATTATAAGTATCTCGTCCGGTCAGATTTGCAAAAGTGCGTTGGTCGGCATAGAAAATCGGCTCTCCCAAGAAGACAACCGGAAAAGGCCCGACTGGTTTAAGCGTGCCGGTGATCTGGAGTTCACGGGTACGATCAGCTGCACGCACCTCGATGTTTGCACCTTCACCGACGCCATACAGTGTGTCCGCCGTTTTCACCACACCAATTTTGTTGCGTCCTGGCCATTCCCCACTGACCAGATTAACCAGCTCCATCTTTTGATCTTGCCAGTCCTGGCGTGATTCAACCCTGGCGGTCTGCCATTCTGTATCACCAGCCAATCGCCACTCAATAGAAGAGGACTGCAAACCTTCGACTTGATAGACACCCTCAATACGCTCGATTTGCTTTAACTGCTGATCGGTTAATGGAGGCGTTACAGATAATTTAATGTTGGGTGGTTCAGCTTGACGCCATTGGTCAGCGATGGTCCCGGCGATCAAATTGCGACCACCGATAACCAGGCCAATACCCATTGCTCCAAGCGCAATAACCATCACCACCTGGATGGTGCGTGCTTTGTTGCTCCACAAGTCGTGCCAGACTTTTGCAAACAAACTGCTCATTATCCTCGCTCCACTGATAGTGCTTCTACTGGGTTACTGGTGAAGATCTCAGGTGCGCGGAAAGAGTCGCATGAGATCACGCCGTTCTTGATTTCGATGATGCGGGGTATGCGCTGTGCCAGATTGGCGTCGTGGGTGACCATGAGCATCGACTTACCTTGCTCGACAAGCTTTTCGAAGAGTTCGAAGATAGTCTCGGCTGTCTGCGAATCCAGATTGCCGGTAGGTTCATCCGCGATGAGCAGGGGCGGATCATTGGCCAATGCGCGGGCGATAGCTGCGCGCTGCTGCTGACCACCGGAAACCATACCTGGAAGCTTGTGCGCTTGGTCGCTGAGCTCAACCATCTCCAGCAGCTGCATGGCTCGATCGCGTCGTTCTTTTCGGCCGTATTTTCCGGCAAATTCCATCGGCATGATCACATTCTGCTGCAGGCTTAAAGAAGGCAGCAGCTGGAAGAATTGAAATATGATGCCAACGTTTTCTCCCCGCCAGGTTGCTAATTGGTTTTCGTTCATCGTGTGCACTGGGCTGCCATTGACGATTACTTCGCCCTGAGTGGGGCGGTCAATGCCAGTGATCATGTTGAGCAGGGTTGATTTCCCGTTACCTGATGGGCCGGTAATGGCCACGAATTCACCTGGCATCACCGATAGATCAAGCCCTTTCAGTACGGGTACCAGGTTTCCGCCAACATCATATGATTTTTGGATATCCATGAGATGGATAATTTCTTCTATATTTTCGCTTCCCTGCATAAGTTATTCTCCTTGATATTATCAATTGTATATATATTGTAACATATTTGCAAAGATTTTGTCAAGTACAAGTTTATGCTCATGCTGGTTGGAATTGAAGAGATTTTTTGGTTCTCAGGAATAAGAAGTTGACAGACAAAATCAAGATTTCCCCCTAATCAATGCAGCTGAAGCTAACAGATCTTGAATCGAAAATGTTGACTACAATTACGGCTCCTTGATTGTCTCAGATGAAAGACAGAAAGCCAGGATTGGTACTAAGGTCTTGACGAAGATGCAGACTATGAAAGAGCGCCAGCTGAATCCCGTGCAGGATGGTATCTGTGAACCTGACTGCCAGGGCGTTTGTTACCAGGCAGACAAGGAAATAGGCCATGCTAAATTTAACCGGATGTTATCCTGAAATCTATTCCAGATACTTTTAAACACTTTGTTCGTTCATGCTCTATTTTGAAACTGTTCCATATTCTGCTTCATCAACCGGGACCGCTTCCTGCCACTTGGTTTCAAACAGCGCTTTGAATTCCGCAATAGCCTCTGGATCGCTGGTGGTGATCATGTTCTCACCCAGCCCACCACCTTTCCCCCAGGCGCTGTATTGGAAATTCTGGCTGCCGATAATCAAAAGCGCATCATCGATCAGACCGGATTTGGAGTGGGTTCTGCCATTGAAAAAGCGTAGTTCCACCAGGTCTTCCAATCCGCGTTTGGCCAGCTCTGGATAGATCACCATCGCCGTGACTCGATTCTCCAGGCCATAAGTGTTGGCGTTCTCCATGATCACCCGCACATGGGTCTGGTTCTTCTCCACAGCTTCCAGGATGGCATCGATATAGGGCATCGAATCATTTAGCGTGCAGAAGCCAGGCGCGAGCAGGTTGATCATGCAGTATAAATCCAGCGAGAAATTTGCCGTGATCAGTTCGATCGATTCTGTCGATGCTGCCAGGCTGGCGGCGATGAAATCATCCGCTTCGCCGAATACTTTTGAACGGTACAAGGAGAAGGCGTTGGTATCTCCCTCCATCGGCAGGTATGCCCGTAGAACCTCCGGCACATGGTCGTTGGTGGCTTTCACCTCCTGGCAGGTGTCCTGCCATTGACCATCGGGTAGGGTCAGGTCTTCGCAGTGGACTTGGTTGGCCCCATTCCACATGTCGTCGTAATGCGTGATGGCATCCTGGGCGACTGGTCCTCTAACCGTCATTCCCAGGTCGAACAGGTCATCACCTCCGCCAGAAGGATGATCCTTGGTGAAGTGGATGTAGTTGTAGTTGAAGCCCAGGCCACCGGCCAGCTTACCGTCCACCACGAACATCTTGTTGTGGCTGTGCGGGTACACGCCAGGGTAATTGGCCACCTCGACTCGCCAACCGATCTCTGGATCGACCATTTTCTCCACCCCGGCCCATTTGAGGTCTTTGATCACCTCGATGATCTGGTCGCCCCAGGTGAAATTAGAAATAATGGGATAGTTGCCCAGCAAGATGCGCACCGTCATGCCACGCGGGTAGTCCTCCGGGTTGGATTTGACTTCTTGGTAGAGTTTACCTACCGATTCGGCCAGGATCCTCCCTGGACTCGGTTCGGCATTTGTTTCCACATACTGCATGACGTTGAATAGCACTTCATATTCTGCTTCTTCGATCAAGGCAGATACCTGGTCGAAGCCGCCGTTCTGGGTGATCTGCTGATCGCTGTATTCTGCTTCGGGATTGGGAGTGTAAATAATGCGGTCAAATTCATTGCGGCAATAGGGGATCTCCGTTCCGGGGGGACGAGTATCCCCGCCGAGAATAGCCTCTATCCCGGCCAATTCCACAGAGCTGAGATCGTCTTCGGAACACTCGTAGTTCTCTTGAATGGATAAGTATACATTCCCGGATGTATCGGCAGCATCCTCCCAGACCAGTATGAGGTTGTCTTCCGTGTCAAGCGATAGAGCAGGTAGGGCTTCTCCATCGGTTCGGGCAGCAATGGCGGCTTCACTCCACTCGCCGTTCCTGCGAATGCTCTCCACCAATAGGCTGGCCGGGCTGGTAGCACCAGTGGAGTTGCGCACTTCCTGGGTATACCAGACGATATGGGGGATGCCATCCTGATCGAGGACGATGGCCGGTGTGCTGCTGCAGGAGGGGAAATCGATCTGCTCGGTAGGTCCATCCCCGAGCTGGTATTGAATGGTACCCCCTGGACTGCACCAGGCCTGGTGCTCACTCCCATCAGCGCTGACAGCGAGCGCGGTTTCCGTGCTGCTGGTGGGCAGCTCAACATCTAGGATGCTAGCTGAAACGGGAAGTGGTTCTCCCCAGCGCACGCCAACCGTCACCGGTGAGATTTGGGATTGTAGGTTGGCAGGTCTGATAGTCAAGAAATTTGAGATGTTATCCACGAGATTAAAGACCGGAACGATGATGAACAGAGCCAGAACCCCGACCACGACGATCTGCCAGCGCGGCGATTGGGCTATTTCAACCGCCTCACCTGCTTGAGCAGTGCGTTTTGCGATTTGTCGATAAGCCAAACCCAAGGCGCCGCCTCCGAAGAAATATGGTAGTAATAGTGCAATTAGCAGGATTATGGTTGTGAGTATTGGGAACGTCTTTAATCCGTCCGTCGGGTTGATCAAGCGCACGATGAGACCCGTGATCACACCGCCCAGCGCGAATCCTACTGTAGAAAGCAAGATCACTCGCCAGGTGTGGCGCAGACGCACAGTGGTGAAGGCTTGCAAAAGCCCGGTCAACAATCCGAATACCAGGCCAAACAAGCCGAACAGGATGCCATACTGCTCAATTCGCTCGCTGGTGAAGTTGTTGTAAAGCGCGATGAAGCCAATCAACAATAGGAACACCAACAACAAGAGACTCGTTGTGGCGGCGAAGGCAACACCGCTTCCCGCCGCCAGCTTTCCCTTGCGCTCTGTACCAATGCTGTTTGCCGCCACCCACCCACCAATCACGCCGGTGATGGCGCCCCCCAGGGCGAGCACAAACAGGGCGATCAGCGGGACAGCCAAAATTTGAAGAAATGTTTGCTCCTCATCCACCAGGCTGAAAAGCCAGCCGGCAAGTCCTAGGGCACCAAACAGGTAGATGAAAAGAAAACCTACCACTGCACCAGCCAGGTAACCCAGACCATTGATCAGGAAACTGCGGGTGTTTGTATTCTGGTTTTCCATCTTTAATTCTCCTTCTTGCAAAAATCCTTTTTGTAGGTAGGAATCAAGTTTCTGAAGGAATCTGTTCAGCCGCATTATCTGTGCTGCTAAGCTGTTCAATCCCCTCACTAACCCACTGGCGTAAATCGCTAAGGCGTATATTGAAATACCGCAAGCCCCAGGTGCCCAATCCGACCCAGACGACCAATAATAAAGCATAAATCACTAGAGAAAACGCGAATAAAGCCTCCACATCGATTTCGGATACAAGTGTCATCGGGGCAACTAATAATACATTGAATATACCAGGCAAATAAGGTCCAGTGGGATTGATAAAGATAATGGCTGCTATGACAGCCATTATTAAATCACCCAGGGGTTGCTCGATATTGAATGCCAATAAGCCGATTACAAAAAATACAACAAAGCAGATCCAGGCAGACAAGGAATAAGCTAAAGCAATCGATAATTGACGGGTTGATCCAACTTCCGACAAGCCTTCCGCTAGACCAGACATCAGCCTTTCTGCTTGTTCATCCTTTAGGAAAGACAGGCGCCCTAACAATGGGGTAAACCTGGTGGCAATCTTATCAATGTTTGTTGCGAGCAATATTATCCCCGCGAAAATCACGATGACAATTATCAAATAAAGAAAAATTGTCATTCCGGTGGATGACGGATCAGAGCGTAATAAGATGAGACCCATAATTGCTAAAATCTTCATCACCAAATCCAATATAAATGCGATGGTTATACTGGATGTCGCCTGAGGGATCGTTACTTTCTCATTTTCGCCCATGAGAAAAACTCGAGTGGGTATTGAAGGTATAAATGTCATAAGATTCGTCATGGTGGCAATGTTCAGTGTATGGAAGGTATAAGGTAATCGAGGCAGATTTCTAAGCAGATAACGCCAACGGATCGCCTGGATGAAAAATCCAGCCAATAGAAAAGACACGGCAAGTGCCAGATAACCCCAATCGGCGTTTTTTAACTCATCGATCACAGCCCCAATGTCAACCAGTACAAGGAAGACGATAATTAAACCAACCACGATCAGGACTGAGACCCATGACCTTCTTTTTACGTTTTTTTCATTCATGCTTTATACTCAATTAAGAACTACTCGAACGGATAATTATAGTCAATGCATATGTGCTCACTGCATTCTTGCGAAAGGAGATTGGAATATCCCAAACGATAATGCCTTCACTCATTTCCATCAAAATTTACATGAATGTGCATATATTGATCGAAAACTCTGTAACGCCAGGACAGCTTCAAAATCAGTCCATAAGCTACAGCGACCCCAAAGACGATCAGGTAGTCTAAGAACTGGTTTAAGGGAGCAATCCCAAACAACTCGTCACCGATTCCAGTCGGGGTGAGGATAAAAAATACTACCACCAGGATTAATTGCACGATGGCGAGCGATCTGTTGCCCCGGTAAACATCTCCACCTGCAAAGATCGGATGGGGTGGTTCGACGAACAGTACGGTTACAGAACCACACAGCACCAGGACATAGGTGGTCACCAGTTGGGTATATTCAAGGCTGTTCGTGTTGTATAAATAAGTTAAATAGACACCAAAACCAGCGATGGCACTGAGTATTCCCGCCGGCACGATGAAGTGAAAGATCATATCTTGCAGCTTGCCTTTCGGCGTCGCTCCCGAAACGGCAAATAGCGAAGCACCAATCGCGGGTAGGTGCACGGATACAAGCGTAACGATCGTGTTTTGTTTTCCTTGCAAGGGGAATCCAATATTGAGAATGCTGATAGTAGCGATCAGCAAGGCAAAATATAAGATTTGAGTTAGGTATATCCGGAATACATCCGTCAAGCTGTTGACGATGCGCTCGCCCTCGCGGAACAAAGATTTGAGTGTGGATAGGGAGTTCTTCAGCAAGACGATATCGGCGAAGCGGCGAATGCCCTGGTCCCCAGCCTCGGGGGTGATCAAAAGATGGGCCTCTTTGAGTGCAAACATATCCTGTAAGGTGGAGCCTAATACACCAACGTATTCACCGTTATCACGGAGTGCTTTCACCAGATCGCCTTTTTGTTCCGGGGATAAATTGGCAAAGATGATATTATCACTCGCCGAGCGTGCAAATTGGGTGCTGTCCATGGTTGCCAGCTCGGCTCCATTTACCACCCGAGTGGATTCATCTACTGATCCGATCACTCCAGCTTGTTTGGCAAACGACAAGACCGTACCAGGTTCGTCACCCGAGATGAGCTTAACCGAGACTCCTGACTCGGAGAAAAATTTGATGGTCTCATGGGCATCCTGGCGCACTTCTTCTGATATGCGTAAGGTGCCCAGGGGTATCAAATCGCCAGGTAGGAGCGGATGTCCTTGCTGGTCCACTTTTAGTGATGAGCTGGGCTGTTGAGCAAATATGATCTCGACCAGTTCACCCTCGGTCATGTTGGTGATAAATTTACGAGAAGCTTTCTTCGGTCTATCTAGTAAACTACCGAAGAAATGTCTTAAGCCCGATAAAGTGCCGCTTTGCCGTTGTTCAGTTTCAGGTTGAATTTCAACATCTAAATCAACGCTTAAATATGGTTCTAAAACATCCGCACGGCCAAGCACATAAATCCCTGGTCGTTGGGCATGTTCAAATTTAACCGCTGTCCAACCATGTGCTGTGGAGAATGGCACCTCTTCCAGGATAGGGCGCTGTTCCCCAGGAAATACTCTGGCGATCTCCTCGAATGCCTGGTGGCTGGAGGTTACACTGCGCGCAAAATCCCCGATCAGGTTTTGGGTTTGCTCAGGAGTATTACCATGTTCTGCATCCACATGGTTTACGGGTTTGAAATCCACATTCACACGGGTTAAAGAGCCGCTTTTTCCCAGGCAGAGGGCTGAGATCTGGGCTAGCGCCTCGATCGAAGTGACTTGCGGGATCAAAGCGCCTCGGCCGGAGATCATGGCAGCGCCCATTGTGTAAGAGATCAAGATCATGAAGAATAAGCCGTTCGGCGCCAGGCTGAAGACCATCCCAGCCAGGGCTGAGCGGTTCTCGCCCGTGACCCCTACCAGGAAGTAATCGATCACCAGCATCAGTCCGAAGTACATCACCACAAGGATCAAAAGTCTCAGCACGCGATCGACTAATTTCTGCAAGGGTGAGTAATCTTGCTCATCGAGTTGAGCCTGCTCAATAGCTTTGTAAGCCCGGCTTTCCTGGGCCATCGTCTCAGCCCGATAGGCTGCCTCCCCTTCCATGCAAATGCTGCCTGCATAAACCTGGTCGCCTTTACGCTTAACTACTGAAGCGACTTCGCTGGTGAGAAAAGATTCATTGACCAGGAAATCCCGATCGGCAAGTACCTTGCCATCTGCAGCGATCAAATCACCCGGGTTGGCCACCAATACATCATCGACCACCAAGTCGCGCAGTTCAATCACCTCGATCTTGCCAGCGCGGATAACCCGCACCGTTTCCGGTCGGGCAGCCGCGAGGCGCGATAATCTTCTGCGTGCCCAGGTCTCCTGTCCCACATTGAGCGCTATGCCAAAGATCATCACAAGCGCGCTGACCAGGGCATCCAAGGGTTTGTTAAACAGCAGCTGCAGCAAGATCAAAGCGAATAGACCGATGTTGAAGACGGTGATCAAGTATTTCTGGATCAACTGCCGGATGGTGGGAACTTTCGGTTGGTCCACCCTTTGGCGCTCAGCCTGTTTGGCGCTTATTTCTTCACTCGTTAAGCCTTTAATATGGGACATCCCCTCTGGTATTTTCAGACTCAGCATTTGCATTTCGCTCATAATCATCATCCTATCTCAAGCGAATGATATTTGGTCAACTATCAGGTGAAGGAGAAATCTCATATCTAAGATGATATTTCTCCCTGGTCTGAATCGACTTCATTGGTTTGACTCGCAGTCTTTTTAGATCTCATTTGCAGATTGAGGTCGAAGGTGGTGAAGGGCATCTCAACACCAGCCTGCATGAGAGCTTTGTACAAGGCGCTGTGAACCCTATCAAACATGGTGCGCGTATCGGTAAAGGAATGGATCCACCAACGGACCAGGATTTTGATCGCTGAATCTCCAAACTCGATAAACAGCGCTTCTACCGGTCTGCCGGGCAGAACACCCTCCACATTGCGCACCGTCTCCAGGACGATAGTACGGGAACGTTCGAGATCCGAGCCATAGGCGATGCCGATCTCAGTCTGGACACGATAGCGCGGGTCGGGAAAAGAGTAGTTGACCACCTGGCTGCGACCAATGGTAGCGTTAGGTACGATCACCAGGCGATTGTCGCGAGTGCGGATGCGTGTCGTGCGGGCACCGATATCGACCACATCCCCCCAGGTTTCCAGCTCATGGATGCCAATCCGATCCTTGACCCGGAAGGGCTGGTCCAGCAGGATGATCACACCGTTGATCACGTCCGAGATGGTGTCCTGAGCGGCCAAAGACACCGCCAACCCGCCGATGCCCAGCAGGATCAGCAGGACGGTCAGGTTCACACCGAATTCGTTGGAGATGATCGCCAGGCTGACGATAACCAGGATCAGATGAAATGTACGTCGTAAAAATGATGGCAGCACATTCGACCGGTTGCCTTCCTGGGCAGCTTGCCTCTCCCGGTACCATTCAAAGCCGAGGTCGATCAGTTTCCACAGGATCCAGGTGATCAGAACGACGATCAGGGTGAAGTAGATACTCTCCAGCCATTGTTTCCATTCGGGATCGAGGAATGGCAGGCGTCTTGTGGCGAAGTTGATGATCCAGATGACGATCAACCATCTAATCTGCGCACCGACCGCATCCAGGATCTGATCATCATACTGATTTTGGGTTGCCTCGGCGATCTTGCGCAGGATGAAATAAATCACGCGGGCGATAATGAAGATGCCCACCAGTGTGATCAGCAGCGATATGCCCAGGTTGACCCAATCTTCACCGGTCAATCCCAATAGCAGGATCTGGTTCAGGCCGGTTGTTATGGCCACTTCTGATACAGCTTCTTCAAGCGGGCTTGGGGTTGCGGTGGGTTCAGGCGTTGGCGTGATGATCAATTGTCCGATCAGGTCATTTTGAATTGGCTCATCAGGTTCAGGAGTCAGCGGAATACCTGGCAAGGCAGATGTCGCTGTAGCATTTGGAACATTTGTTGGCGGTGCCGTGCTGCACGCCGCACTAAGTGAAACAATTGCCAGGAGCAATACTCCTGAGATTAAAAATCTTTTACACATAAGGATCCCATACCTCAATCATCAGAATTCTGTCACACCTGTCTCCTGGCGTTCTAAGGTCTGCGGGGGCATCTTTTCAACCTGGCGGGCATAGACGTTGATCGTCGGCGCAGAGCTGATGCCATGCGCAAAGACGCTCAATAAAACAGTTGCTACCACAGTCATAACGATCAGTGACTCGCTGGCCAGATCTGCTTTTTCCGTCAGGAAGATCAACCCCAGGACGATAGAGGCCAACCCGCGCGGGCCGAACCAGCCCAAAAACAGCACGGATGTGATGTGTAGCCGGGAGCGGATCATAGAAATCCCTACCGGTAGCATACGTACCAGGGTCAGGCTGAGGATGGCGTAAACCCATATCGGCAGGTTGATGTTTAATAAGTCCTCGGCAGCCAGCATACCGAAGAAATAGAACACGAAATAGATCAGCAGATCTCCCCAGGCTTCGTTGAATTCGATCATGCGTTCTTTCGCGTTCTCAAAGCCGAGCCGCACAATGGCACCAGCAGTAAAGGCGGCGATGAAACCGTTGCCGTGAAGCACCTTTTCCGCCAGCCACCAGGACAACAGTGCCAGTGATAGCAGGGCAAGCTGATGGGCGCCATGAGTGATCCAACCTCGATGGTCAGTTTGTCTGACCAGCCAGCCACCCAGGTAGCCCACGACTCCGCCGACCAGTAAGCCGAAGCCGATCTGTTGAGCGGTGTAGATGATCCAGGAGGTGTCCTGGCTGGGGGATTCGACCCGCGCCAGGGCGATAAACAGCATCAGCAGCGGGACGGATAAACCGTCGTTCAAGCCGGACTCGACATTGAGCGCCTGGCGGATGCGGGCTGGCACGCGCTTGCTGTTCACCACGGCTGTGCCCAGGCTGGCGTCGGTGGGCGCTAAGATCGTGGCCAGGATGGCGGCTTCCCACAGCGAGAATTCGGTGAACAGCAGGATCGCCACCACCGTACCAGCCACGATGACCAGCGGCATGCCAATGCCCAATAAGCGGCCGGGCAGCTGTGATTCACGCCTTACCTTGCGCAGGCTGATGCGGGTGGCATCCGCGAACAGGACCACTGCCAGGGCGATCTCGCCGATCACCAGGATGGTCTTGTTCTCAACTTGCACCTTGGATAATTCTGGCAAGCTGAAGGCCAATATCAGACCGGCGGTGGTGAAGACGATCGGAGCGGTGATGATCGTTTTCAGCGCTCGTTCCGAGACCAGACTGTACAGGAAAACAAGGATTAGAAACACGCCCAGAAGGATCATATATATTTCATCCTTCTTGATAAGTAATGGTTGGTTCGAATATCACGCATTCTCATTCCTTTCCAGAACCTCATTGGCGCGCCGCAGGCGTATGGCGCTTGTTATCAGGATGAAGCCGCCGAGGAGCGCCCATACACTGACAATCAGATAGAAGAAAACACTGCGATTCATGGGTTCGATGATCAGAACGATCCCCAATACGATTTCGAAGACACCCAGCAGGATACTGGTCAGCATGAATCTGCGGTGGTTTTCCCCCACCTGAAATCCCCCAAAAACATGCAGTACCCCGGTCAGCAAGATGACCACACCCAAGAGAGAGAACAAGACATCCTGCCTAATCCATTCAGTTGTCAGACCGCGGGTTAATATAGCTATTCCTGTCAGCACTCCAATGACACCAGCCAGCACTGCGACGCCGCGGGCACGCTCACCGGAGGCCCCCCAGCGCAGGCTGATGATCCCACTCACCAGCCAGAACATGCCCATGAAGTTAACCAGCATCGGGCGGGTTTTTTCAGGTTGGAACAGCAGGATTGTGCCCAAACTGACCGCCAGGATGCCCCGCACCAGGGTGATGATAAATGCCGTTCTTCTACTCATGTATCTTTCCTTTTCAATAGACCGGGAAGCTCAGCATTACTACCAATCCAGTTGCGAACAACAAAAAAGCCACGATAAGCACGACCAGATCGACCGTGCGGGACTTGAATTTGCCGCTGATACCGCCGAAGAACAGCACCGTGGCGAAGATCACCGTCAGCAGGACATAGTTGTCGGCGGTTTGGTTGGCTTGTGTCGCCCCTGCGAACATCTCGTCAGCAAATTTATCCAAATTGGCAGCTTCTTCATTCTGCTCCAGAACGTATTCTGGCATGGAGAAGGGTGAAGACGGTGCATCAGGATTCGATTCCGGTTCCGACTTGAGCCAGGCCTCCGCTGCCCTTTTAAGTTCGGGTGGGAAGCGCGCATAGAGGAAGTTTGCCTGTACCTGGTTGTCCAGACTCTCGGCGGAGGCCCATTCGACAAATAGAAGGACATGCCGAGATTGCGTCAGGACAGCCTGGTTGGCCTGTTTAATGGAATCTTGATGGGCTGCCAAGGCCTCGATAAAAGTGACTGCCTGGACGCCACTCCAACGGGCAGCTTGGTACCCGCACCAGGCAGTGCAGATGGCTGCCAGGGCCATCACCGCCGCAGAGAGAAACTCTATCCAGCGGTCGAAACGAAAATTTCTTTGAGATGATGTAGGTGCAAAGTTGTTCATTGATTTGACCAATCATCAACTTAAGAGGACTGCCAGTCCTCCAAGGACTGGCAGTCCTTTCACATTCAGGAGGTCAGTGCAGACCTCCACCGGTTGTATCCTGCATTTTCTCCAGGACGGCGTCCAGGTTGAAGGCGGCCGGTTTCTGGCGCGGCGGGAATTCTTTGAAGCTCTGAATCTGCTCCGCTGCCAGGGCTTGCATGGGATAGATCACAAAGACATGCTCGACGATCCAGTTCCAGTAGCCGTTTGAGTTCTCGTCAGCCCGCTCGAAAGGATCCCGGCGCAGATTGAAGATCTTCGGCAGGCGCAGGTCGACAAAGGGCTCCGCCCAGAGCTGCATGGTCTTGGCGCGCTGTTCGGCAAAGACAGCCTTCCAGTCACCATAGCGGATGGCGACGATCTTGCCATCGTCGTTGGTGTAGAAGAACCAATCGCGCGGCGACTCATCGGTCTCGCCGGTCAGGTAAGGCAACAGATTGTAACCGTCAATGTGCACTTTGAAATCCTTGCCATTGGCTGTGTGCCCGGCGCGCAGTTTTTCCTTGATGTCCGGCTCGCCAACCGCTGCGAGCAAGGTGGGCAGCCATTCCTGGTGGGTGACGATGCCGTTGAGCACTTTACCAGCCTCGAACTTTCCGGGCCAGCGCACAAAGGCCGGCACCCGGTAGGCGCCTTCCCAATTGGAATTCTTCTCGCTGCGCCAGGGGGTGATGGCGCCATCCGGCCAGGTATTGTAGTGGGGACCGTTATCCGTCGAGTACTGCACGATCGTGTCATCGGTGATGCCGAGTTCATCCAGTGCGTCCAGCAGCTGGCCAACATGGCCATCGTGCAGCACCATGGCGTCGTTGTAGAATCCCTGTCCGCTGATCCCCTCCGCCTCTTCTGGGATGCGGGTCCACAAGTGCATATGGGTGGCGTTCCACCAAACGAAGAAGGGTTTACCATCCGCATGAGCCTTCTTGATGAACTCGATAGTGCGTTCGGTTGCATCGTCATCGATGGTCTCCATGCGCTTCTTGGTCAGCGGACCGGTGTCCTCGATGCGTCCATCGGCGAAGGAGTGGATCACGCCGCGGGGTCCGAAGCGCTCACGGAAGGCCGGGTCCTTCGGGTAATCGGGATGTTCCGGCTCATCTTCAGCATTTAAGTGATACAGGTTGCCGTAGAACTCATCGAAGCCATGGTTGGAAGGAAGGTACTCGTCCTTATCGCCAAGGTGGTTTTTGCCGAACTGGCCTGTGACGTAGCCGTGCGGCTTGAGCAGTTCGGCGATGGTGGGATCTTCGGCCTGCAAACCAAGATCAGCGCCGGGCATACCCACCTTGGTCAGTCCGGTGCGAACAGGATTCTGGCCGGTGATGAAGGCCGCCCGTCCAGCGGTGCAGCTTTGTTGGGCGTAGTAATCGGTGAATTCGAGGCCCTCGCGGGCGATGCGATCGATGTTGGGCGTCTGGTAACTCATCGCGCCGCGGTTGTTGTGGCTGATGTTGTACCAGCCGATGTCATCCCCCCAGATGATAAGAATATTCGGTTTTCCATTTGGCATTATAAACTCTCTTTCATGTTAAGGTTGGTAGGGTGGATCCTGGTACAGCGGAAGTGGAACAATGGAGGTCGGGCTTGTCCTGAGCCTGTTGAAGGATCTTAAATCCGACAAAGAGTTCATCGTTGATACTTCGGCGGGATGTGAATCCCGCCCTACAGGATGGTGTGGTGTAGGT
>JBFFIU010000023.1:0-20668 GCA_041556275.1 Anaerolineales bacterium | reverse complement strand
TTGACTGGTGAGTACAATTTCTTTTTCCCCTTAGAAATCACCTTATTTGCTACTTGGCTTGGTTGGATGATGTATCAGGAGTACCGGACACCTTTATTCCGAGGGCTTCGACACCCAATAGTAGCCTCTATTATGATAAGTTTGATCTATCCATTTTTCCACTTTATTGATTCCCTGTTTATTATTCATAATTCAATTTTCAATCGCATTGAATACGCTGTTAATCTAATTTTTCCAGCAGTGCTAGCCTTTAGTCTAAGCGCAGTATTAGCAGGAATTATTTCTGAAGTCATTTCACTAAGATTAAAACCCCATTGGGGTGCTCAACGAGCTTTGCGACCTTCTCCGGGAGAAAGCCGCTTAACCAGTCGTTTCCTGTTTAGTGTAGTCCCATTATCCTTGTTTTTATTAGCGATTCTGATCGTTGGGGATTGGATCGTCGCAAGTAGAGCTGCCCAGGAAATGTTAGCCGGGCGAATGTCTAATGCAGGGGAAATGACGGCAGAGAGCCTTCCATTCTTTCTTGAATCTGGGCAGAACTTAATCCTAAGAATGGCAAAAGAAACGGATTTTGATCGCTCTCCTGAACAAATCCAAGAACTCCTGTCACAAGAAATTAGAGAAGTCCCATACTTTAATCAACTAATTTTTGTTGACCCTGAAGGGATGATGATTGCAAATGAACCATTGGATGCAATTAATTCACCAGATTTATCGGAGGATGAAATTGAAGCGATCAACCTGGCATCGATTGTTCCAATTCAAGTTGAAACTACTGGTCCTGATGAAGGAGGAGAAGCAGCACTGGTCTCCTTTATTGTGGGCGTCAAGGATCAGGATGGAGATCTTCTTGGGGTCTTGATTGGGCGAAATGACTTAGCAAAGAATCCTTTTACTAAACCACTGCTGGTCAGCATTGGAAGCTTGGCGGAAATCGATGGGGTTGGAATGCTTGTGGATGAAAATGGAGTAATTCTTTATCATCCAGATGCAAATAGGGTCATGACCCAATACAAAGGATTTCTAGGAACCGAAACAAAATTCTATGAGAATGTCTCAAGTGAAGGAATTCGAGAATTCATCTACTATCGACCTACTGCAGGTAAATCCTGGAGTGTGATCATCACAGTCCCTTCACAATATGCTCAACAACAAGCAATAAATATCGCCATCCCCTTGCTGGGGATGATAACTTTGTTGTCGGTGGCAGCAATATTCATTTTCAGATTTGGTTTAATTGCAATTACATATTCATTGAATAAATTGGCCATGGAAGCGGACCGCATGTCACAAGGTCACCTGGATTCTCCATTGCCAGCCGAGGGGGAAGATGAAGTGGGGCAATTGGGAAAGGCATTTGAGAAAATGCGTACCAGTTTGAAATCTCGACTGGATGAACTCAATCGATTACTGGTTGTGAGCCAGGGCATTGCTTCTGCGTTTGAAATAGAAGATTCCTTGAAACCCGTGCTGGAAGCGGCATTGGTAACGGGTGCATCATCTGCCCGCGTTTACCTGGTTCCTTCGGTTGTACCCAGTTTTAAATACGAAGGTTCTCTTAGCAATAGTTTTGGAGTTGGACCATTAAAGGATGAATATGCTTATTTGGATGAACAAGTTGTTGCATTAGCCAAGCAACAAAAGGTTGTGAAGTTGACCAATATAACCAGACCGCGGATATTCTCTTTTGCAGAGGATTCGATTCGCCCTCACGCAATTATGGCAGTGGCGCTGCGACATGAAAATATATTTTTTGGCACCCTCTGGATTGCATTCGATTCACCGCATCAGTTTGCCGATGAAGAAATCCGCTATATCATCACTTTAGCTGGACAGGCAGCTCTCGCAACAGCAAATGCGCGCCTTTACCTGACCTCCGAATTTGGGCGTCAGAGACTGGAAACAATACTTACCTCAACACCTGATCCAGTACTGGTTACTGACCAGGATGACAATCTCATTCTGACCAATCCAGCAGCTCAGAAGGTGTTTCATCTTCACGATGAGGCCATAATCGGGAAAAATATTGCTGATGTTGTTTCTCAGGATCAGCTATCAGTATTACTTAGTTCAATAGATTCACATCAGGATGTAAGAGAGTTAAGTTTTCACAATGGAAAAACCTATTTAGTGACTTCATCAACAATTCAATCTGAAGGAAGTCGAATTGGTAGAGTTTATATCCTACGTGATGTTACCTCATTTAAACAACTCGATGCTTTGAAATCCGAGTTCGTTTCCACCGTCAGCCATGACCTCCGATCACCTCTAGCTCTAATTCAGGGCTATACTTCCATGGTGAAGATTGTGGGTGAATTGAACGATCAACAATCAAGCTATCTTAAAAAGATCTCTTCAGAGACAGAGAAAATATCTCATCTGGTAAAAAATCTACTGGATTTAGGAAGAATTGAGGCAGGAGTAGGATTGCAATTAGAAAAAAAACCCTTTGACGAAGTGGTACATCATGTGGTAACTGCTTTAAAGGCCCAGGCTGACCAAAAACGAGTCCAATTAAATGTAGAAACATCTCAAACCCCAATGGGGATAATAGAAGCGGACCAGGCTCTTCTTGAGCAAGCCATATACAATTTGGTTGAGAATGCTATCAAATACACTGATTCTGGTGGCGAGGTAAGAGTAAATATTCGAGTAGAAGATGAGAATGTCATCTACACAGTGCAGGATAATGGGATTGGCATATCTCCAGCAGATCAACAAAACCTCTTTGAAAAGTTTTATCGAATATCGAATAAGGGTAAAAAAGAAGATGATGGTTCTGGGTTGGGATTGGCAATTGTAAAATCAATTGCAGATCGACATGGGGGAGAAGTGATCGTGGAAAGTCAACTCGGAGTTGGAAGTTCTTTCTCCTTGGTCATACCTACAAAACAAGTAAAATCAGATTCTAAACTCATTAAATAGCGCTTGAAAGGAGAATTTTGATGCGTTACAAATTATTGGGAAGAAGTGGGTTAAGAGTTTCCGAGCTATGTCTTGGTACGATGACCTTTGGCCAGGATTGGGGTTGGGGAGCCTCAAAAGAGGAGAGTCAGCGAATATTTGATGCCTTTGCTGACGCGGGTGGAAATTTTATTGACACTGCTTGCAACTATACTGAAGGTACAAGTGAGAAGTTTGTAGGTGAATTTGTTGCTTCTGACCGAGATTATTTTGTGATCGCAACGAAGTATACTCTCCGACCTCGTCATGCAAATAAGATGGATCCAAACTTCGGGGGTAATAATCGCAAAAATTTGATGCGATCTGTAGATGCGAGCTTGAAACGATTGAACACAGATCATATCGATCTTCTCTATTTGCACATGTGGGATTACACAACCGGTTTATCTGAGGTGATGCGTGGTTTGGATGATCTAGTACGGGCTGGGAAAGTGCTATATGTTGGATTTTCAGATACACCTGCTTATGTCGTTGCGAAAGCAAATATGTTGGCAGATTTTCATGCATTATCACCTATAGTCGCTATCCAGGTACCCTATAATCTCGTCCGGCGGGACCCTGAGCGAGAACTCTTTCCAATGGCAAAAGAGGAAGATATTTCGGTGACAGTATGGGGTATGTTGGGAGGGGGTATCTTGACAGGGAAGTATCGAGATGCTGATGCACAAAAGCGCTACGAAAAGGCAAGTGAAAGGGGGATGGTATTTGCTGATAAAGTCGTTGATTTGGCACAGGAGATTGGTCATTCTCCATCCCAAGTTGCTATTAACTGGGTGAGGCAGCAACAAAGTAAAGCTCAAATAATCCCAATTCTAGGCGCTAGGAACCTTGACCAGTTGAATGATAACCTCGGTGTACTGGATTTTGAATTATCAACAAAACAATTGACCTTGATTGAAGAATTTTCAGACTTTGAGCTAGGTTTCCCCTGGTCATTTTTACATGATGAAGAGGTACTAGAATTAATCCATGGTGATACCCATCAAATTCTTGACCGGCATCGTTGATTAAATTTCTATTAACAATTGAATTTTTTGAAGGATAAAGGCAAGAACACACCTTGACTAATATGGATATCAATAGGTATAATTCATGCACATGTCCAATAAAGTTGCATTGATACGCCAGTGAGCGTTTGAGAGAAGATCTCAATCGCTTGTTTTAGTTTGTATACTGAGACGATAATTAGTCGATTTACTCCCGGCTTAATCTGGATAAAACGAGCTCCGGCCAAAATCAGCTGAAATTCGAATGCTGTTTGGGGGGATTATTGTCTGTGCTCGATAGGATTTTATTGTCAAGAATTATTAAGGAGGCACACGAGTGGAAACCAAAGGGTTAACCTCTCTCCGTATCAGTCTGGCTTCTCCTGAGACGATAAGCAGTTGGTCTTATGGTGAAGTGCTCAAACCTGAAACAATTAACTACCGCCGCTTGCGTCCAGAAAAGGATGGATTGTTCTGTGAGGCTATTTTCGGTCCAACTCGTGATTGGCAGTGTTATTGTGGGAAGTATAAGAATATTCGTTATAAAGGTATTGTGTGTGATAAGTGTGGAGTTGAAGTCACCCGCTCTTCAGTTCGCCGTGAGCGAATGGGGCACATTAGTCTTGCCGCACCGGTAGCTCATGTTTGGTATACAAGGCGTGTACCCTCTTATTTAGGCTTATTACTCGATATCTCTCGCCGAAATTTGGATCGGGTTTTATATTTTGCTCAGTATGTGGTTACTTACGTAGATGAGGATGCTCGCCAAAAAGCGTTAAAGCGTCTTGAAGAGAAAATTGCACTAATTGAACGGGAACAAGGTGAGCGAAGCAATGCGAAGATTACAGAAGTAAAGACTGCCCGGGATAAAAAAATTTCTGAGCTTAAAGATCGAAAGAAAAAAATTGAAGAGGGATTCGATGAGACAATCGCCGAAAAACTAGATCCCATTATAAAAGCTGGTCAGAGACTAGAGCAAAGTCTGCAAGAAGATATGGGCGATCAATCACGAAAAGCGATCAAATTCCCGGACACAGAAATTGTTGTTGTCGAAGCTAAGGAAACCATTGCAAACAAACATATTTCGGAAGTTCAAAAGATTGTCAAGGATCGATTAGAGGAATTGGAGGGGGGGCTAAAAGAACAGAAACAGGTTGAACTTGATTTGGTTGATCAGGAGATCGAAAGTGTGCGTGCTCAAGCTGATCTGGACATGGAGGCGCTGCGTTTTCAATTAGAGGATGAAGCTTCTGCTACCAGAGACGAAAATACAAGCTTGCGAGATGAGCTTCTAGAACTGCGACCACTAACTTTCATGGGAGAAAGCAGATTTCGCGAGCTGAAATCTCGCTGGGGGCAGGTTTTCCGGGCTGATATGGGTGCGGAAGCGTTCTATGACATTTTACGCCGTATAGACTTGGAAAAGTTAGCTGAAGAGCTATGGCATGAAGTTCGTACTTCACGCAGTAAGCAAAAGCGTAAGAAAGCAACCAAGCGCCTCAAGGTTGTTGAGGCATTTCGTCGTTCTGGAAACCAGTCGGAATGGATGGTAATGACTGTTTTACCGGTGATCCCGCCAGATTTACGCCCAATGGTTCAGTTGGATGGTGGTCGCTTTGCTACTTCCGATTTAAATGATTTGTACCGTCGAGTAATTAATCGCAATAACCGTCTAAAGCGACTTTTAGAATTGGGCGCCCCTGATGTTATCGTTCGCAATGAGAAGCGCATGCTTCAGGAAGCGGTTGATTCGTTGATCGATAATGCCCAGCGTGGAAAAGCGCTCTCACGTCGGGGTCGACGAGAGCTCAAATCTTTGAGCGATATGTTAAAAGGGAAGAAAGGCCGTTTCCGCCGGAATCTGCTTGGAAAACGGGTTGATTACTCAGGGCGCTCGGTGATTGTTGTTGGTCCTAGTCTCAAACTTTATCAATGTGGTTTGCCGAAGAGCATGGCGCTCGAGTTGTATAGACCATTTGTGATTTCACGTTTAGTTTCCCATAACTATGCAGCAAATGTCAGAGGGGCAAAAAGATTCATCGAACGCAATCGACCTGAGGTATGGGAAGTATTAGAAGAAGTGATAAAAGAGCGACCTGTACTTCTCAACCGTGCACCAACGCTACACAGGTTGGGGATTCAGGCTTTCGAGCCGACCCTGATTGAAGGCAGTGCGATTCAGTTACATCCATTGGTGACAACCGCTTTCAACGCAGACTTTGACGGAGATCAGATGGCGGTTCATGTTCCATTATCGCAAAAAGCTGTTTGGGAAGCTCGCCAGCTGATGTTATCATCACGAAATTTACTTAAACCAGCAGATGGAGAACCCATTATCAGCCCTTCCAAAGATATGGTGCTTGGAGTTTATTACTTGACCTCCGAAGGCCACGACCGCGATCATGAGGGGGATGGACGTGTGTTCGGTACGATGGATGAAGTCGAGTTAGCTTATCAACTCGCTCAGGTTGAGGTTCACACCAAAATTAAATTACTTACCAAAACCTGGTACGACGATGAAGGTACCCGTATGGATGAGCTTGAGGAAAGGATAATTGACACCACTGTAGGTAGAGTGTTGTTTAACCGGGTACTCCCTGATGAGGTTCAGTTTGTGAATCAAGTCTTGGAAAAGGGTGGACTTAAAGATTTAGTGGCTGAATTGTATGAGGTTGTTGGGGAATCTGGTACACCGGAGGTAGCAGATCGAATCAAGGATATAGGATTTGCTTACGCCACAAAGTCTGGATACACTCTGGCTGTATCCGATATCACCGTACCGGATACGAAAAAGGAAATCATCTCCAACGCTCTAGAGCAAGCTGAAGGGATCAAACGAGATTTTCGACGTGGTTTATTGACAGAACAAGAGCAGAACGAACGCTTGATAGAAATCTGGCAAGATACAACCAATGAGCTTTCAGATGCGGTGAAGGATACACTAGATCCGAATGGTAATCTTGCTTCGATGGCCAACTCAGGGGCCACCAAAGGAGGTTTCCAACCGATATCTCAGTTGGCGGGGATGCGAGGATTGATGGCTGACCCATCAGGGAGAATTATCCCCTTGCCGATCAGGTCAAATTTCCGCGAGGGATTAACTGCACTCGAGTATTTCATTTCAACTCATGGTGCTCGCAAAGGTCTCGCCGACACTGCACTCAGAACCGCAGATGCGGGTTATCTCACTCGTCGCCTGGTGGATATTGCCCAGGATGTGATCATCAATGATGTGGATTGTGAAACACAAGATGGATTGGTGATCCGCAGTTCAGATGATATCGCTGGTCAGTCGATGGGAATTCGAATTTATGGAAGGTATGCTGCTGAGCCTGTCATTGATCAAAACACAGGCGAAGTTTTGGTTGACCGTGATGAAATGATCAATCATGATCAAGTTCGCCGGATTCTCTTAGCAGAAATCAGTGAAGTAAGAGTTCGCTCTCCTTTGACCTGTGAGCTGAGCCATGGGATATGTTCAAAATGCTATGGTATGGATCTTGGAAGAGGGAAGCTGGTGGATGTTGGTGCTGCAGTAGGAATTGTGGCTGCTCAGTCGATCGGTGAACCTGGTACACAATTAACTCTGCGCACATTCCACACGGGAGGTGTCGCTGCTGTTGGTGACATAACGACTGGTTTGCCACGTGTGGAAGAGCTCTTTGAAGCCCGTAAAACACCGAAAGGGGAAGCTGTAGTAACGGAGATCGCTGGAAAATCCCATGTTGAACAATCCGATCGCTATAGCGATTTACGTGTTATTCGGGTAGAACACAGCGAAATGGTTCATGAAGAATATGATCTTCCTTCAGGATGGACGATCGAGGTCGAAGATGGTGATGAAATCAAACAGAAGGGAGTTATAGCCAGTCTGGATGATGCCACAATCACCGCCCAAAATGAAGGTAGGGTTCGTATCGAAGGATCTGATGATGAGGGAAACGCTAAAGTAATTGTTTCCTACGAAGTCCGCCAAGAGGAAGAATACGAAATACCGAGTAATGCCCGCTTATTGGTCAAATCTGGCGATCATGTTGAACCTGGACAACCATTAACCGAAGGATCTCTCAATCCTCATCTAATCTTACGAATTCAGGGTCGTCAAGAGTGCCAAAAATATTTGCTTTCTGAGGTTCAGAAAGTTTATCGTTCTCAAGGTCAGAATATCAATGATAAGCATTTTGAAGTTATCTTACGCAAAATGATGTCAAAAGTACAGATTACACGCCCTGGCGACACGACTTTTCTTCCAGGTGACCTGGTCGATTTCATTGAATTAAAGCGGGAGAACGAGCGGTTATTGGGTGAAGGAAAAAACCCTGCCAGATATCTAGAGATTCTATTAGGGATTACGAAAGCTTCGTTGAGTACAGAATCCTTCCTTTCGGCTTCCTCGTTCCAACATACTATCAAAGTTCTTGCGCAAGCCGCAATAGCTTCCACCGAAGATCACCTCTATGGTCTTAAGGAGAATGTGATCATTGGTAAATTAATCCCCGCTGGTACAGGATTTGTCCCTGGTCGATTTGCTGAAGAGGAGTTGGAAGAAGAGCTGCTAGAGGAAGAGCTGCTAGAGGAAGAGGATACTGAAGAACAGGCTGTTTTAGCAGAAGTAGTAACGGAAGAAAGTGTTGGTACTGCTCCACCATCTGTAGCAGCTGATTGAAATAAGTTGATCGTTGTTTAATCCCGCCAAGTTGAAGATCTTGGCGGGATTTTTTCGTATTAATTTCCGATTTTGATAGGTTCTTCATCGATTATAGGTGGATGATCGCAGTTCATCTCAGTTTGAATTTAATGTGCGAGTTATTTGTGCAACTTTTATTTTGAATCAACGTATACTTAAACAAAGCATTAGGAATAATTGATGATTTTTCCCTGAGTTGAGACTCAGAGTTTTGTCGGGTTTTGAGGAGCAATACGGTGCCGGAATTGGAATCAGCTTGGCTTATTCTTGCCCAGGAAGGAGATTCGGAGGCATTTGCCAAAGTTGTTGAAGTTCATCAATCTGCTGTATACAACTTCTGCTTTCGCATGTTGGGAGACCCTTATGAAGCGGAGGATGCTGCCCAAGAAACGTTTATTCGAGCATATAAAGCCATAAAATCCTACGATCGAACTCGCTCCTTTTCGACCTGGATATTATCGATTGCTGCTCATTACTGCATTGATCAGTTACGTCGAAAAAAAATACAAGTAACCAGCATGGAGGATCAACCGTATTTAGAAATTCGAGATCCGGGACCAAATCCTGAATCAGTGCTGTCGATGCGAGAGGACCAACAAAGAATTCGATCACTTTTAAATGTTCTTAGTGATACCGATCGAGCAGCAATAATTATGTTTTATTGGTATGAGTTCTCATACGAAGAGATATCAAATTCTCTCGGACTTTCGCTTAGTGCGGTAAAAAGTCGTTTACATAGAGCGCGCGCACGATTAGCTAAAACCTGGAGTGAAAGAAAAGGATCAGTCTTTGGTTTAGAAAGGCAAACTTATGGGTCACCAGCTGTATGAATCTTGGTTGCTTTCGGCAGAGCCGTTGATGCCGGAAGATGAGAAAATGTTGCACGAGCATGTCGAGACTTGCCAGTCTTGTAGAGATTTGTTCTTTGCATGGCAGGAGGTAGGAAATCTCTTCAGTGAAGCTCCCATTGCAGAACCGACTCCCGGGTTCGCTGATCGTTGGCAGATTCGTCTCGAAAATTTAGAGATTGAACAGAAATTACGTAGACAGAATTTGATCTCTTGGTGGTTTGTTTCAACAACGATTGGGGCCGCATTACTGGTTTTATTAGTTATGGTGATCGTTTTCTTCGCTACGGTTCAAACTCCATTCCAAGTATTTGTATCTGGAATAACTTTTTTTGCTGGTCTGCTCGCATTGATGAGTACTTTACAAGTTGCATTCATACCGGTTCTTGAAGTGATACTTACAAGTATTCCCCTTGTGATTTGGTTTATTGTCTTTGTTGCTCTTGGTCTTTCAATCATATTGACCACATATTCAATTAGGAAATATATCTTCCCAAGGAGGGTAGCTTTATGAACAAGAAGTTTAAATACCTTTTACCGTTGGTTTTACTGCTCATTCTGGCATTTCCAGGTACAGCCTTTGCTAAAAGCCTGGGGGATGATCAAGTTGTAGCTGGTGGTTCTTTCACTCTCAATCGTGGCGAATCGCTGGATGGTAGCTTGATCGTGTTTGGAGGAATAGCTAGGACGGAAACCGACTCCCGAGTGGAGGGAGATGTCGTTGTACTCGGTGGCGCTGTTACAGTTGATGGAGTCGTTGAGGGGAATGTTGCGGGCATTGGGGGAGTGGTTAACCTGGATGAAAACGCTGTTGTTGAGGGAGATCTGATTTCTGTCGGTGCAGCGCTCAACCGTGAACCAGGAGCCACAGTGTATGGCCAGGTGATCTCAGGTTTCGATATTCCCGCCTTGACGCTGATCCCAGAAGCGATTGATATCCCCAGCTGGACTTTTTTCGAACCGACGTTGTTTGCAGGATCGTTCTCGATCTGGCGAATTTTTTGGTTCATCTTCCGCACTTTGTTGTGGGGAGCCGTGGCTGCGTTGGTAGCGCTAATTCTCCCGAATCCTACTACCAGAGTTTCAAAAACTGTAGCAGATCAAACGATCATTTCAGGTGGGGTAGGATTGCTGACTATAATTGTCGCACCGATAATCCTGATTTTGCTCGCCATAACTTGCATTTTGTCACCATTAAGTTTGCTCGGTGCATTAGCATTAGCCGTTGCATGGTATTTTGGTAGAATCGCGATCGGCCTCGAATTAGGGGTGAGGTTGGCCAAAGTCTTCAACCAGGATTGGCCACTTCCCTTATCAGCAGGGATTGGTACATTTGGTTTAGCTTTGGTTGTTGATGGCTTAGACCTGGTTTTACCATGTATCGGTTGGTTGATAGTTGTATTGGTGGGTCTATTTGGATTAGGGGCAGTATTACTGACCCGATATGGTTCCCATCCCTACCCATCGGAACCGGCCACGGTTGTGGTTAGCGAAGGGCAGTATATACCGGATCCATCAGCAGTGTCAGAGACTCCGGCTATAGATGAAGGTGCAGAAGGAGATTCCGATTCGTTATCCGAATCAACTGAAACACCAGAAGACAGCTGAACCGATAATTAGAAATATATATTCAACAAAATCATATTTGGGAAGATACGAAAAAGCATCCCCCATCAAACTCTCACAGTTTTTCTTTTGAAAAAAGATGCTGAGATTTGGTGGGGGATTAAATTGGGTGTAAACTTTTTACGGCTTTCGCAAATCTTCTTCGTTAAGTGAAGAAGTTTATTCCTGCCCCGAGTATGATCGTGATTTGAGCAATGTGATATGTGACGATCACGAATAAATTTCCGTTCTTGATAGGGGTGACAAATTTATTCCATGAAAGTAAAGCGTCTGATATAAAAAAGAGAATAGCACCGAAGCTCACTAATAATGAAGCAAGGGGAATCCATTCTGAATTTGGCCTGATCAGTGTGAGTAATGCTGAGTAAACCATCAATGATATGACAATGGTGTAGATTACCACTGGAATCTGTAGGTTATCTCGGCCTTGGGCTGCACAACCCATGATTATTCGCCGCGAAAATTCGATGGCGTTTATGGAGATCAAAACTAGTATGACGAATCCAGCGAATGAAAATTGGGGTATTGTGACATTGAAGCCTATGATATAGAAGATATGAGCTACAAGGAATAATATTAAGCCAGCAATGAAGCTGCCCTTTGGCAGCATGAGAGCGATGTCACCTGCCAAGGAAAAAATCAGTCCGATAATAAAGAATAACAGTTGACCTTCAAATCCATCATTGATAATTAACCAGGCAATCAGAGCTAGGATAACTCCTGGCTTTGCTATATATTCAATTTTTTTCCATTGGAAGGAGACGGCTACCCAGTCGATAACAGCGATGATGAAAGCTATTCCAATAAGAAGAAGAGACATGTTTGATTATCGAAATTCTGTGCCAGCTCTTTATGGACGATTGGGCTTAGGATTTAAAACCAAATAACCTTAATGCTGCTGGATCATTACGCCAATTCTTGCGTACTTTTACCCGCAGTTGAAGGTAGACTTTTCTTCCAATCAGCTCTTCGATCTTCTGTCGGGCGGCAATCCCAATCTTCTTGAGCGTTTCCCCGCCCTGTCCAATAACAATCCCTTTCTGAGAATCACGCTCAACAAATAAAGTCGCCGCGATATATGTATAGTTATTGTCCCGATCTTTATATTCATCAATACGTACTGCGATGCTATGAGGTACTTCCGCCCTGAGATTAAATAAAATAGCCTCTCTTATTAGATCGGCAGAGATCTCCCGTTCATACAAATCGGTTAATTGATCCTCGGGGAAAAAAGGTGGTCCATCCGGTAGTAGGGAGATTATTATCGAAATTAATTCATCGAGATTCTCCCCTTCTGTAGATGAGATCGTGATAGATTCCGCTCGAGAGAGCAAAAACTGGAATTGTTCTTGATTGGCCTGGATAGATTTCTTGGGTACCAAATCTACTTTATTTAGGGCCAAAATTTGTGGAATTCCGCGCTTAACTTTGCCCAATGAACTGGCTAATAAGCGATCCTCATCGCTTGGTGGCTCGCTGATATCCACTACGAATAGGATTATGTCACTCTCCTCAAGAACCATCAGTGCTTCTTCGTTCATTCTTTCACCGAGCTTGTGAATAGGATTATGAACTCCTGGCGTATCGACAAATACGATTTGGGCGTTATCAAGAGTCAGGATACCCATTTGAGTCTTTCGAGTGGTCTGAGGCCACGGTGATGTCGCTGCGATTTTGGTGCCAAGTAATCTGTTAATTAGGGTTGATTTTCCTACATTTGGGCGACCCATTACAGCAACAAATCCAGATTTAAAGTCATCGGGAAATTGATCCATGAGTGTATTCTATCACCAGGTTGGGATTGAAGCCGATAATTACTCAGAAAAGGGTTGAATCTAACATTACAACCGGAGTCAGATCATTTTGACTGGTGGTTAGTAGATCGCTCATTTCCACTTCTTATGCGAGATTTGCGTTTCTCTCCACAGTTTGGGGATGTTATCATTTTTCACAAAGGAGAATCTTCTATTATGGACATGCAAAAATATTATAAATAATTTACATTAAAAAAGCTTGACCTAAGGGGTCGTTTTCTGCTATAATATTGACTTGTCTATCCGACTTATTCATTGAAACGGTAGTATTGGTCGAACCATTTTAAACAAGAAACCATTGCCTGTTGCGTAAAACGGATGGTTGTTTACCATCGCGTTATACGCGTTACGCGTGTTAGATAAGGAAACAGAAAGTATTTCAGGAGCACTATATGGCATCTAATGTTCCAAGTAAAAGTTATGCCCGCATTGATGTTTCTCTTCAGTTGCCTGATTTGATCGAGGTCCAGATCGAATCTTTTGAGCGATTGAAGGAAGAAGGACTTACAGATCTATTTCACGAGATTTCACCCATAGAATCCTACAACAAAGGGATGAAATTATATTTTCCGAGCCGAACTCCCGAATCTGAACAGTGGGGATTGAAGTATTGGTTTGAGGATCCAAAACACGCAATCGAGGATTGTGTTGAGAGAGACTTAACTTATGCCTCTCCGCTGTATGTCTCTGTTCTTCTCGCGGGACCGGATGTTCCGGAGCCGATCAAACAGGATATCTTTCTCGGAGATTTTCCTGAAATGACGGAGAAGGGCACCTTCATTATTAATGGTACTGAGCGTGTAGTTGTCTCGCAATTGATCCGTTCTCCTGGTGTTTACTTTGAAGCGCCCATTGATCGCTCAACAGGTCGTCCTTTAGCAGTAGCCAAGTTGATCCCTGATAGGGGAGCTTGGATGGAATTCGAAACTCGAAAAACCGATTATTTAACCCTTAGATTCAATCGAAAGAGGACAATTCCAGTAACCATATTCTTGCGTGCTTTGGCAGCAGTTGATGACCAATTGACTGATAATGCATTGCGCGAGGGTACCGATGAAGAACTGCTGGAAGTATTCAGCGATGTCGATAACAATCCTGATCGTATGTTCATCGCTTCTACATTGGCGCAGGAACCAGAGTGGGATTTGAGCCAGGGTCATTCCATTGCCGAGGCGGCATTGCTTGAATTCTTCCGGCGCATGCGTCCAGGAGATCCGGCCACGCTGGAAAATGCCCGTGAGTTCCTTGAAGAGCAACTATTTGATCAGCGTCATTACGATTTGGAAAGAGTTGGACGCTATAAATTAAACCAAAAGCTCGAGCTCGGCGAGCATGTTGATATTACACGCCGAATGATCACCAAATGGGATATTGTCTTCTTGGTACGCAGGATGATCGCCATTAATAATGGCATCCAATCAGCAGATGATATAGACCACCTAGGAAACCGTCGTGCAAAAACTGTTGGGGAATTGATCCAGAACAAGCTGCGTATTGGACTGCGCAGGATGGAACGGGTGATCAAGGAGAGAATGTCAATCCGCGATCAAGATCAGCTTTCCCCTATAACCCTGATTAATATTCGACCCGTCGTAGCTGCCTTGCGTGAGTTCTTTGGATCGAGTCAGCTTTCGCAATTTATGGATCAAACTAACCCGTTGGCAGAATTGCGTCACAAGCGCACGCTTTCTGCACTAGGTCCTGGAGGTCTTCGTCGGGAAAGAGCTGGATTTGATGTACGCGATGTGCATCACTCGCATTACGGCCGAATTTGTCCCATTGAAACACCAGAAGGACCTAACATTGGATTGATTGGCCGTTTGGCATCATTTGCGCGCGTAAATGCATATGGTTTCATTGAAACTCCTTATAGGAAGGTTTACAAATCCCTGCCTTCACGAGATCCAATGTTGGAGGGAAGAACGCTCAGGGAAGAAGTGATTCACCAAAAAACCAATGAAGTTATTGGTAAGAAAGGTGATCTGATCACAAAAAAGATGGCCAGGTCGCTGCCCTCTTCTGGAAAGTCCGAAATACTGATCGTGCCGTACGTTTCAGATGAAATGGAATACCTTTCCGCAGACACTGAAGATAAGTACGTCATTGCACAGGCGAATACACCTCTAACGGAGGATAACGAATTCGTTCGCACCAGTGTCTCAAGTCGCTTGCATTCTGGATTCGATTTTGCTGACCCAGAAAATATTGATTACATGGATGTTGCACCACATCAGACGGTGGGTATAAGTGCAGCGCTTATTCCATTTCTTGAGCATGATGATGCCAACCGAGCCCTAATGGGATCGAACATGCAGGCTCAGGCAGTACCGCTCATAAAACCGGACATTCCTCAGGTATCTACTGGGATGGAATTCCATGCTGCGCGTGATTCTGGTCAGGTGATAGTCGCGGAAGAGGAAGGCGAAGTTGTTTCTGTCACCGGAGAACACGTTGTAGTTCACAACGGTGATGGTGATCATGTCTATAATCTAAGGAAGTATCAAAGATCGAATCAAAGTACATGCATTGATCAACGTCCCGCTGTAGTGAAAGGACAACGCATAGAAAAAGGTGCTGTAATCGCTGACTCATCCTCCACTGAAGCAGGTGAGCTGGCTTTAGGTCAAAATGTGGTCATTGCATTCCTTTCTTGGGAAGGGGCTAATTTCGAGGATGCGATTGTTATCTCCGAAGGACTTGTGCAGGAGGATTTATTCACATCGGTTCATATTGAAAAGTATGAGGTTGAGTCTAGAGATACGAGGCTTGGACCAGAGGAGATAACTCGAGACATCCCCAATGTGGGTGAAGATGCGATAAAGGATCTGGATGAGCAAGGGATTATTCGCATCGGCGCTGAAGTTGGTCCCAATGATATTTTAGTAGGGAAGATTTCTCCCAAAGGTGAACGAGAACTTTCTCCAGAGGAGAGGTTATTAAGGGCAATATTTGGTGAGAAATCACGTGATGTAAAGGACACCTCTTTGCGGATGCCTCATGGTGAACGTGGCAAAGTTGTCGATGTGAAGGTCTTCACCCGTGAGGATAATGCGGACCTCTCTGCTGGTGTCGATATGATGGTGCGAGTTTCAGTTGCTCAACGAAGAAAAATTACAGCTGGGGACAAGATGGCTGGACGTCATGGAAATAAAGGGGTTGTGTCTCAAGTCGTCCCGGCTGAAGATATGCCGTTCCTCGAGGATGGGACACCGATTGACATAATTCTCAATCCTACAGGTATCCCCGGGCGTATGAATCTGGGGCAGGTTTTGGAAACGCACCTTGGTTGGGCAGCAAATCAATTAGGATTCCGGGCAATCTCTCCAGTATTTGATGGCGCAAAAGAATCGGAGATTGAAGCTGAATTGGCGCGTGCTTGGCTGATAGAAAAAGCTTGGCAGGAAATTGGTCAGCAAGCCTGGGAGTGGTTGAACCAATATGAATACGATCCAGAGACAATTCGAGATGACGATGAAGTTCGTAATTTATATTTGGAAGCCTGGTTAGGTGAGCGAGACTATGATGTATATCGGTTGGTATCAGACCGTCAGTATGCTCGTAGGTCCGTGTTACAAGAATGGCTTCGCGATCATGATATGAGTGCCGATGAGATCTTAGATTTCGAGGATATGGAAATCTCAGAAAGTGAACGCCCAGCACAAGATGAGCGAGCGGTGAATGCCTGTCTGCGTCTCTGGATGTTACATCTGGGAAAGAAAGTTGGAAGAACTTCAGACGCAAAGTTGTGGGATAAAGCAAGGGAAATAATGTTAGAAACTGGTCGTCCGATTCCGGTATTAGGAAAACAGCGAGTGCGAGATGGAAAAACCGGTTTGCCTTACGATCAGCCGGTAACAATTGGAATCATGTCGATCATGAAATTGCATCACCTGGTGGAAGATAAAGTTCATGCAAGATCAACTGGACCATACAGTCTAGTTTCGCAACAACCCCTTGGTGGAAAGGCACAATTTGGTGGGCAGCGTTTTGGAGAAATGGAGGTATGGGCGCTTGAAGCCTACGGCGCAGCGTACACATTGCAGGAGATGTTGACCGTGAAGTCAGATGATGTTCAAGGTCGCGTGAAGACTTATGAAGCGATCGTAAAAGGTGAACCGATCGAAGAACCCAGCATCCCTGCTTCATTTCGGGTCTTAGTTAAAGAATTGCAGAGTCTTGGATTGGCAGTCGAGGCTGTAACTGATACTGGCGAGATTATCCGTTTTGGCAAAGATGAGGAGCGGTCTCGACCACCGAGGGTAGGCACAGGTCTTTTGGGATTAGGAGAGAATCTTTAGTATGACAATGCACATCCCGATAGGCTTGACGCTCTTAAGTGTGCGTGGTAAAATCTAGGGTCGTTGTCCATTTCCATAATGGTAGGTTGAGGCCTGCCTATATTGTTATCGGAAAGAATTGCGAGGCCATCGCTTACAACCGATGGCCTCGATTAATGAGAAGTAATAAAATCCTCATTTCACGAGGTAAATTGGTCAAGAAAGTGAAGCAATTGTGAGAACCGGAGGCGAATTTGCCAACAATTAATCAGCTCGTTCGAAAGGGACGAAAATCAAAGAAGATCAAGAGTAAGGCACCGGCATTGCTTTATACGATGAATGTGAATAAGCAACGTCGTATTCGACAACCCAAGGGTTCTCCACAAAAACGTGGAGTGTGCACGATCGTCCGCACGATGACACCTAAAAAGCCGAACTCAGCGCTACGTAAGATCGCCCGTGTCCGCTTGACGAATGGAATAGAGGTTACTGCGTATATTCCCGGAGAAGGACACACGCTTCAGGAGCACTCGGTCGTGCTTGTGCGGGGTGGCCGTGTGAAAGATCTCCCTGGCGTTCGCTACCACATTGTGCGTGGAACTCTTGATTCTGTTGGTGTAGATGATCGACGGCAAAGTCGCTCTAAGTACGGATCGAAGCGCCCAAGAGAGTGACACAAAAAGTATTTGCAGAAGTTTTGTTGACCCGTTATAAGATTTTAGAATTCTGAATTGGAGAATTCGAATGCCAAGACGATACCGACCACAGAAAAGAGTGATTCCGCCTGACGTTCGCTATAACAATGTCAAGGTACAGTCGTTCATTAATCGAGTGATGAAACGCGGTAAGAAGAGCACAGCCACGCGAGTGGTATATGACACTTTTGATCTGATTGAAAGCCAGACCAAGAAGGAGCCTTTAGAGGTTTTCCTTCAGGCAATGAAAAATGTTTCCCCTGTAATGGAGGTAAAACCTCGTCGAGTTGGCGGAGCAACTTATCAGGTGCCCATGGAAGTAGCACCTGATCGACAGTTTGCCCTGGCAACTCGTTGGATTTTAGCATCCGCTACTGCACGTCCCGGCAGATCTTTTGCGGAAAAGCTGGCTGGTGAATTAATTGATGCATCCAATAACTCTGGATCCGCAATTCGCAAGAGGGATGAGACTCACAAAATGGCGGAAGCAAATCGCGCTTTCTCCCACTACCGGATTTGAGAGGATTATTGAAAGCATGACTCGCCAACATCCAATTGAACGGTATAGAAATATCGGCATCATTGCCCATATTGACGCTGGTAAAACGACAACTACCGAGCGTATCTTGTTCTATACCGGAAAGACCCATCGTATTGGCTCTGTGGATGATGGTACCACCGTCACTGATTGGATGGAGCAGGAGCGCGAAAGGGGTATCACGATTGTTTCAGCTGCGGTTTCTGCAGTCTGGAAGGATTACCAGATCAATATCATTGATACTCCAGGTCATATCGACTTCACCGCTGAAGTTCAACGCTCATTGCGGGTTTTAGATGGTGGTATTGTAATTTTTGATGCCGTTCAAGGAGTAGAACCCCAAAGCGAAACTGTTTGGCGCCAAGCCGATCGATACCATGTCCCACGTATTTGCTTTGTAAACAAAATGGATCGGGTTGGCGCTTCATATGAAAGAACCATTGATATGGTGAGGGAAAGACTGGGTGCAAATCCGATCGCTGTGCAAGTCCCTATTGGTTCGGAAGTGGATTTTAGAGGTGTTGTGGACCTGTTTACCGAAAAAGCGATTATTTGGGAGGATGACTTAGGTCAGGAACCCAGGGAAAGCGAGGTTCCACCGGAGTTAAAAGCAATCATTTCTGAGATGCGCGACAAAATGGTGGAGCAGATCGCAGAAACCGATGATGATTTGACTTTGATGTATCTTGAAGGCGAAGAGATTTCGGTTGAGCAGCTTAAGTCTGCATTACGCAAAGCGGTCATAGCCAATAAAGCTGCACCCGTATATTGTGGTAGCTCACTTCGCAATAAAGGCGTTCAACCCTTACTTAATGCGACAATCGATTATCTGCCTTCGCCTATTGATGTCCCTCCGGTGAAGGGATTCATCCCAGGAAAAAATAAGGAAGAAGAACGAACACCAGAAGACGATGCACCGTTGAGTGCGTTGGTATTCAAGATTGTAACTGATCCATATGTTGGGCGTTTGGCGTATGTGCGCGTTTATTCCGGGAAGATTTCCCAAGGCACGATGGTATTCAACTCAACCAAAGGGAAAAAAGAGCGTATTGGACGTCTTTTGCGAATGTATGCTGACCGTCGCGAGGATGTCGATCAGGTTTTAGCGGGAGACATCGGTGCAACCCTCGGGCTTAAAAACTCTTTCACCGGGGATACACTTTGTGTCAGCTCGAATCCGATTTTGTTGGAGGCGATTTCCTTCCCAGAACCCGTAATCTCCGTAGCTATCGAACCAAAAACCATCGCCGATCAGGACAAGATGTCTGTTGCATTGCAAAAACTGGCTGAAGAGGATCCAACTTTTCATGTCCGCACGGACCAGGATACTGCCCAGACGATAATTTCCGGCATGGGAGAGTTGCACCTCGAGGTTTTGGTAGATCGTATGCTCAGGGAGTTTCGGGTGCAGGCGAGAGTCGGTCGACCCCAGGTTGCTTATCGCGAATCGATCACCCGGCCTGTCGAGAGAGTGGAATGTCGTTATGTAAAGCAGACTGGTGGCCGCGGTCAATATGGACATGTTGTGTTTGAAATTGAACCTGGAGAGCTCGGATCAGGTATCCAATTCGATAACCAAATTTATGGGGGTGTTATTCCGAGAGAATATTTCAATGCAATTGAAAAAGGAGTTCGTGAGTCAGCTGAAGCTGGAGTTTTGGCTGGCTATCCAGTAGTAGATGTGAAAGTTCGCTTATATGATGGTTCATTTCATGAAGTCGACTCAAGTGAGATGGCATTTAAAATGGCGGCCTCTATTGCTTTCAAAGATGGCATACAAAAAGCGAGGCCTGTACTTCTAGAACCGATTATGAGAGTAGAAGTAGTGATCCCAGAAGAATATCTAGGAGAAACTATCGGTCAATTAAATGCTCGCCGTGGAGAGATTATTGGCACAGAAATGCGACCTGGCAATACTCAAGCAGTAAAGGTTATGGTTCCTCTGGCCGAAATGTTTGGATATGCGACTGACTTGAGATCAGGGACTCAGGGCAGAGGCGTATTCACGATGGAATTCGATCATTACGCTCAGGTTTCTGAGAGTGTAGCGAAATTAGTCATAGCTTAAATCAATCAGTTATTATTTATCCGCAGGAGAAGATTATAGATGGCCAAGCAGAAATTTGAACGGACAAAGCCGCACATGAATGTGGGCACGATGGGACACATCGATCATGGCAAGACGACGCTGACGGCGGCGATCACCAAGTATTGTTCATTTCAAGGATATGGA
>JBFFIU010000022.1:0-20733 GCA_041556275.1 Anaerolineales bacterium | reverse complement strand
ATAACTCAGCTCTTCGCCATCTTCTAAGACACCGTCCCAGCCGGCCGATAGGCTTATTATTCAATAACAAAGAATCAAGTGAAGACGATTTCCTATCTCTCACATATTTTCCAGACAAAGGGGCAACCCTCTCTCATTCACACACCTATTTGTAAAATTCCCTGATGCAAAGAATCCATAATTCAATTTGATGTTTTAACCATTTTCAATGATTCAACGAAAATCAGATTATTTTCTATGCTCTAAGCCAACTCTTATCAACCATTATTAATAGTCATAATACTTTTTGTGATTACCCATAAATGATAAAATCAATTCAAATTATAATTTTGAATGCATGCCTTTGTTACTGACTCGTTATTTGAAATTCCTGTAAAGGAGAATAACTATGCTCCCAGAACAAAAAATCGCCGAAGTCAAAGAAGATACAAAACAAACACTGCTGGATATGCCAAATGTCGTTGGCGTAGGAGTTGGATACCAGCTCAAACAGGGTGACCCGACTGGTGAATACGCTATTGTTGTCCTGGTGAGTAGAAAATTGCCCTTACCTGCGCTAGCACCTGAGGCAGTCCTTCCGCATAGTGTCCAGGGAGTCAACGTGGATGTTATCGAAGTAGGTGAAATTCGCGCCTTACAAGCCAGAACTGATAAATGGCGACCTGCACCTGGTGGAGTGAGTATCGGTCATTATAAGATCACCGCTGGGACTTTAGGAACCATTGTGCGCGATAAGAATACAAATGAGCGATTAATTCTCTCAAACAATCATGTCCTTGCTAACAGCAACGATGCATCTCCTGGTGATGATATCTTGCAGCCGGGTCCAATCGATGGAGGCTCTGTATCCAACGATAGAATTGCCACTTTGGAGCGTTTTTGTCCAATAGAATTCACCACCGAACCTGGGATTTGTAACTTAGCAAATTCCTATGTAAGTGTTGGGAATGCGATCGCTAATTTGTTAGGTTCAAAACATCGAGTAGATTCTTATCAAGCGAATCCTCAAGCCACCAACTTGGTTGATGCAGCTGTTGCGAAGCCATTAAGAGACGAGGATATTCTGGATGAAATTCTCGAGGTTGGAGTTGTACAGGGAACTTTAGATGCTTCCATTGGCATGTCGGTCCGTAAATCAGGCAGAACGACCGGTTTTACAACCGGACAGATAAACCTGATAAACGCTACAGTTAATGTAAATTATGGCAGCGGGAGATCTGCCCGTTTTGAAAATCAACTTGTCGGAGGCGCAATGTCGCAAGGTGGGGATTCAGGCTCATTGTGTGTAGCGGGAGATTCTTTGAAAGCAGTTGGTCTCCTTTTTGCTGGCTCAGATCAATCTACTATATTTAACCCCATAAATGAGGTACTTGATTGCCTTGAGATTGTGTTATGACATCTAACGAGGGCGATTTGGACTTGAAGGCCGAGACTGAACGAATATTAGCTGTGAAAGACATCCATGAAGATGATCTCCTGTCAAAAGCTAATGTTGTTGGAGTTGCAATTGGATTCCGTCAAAAAAACGGTCAATCTACAGACACTCTGGCTTTAGTTGTCATGGTTTCAAGCAAGGTACCTCAAAGCACATTATCTCCCGAAGATCAGATCCCTGTCTCGATTGATGGAATTCCTATCGATGTTCAAGAAATAGGTGAGATTTCAGCTTTATAATTAGGATTCGCGAGTAAGTCGTAGATATTTCAATAAAATCCAATCAAGGGTGGATGATGGATAGCGCGCCTGAATGTGATAAGAAAATAATAAATATCTTAATCTTTTTCCCTGGGTCTTGTCTTTCATCGCGATCTCCATTATCCTTGTAATTGAGTAATAACTTTGCCTAAAGGTAGAAATTGATATGAGGAAATTCAACTCATATGCACAAATTCATATCATATATTTAATACTATCAGGAATTGTCCTCAGTTCCTGTGTTGGGGCAGTTCAAAAGTTTCCAACAATGACCCCCACGCCCACCAAAACAGTAAAACCACAAACAACTTCTATACCAACTCCTACGAGCACACCAACCAATACAGCTGCTCCTGAGCCAACACCAACTAATACAGCTGCTCCTGAGCTAACACCAACTAGAACTCTCATACCGCCCCAGGTCTCTGTACCTATAGCCACTTCGCGGTCTCCGCTCCGTTTAGGTGCTGCAATACCTGTTCAAGAAGCAGGTTTTTCGTTCCAACCGCTAATAGGTTACGAAGAACGTTATCAACCTGGTCAGGTGACTTTGACCAGCGAGGATGAAGATATTATCTTGTCACTTATTGGAAGCCCTATTAGACGTATTCCTGATCTTGATAAAGTACTTAACCGCTTCATTGAGGTAATTTCTGAAACTTTCCAGGAATTTGATACTGGAGAACCATATCCTTATACAATTGGCGGGTCTGTCGGCTTAGCAGTTGATGTCAATGGAGAATGGAGCGAAACACCCATTGAAGGTAGGATCACCATTGTGTCTCCAAACGAAGAACAACTCTTTTACGCCTTTGCAATTTCTGCAAATGGAGATGACGGAAGAGGGTGGGAACCTAAGGGAAGGCAAGCCTTCGATGCGGTGATCGATTCCATTTCATTTTTTGAACCGGGTGAACAACAGGATTAAGCTCACTAATCCAAATCTCCGAATAGCCTCAAACGTTAAATTGAATATCTGTATTGATACACAGATTCTTTTTTTAATGTTAGCCGGGACAGTTTTATTCCCAGTCGAAAAAAGACTTCCCCATAGTTTTTTCAATCTACGAACTCAATCGATATATTTACTTGGCTAAGACATGGCTTATAATGTGCTGAGTTCCACAATCTTGCACTTAATCTAAACCTTTGAAATCATCATTACCCCAACGAATACAACAAAGGATTGCTGGTGGAATTCATAACCCTTCCAGGATCTTTTCGTATATCGAGCAAACTTTCACCGCTCTAAAGTATCCAAATTATCGATTGTGGTTCATAGGTCAAACGGTATCCTTATTCGGCACCTGGATGCAAAGAACCGCTCAAGGCTATCTGATCTATGACTTGACCAAGTCTCCCATCTATCTCGGATATGTGGGTTTTGCCTACGGTATTCCATCTTGGTTCTTCATGTTGTATGGAGGTGCAATCGCAGATCGAGTACCGCGACGGACCTTGCTCTTGATCACACAATCAGCAATGATGATCTTGGCTTTCATTCTCGCTGGGTTAACTTTTGCCCGTGTCGTCCAATCATGGCAAATAATTGTCTTAGCGTTCTTATTAGGTTGTGCAAATGCATTCGATGCTCCAGCCCGACAGGCTTTTGTCACCGAACTTATCGACCAGCAGGATCTGACCAACGCCATTGCACTTAATTCATCAATGTTTAATGCTGCCACGGTTGTAGGTCCTGCAATTGCTGGAATAACCTATGCTGTCTTCGGGCCTGCATGGTGTTTCACAATTAATGGAATCACCTTCATTGCAGTAATTATTGCATTATTAATGATGAAATTAGCTCCATTTCAACCTGCTGTTCAAGCTTTATCAATTTTTGTAGAGATAAAAGAAGGTCTCAGCTTTGCTGCCAAAGAACCCACAATCCGAATCATTATTATAAATTTAGCTGTTATCAGCCTCGCTGGACTTGGATTTGTCACCCTGCTACCAGTTTGGGCAGTTGATGTACTAGGAGGAGATGCCACAACAAATGGTTACCTTCATACCGCCCGAGGAATCGGAGCACTTTCTGGAGCCCTGCTCATCGCCTCAATTGGACAAACGTATTCAAAAGGAAAACTATTCACCATTGGAACATTTGTAATGCCTCTCTTCTTGTTATTATTCTCATTCACTCAAATTCTTCCGGCCTCGTTGATCGCCTTGATTGGCGCAGGATGGGGTTTTATGGTGATCATTAGCCTAAGCAATACCCTAATTCAATTAAAAGTGAACAACGAGCTGCGCGGTCGAGTGATGGGTATTTTCACATTAACTTTCTTTGGATTGATGCCAATCGGCTCTCTCGTTAATGGCGCTATTGCCGACCGAATTGGAGCACCGTTAACTGTCCAAATTAACTCAATAATCCTGTTAACATCTGCAATCTTGTTATTTTTTCTATTTCCAGCTTTTCGTTCTCAAAAGTAATCGTATTCTGGAACTTTATTCAATGCCCGCTAGGAAGAACATCAAGCGTTAAAATATCAGAAATCAGAGATATAAGTGTCGATAATCTTTCATCACAGAGCTTCAAAATTACCGATATTATGAATTATCAACTACATTGGTAGTTATTAATTTAAGTCTTACATGGAACGTCAATCCAGAGTATAATCAGATTTATCTTTACTAAGTTCTGTTTCGGAGCCGCTAAATGACCGGCCAGGCTTAAGTAATCTGCCGGTCATTTTTGTATCCCTTTTGAGCGGATGATAATTGAGGCAAGTAATAAAATTTAGTTCAGGTAAAAACGCTTGGCCAAATATTGATTAGAGGTGAATTATGACAGATGGAAATTTATTGGTCGCTGATAATGTTGTCGTCAGCTTGGATTACGTGCTCCGATTAGAAGATAATCGTGAGATAGCTCGGTCAGAAAAAGAAACACCATTGATGTATTTACACGGGAACAAAAACATCATCCCCGGACTCGAAAATGAGCTTTATGGAATGGGAGTCGGTGATGAGAAGGATGTGATTGTTTCTCCTGATATGGCTTACGGTGTACGAGATCCGGAAGAAATTGTTGATTATCCGCGCGATTCATTCCCAGCTGATCTAAGTTTAGAAGCTGGCGAACCGGTAATGATGAAAGACAACGAAAGCGGAGAATCTATTCGGGCATACGTGAAGGACATAGATGCAAATACTGTATGGCTCGATTTTAACCATCCTCTTGCGGGAGAAACGCTATATTTCCAGGTAAAAATTGCCGATCTCAGAGACGCAACCAAGGAGGAATTGACTCACGGTCATGTACATAATGGGAGTCATAGCCACTGAGGCACCTTATCCCAGATTTATTGCTTCAGGAGAATGTAAAATGAACATATATGTTGGCAATTTAAATTGGAGTACAACTGAATCTGATCTCCAAGTGGCATTTGAAGAATACGGTCAGGTGAGTTCAGTAACAATCATCAAGGATAAATATACCGGACAATCCCGTGGCTTTGGATTTGTTGAAATGCCTTCAGATGAAGAAGGCCAAGCAGCAATTGAAGGCCTCAATGGAAAGGAATTGGATGGACGAACACTTAGAGTCGATATGGCACGTCCACGGGATGACAGCGGTGACCGAGGGGGTCGTCGTTATTAAATCGTCTCTTTTTTCCCACTAACGAGTGTAATAAATCAAATAAACTCCAGCGGTTAGAGTTTAGAGAAATAAAGACAAGCTTACCAACCAGATCGGAAAATCTCTCAAACTAATCTAGTTAAGCTTGTCATGGTATCTCAACTTGATGGTGCATCCTCAAAGGCACGATTCGATCATTGTCACCTATCCGAAATATTTCATTTCGCCAAATTAATTGCTTGATCGCAGCCAATATGCTATAGATGTTGCTATAAAGATGTGTAACAATCCGAATCATTTCACGTTTATTTGTTCAGATGATTCCTTTCACTTTTGTTTGTAAGAACTTGAATTAGCTGAATAATTTCAAAGGGCGGGGATACTTATGATAAACCACCTGATTTCAGCAGAATCAAATTTTTATCCGAAATTTAATTTCCCTTCTTCAATGAAAGGATTTAATTTCTCGTGAAGAAGCTTGGTTTTCTCTTATTAATTGTCTTCCTCTCAGTTAGCTGTTCTAACTCTTCAAATTCAAACAATTTATCAAATGAGCAGATAGTCCCAAACTCGTCACCAATTGAAGAATTAAGATCAATTGAAACGAATAATCAGAGTACCCGTGATGAAATTCCACAATTTAATATCGGGAATCCTATAGAACAGGTTTCAATCTCCAATCAATTAGAGTCTTTTAACCTAGATTTTGGTCAATTTAAAGTGGTAAGCAGCAGCCAAATTGATTGGCCAGACACTTGTTTAGGTATCGAACAACCTGGTGTCCAATGTATCAAAAAGGAAACCCCAGGATATTGGGTCAAAATAGAAGCGAATGAATTGCAGTTCGATTACCATGTAGACAAGGATGGAAAACAAGCTTATCCAGCCACACCTGGTTTAACCTGGTCGAGAGAAGGTGGCGATAAGAATCTGTGCGATAAGTTGATTATCTTTCTACCGGATACCGCTCTTGCTTGTTGGTGTCAATCAGGTGAGATGAAATCTATTACTGTAGATTTGCTTGATATCATTTCTTTAACTGAATATGATCAGTTAATTACCTCCCTCAAAAAATTCGACGAAACCACAATCAATCATTCATTCGCAAGTGATTCTGAACCTTTTTTGACTTCTCTTACTATTTACGGTCAAGGAGATGAAGATCCCAGATCTGAAGAGCAGCAGTCCATTTTAGCTTTTGCTCAAGATATATTTTTACGTATAATCCCCTAGCTTCTATTCGTCCAATAAATTTGTCGTAAACATCTCAATATTTGGATTCATTTATCCTTGTAAAGACCAAATTCCTGGATTAATTCATAAACACCCGCTGGTAAGTAATATTTGACTGGCTCACCAAGCTTAATTCTCTCCCGGATAGCCGAAGCTGAAATCTCAATCAGAGGTGCATCTATCCAGCTGACTTTAGAACGTATGCCAGGTATTTTTCGATCCAAATCATCCATGTCGATCATGTCCCCAGGTCTGGCCATCACACCTATGGTATCGCATGCCGAAAGTATTTGATCGGGTTTTTTCCAAGCAGGAAAGTCTCTTAATGAATCTCCCCCAATTATATAAACCAGATCATATGTCGAATAAATTTCTCTGAGAATTTGGAGGGTTTCATATGCATAATGCGGGGGGGAGCGATCAATATCTACGCGTGATACTTCAAAAGCGTTATTAGTAGATAATGCAGCTTCTAGTAGTTTTATCCTTATTTCCCAAGATGATATCCGCTTGTCAGGTTTGAGCGGGGATTTTGGAGTTAAAACCCACTTCACACTTTCGAGATCAAGTTGAAACCTGGCTTCATCTGCTAATATCAAGTGTGCCAAATGAGGGGGATCAAACGTTCCGCCAAATATCCCTAATCTCTTCATTCTTACCCGAATAAATTTTGTGATAACAAATACAGTAGATCTTGTCTTCTCTTTTGAATTGATTAATCAAACCATTCCAATTCATACTTACCAATGCTGACAGTATCGCCTTCTTTGGCACCAGCTTCCCGCAACTCATCTTCAACGCCAAGCGACTGGAGGATACGTTGAAATCGTCTAACAGATTGATCATACTCCCAATACGTCATTGCAGCTGCTCGCTCAATTGCCTCCCCTTTCACCCGCCAACCATCAGCATACTTTTCAATCGTGAACGCTTGTGGATCAATTTCCACTCGATATACTGGCAGCTGGTCTAATTCTAATGGTTTAGATGTCTCTGCTGATATCCGAGCTGCGTTATAAAGCAGCTCACGTAGATTCGTCTTCGCAATTGCTGATATCGCTATAGGCTCAATAAATTTATTGGCACCCTTATCGATTAATCTTTCTTTCACCTCAGGCCAACGGTCAATCACATCTGGCAGGTCAATCTTATTAAAAGCAACAATTTGTGGTTTATTCCCCAAATCCGGGTCAAATAATGCCAATTCACTGTTTATTTGAGCATAGTCCAATAACGGATCATCCGACAATCCATCAAGCAGGTGGATCAATACTCTCGTTCGCTGGATATGCCTGAGAAATGAGTGACCCAGACCAACCCCTATATGAGCGCCTTCGATTAACCCTGGGATATCAGCCAACACCAACGAAGTCTCTTCATCCAAAATGGCAACCCCAAGATGCGGTTCCAAGGTTGTGAAAGGATACGGCGCGATCTTTGGTTTGGCATTGGAAACCGATGCGAGAAGGGTCGACTTACCAGCATTCGGAACCCCAACTATGCCTATATCCGCGATCAAGCGTAATTCTAGGCGTAACTCACGCTCTGTGACAGGTTCCCCCTTTTCAGCGATACGTGGTGCTTGGTTACGAGAGTTGGCAAATCGTGAATTTCCGCGACCTCCACGTCCACCTTTTGCAATGACTAATCGATCACCTGGAGATACCAAATCGCCGACTAAATCACCATTCGTTTCATCATAAACCGATGTCCCTGGTGGAACATTGATGATCAGATCATCGCCCGAACGACCGGTTTTGTTGTTACCCCCTCCGGGTCTCCCATCTTCTGCTTTATACCTTCGTCGATGTTGAAATGCTGACAATGTGTTCATAGTCTTTTTAACTTCGAGGATCACATCTCCCCCGCGTCCTCCATCTCCGCCATCAGGACCACCACGCGGCACGAATTTCTCTCGCCGGAAGTGAACGATTCCATCACCTCCCTTACCGGAGATCACCTTTATTATTGCTTCATCAATGAACATTGAACTTATTGCACCGAATATTTTTGAATAGATTTTCTTATCGTGCCCGATTATACCAGCCTGACTGTCTAGGATTCTGAGTGGGATTTTGTGACCTCTCTGTACTTGTACGCAAGTTGTGACTTTTTTGTGGAGGATTGCACAATTACTGAACTTATGGTTAAATTTACTCGTTCTACGAAAAGGAGGCAATATGGATTCTAAGATCATCCCAGATATTGTTATTGGACGACTGCCAATCTATCTTCGCGCCCTGCAGCGGATGCTTGAAGAAGGCCGCCGGGTGACTTCTTCCCAGGAGTTAGGTGAGAGACTGGGTATTTCTGCCGCTCAAATTCGCAAGGATCTTTCCCAATTTGGTGAGTTTGGCAAACAAGGAACGGGATATTCTATTGACTACCTCTCAGAACAAATCAATTTAATCCTAAAAATTGATCGGGTTTGGGACATGGCTGTTGTTGGTGCTGGAGATATCGGTTCGGCGGTTGCTCGCTACCAAGGATTTTCCAATCGCGGTTTTAGAGTCGCAATGATTTTTGATAATGATCCAACGAAGATCGGCACCAAAATCGACAATTTTACGATTCTGGATAGCCAGATCCTTGTAGACTCAATCCGCCAGGCGAAAATCCAGGTCGCGATGATTGCTACGCCTGGTTCTGAAGCTCAATTGGTGGCTGATGATCTCGTATCTGCAGGTGTGAAAGCCATTCTAAACTATGCGCCCATCAACATAACGGTTCCAGATGATGTACGCGTACAACACGTTGATCCAGCTATACACCTGCAACGGATGACCTATTACCTGTAATCAATCTTCAGGCAAAACAAGCTATCTCCTCAGCTTTGAGAGATTGAAAAAAGTCCCTGGGCAGGTCTTGCCGGGGACTTAATGATACCGTCAACCAGATTTCGAGTCGAAATTTATCGCAAGTTAATTGGGAAATCGCTAAACAGGAAACCAGTAACTCATCTTTAGACCAGTCTCAGACTAATGGTAGATTGCGCTTAATTTTTGGAAATACGTTTGAATCAAGGGCGATTGAAGCACCCTCAGCAGTACAAGATAGCGGATTATCAACGAGATAGGCTGGAACACCAAGTTCCTTGGTTATCAATCTGTCTATCCCGGGCAACAACGCCCCCCCTCCACAAATAGCCACTCCCCTGTCAATGATATCGGACACTAGCTCTGGAGGGGTTTTTTCCAATACCTTGCGTGCGGTTTCAATAAAGCTCTTCAAGGGTTCACTCATCGCTTCGAGAACATCATCGTTGGTCAAGGTTAAAGGTCGCGGCAAACCGTTTACCTGATCTTGTGCCTGGATTTCTATACTTCTTTCTTCCTCCTGTTGGACTGCTCCACCAATACTGAGTTTCACCTGTTCGGCAGTTGCTGATCCAACTATCAAGCCATATTTCTTACGCACATGAGAAACAATCGCTTCATCCAGATTATATCCACCTGCGCGCAGCGTTTCCGCGGCAACGACCCCATACATCGCCAATACTGCGGCTTGAGTGGTACCAGCGCCTAGACATAGCACCATATTGCCAGACGGCGTTCCGATTGGCAAATCCATGCCAAGAGCTGCACCGAGAGGTTGCTGGATTAGAAAGGCCTCCCGAGTACCGGCTTGAAGGATCGCCTCGTGAACCGCCCGGCTTTCAACGCTAGTCACGCCGTATGGAACCGTGATCATAACCTTGGGACGAAAAAATCTGCTGGAACTGCTCACTTTCCGGATCATATATTCTAGCAATTTCTCTGTGATCTCGTAATCCGCTATTACACCATTCTGCATAGGACGTACGACTTCAATCGATTCTGGAACTCGTCCGTACATGCTCTGAGCTTCTTCTCCAACAGATACTATCTTTTGCTCATCTACTGCAATTGCAACTACAGTGGGTTCTTCCAATACAATACTTTCCCCCGCCGCGATGCGAGTATTCATCGTGCCAAGATCTACCCCCAAATCTCTTGTGAAAACTGCCATAGATTATTCGGTTTCAGTCTCGCCGAATGAAGGCATCCGACTCCGTTTGCCTCCCCGGAAACGACGGACTGCTTCTAAACGAAGATTTGAGCGCCTTAAAGCGGCTTCTAATTTCAGGTAGGAGTCGGTATCTGCCGGAGGACCTTCTTTAAGTAGATCTTCAGCTCTTTTTCTGGCGGCCTCGGCACGAGTCGCATCGATCTCTTCTACATTTTCAGCGCTGTCAGCTAGAACAGTGATCAGATCTGGTTGGACCTCTATCACGCCTCCTGCGACAGTGAAGATCTCTTCCTCACCCTTATAACGGACTTTTAGGATGCCAAATTTTAGAGTCGATAATAATGGTGCATGGTTTGGCAAAATGCCCATCTCACCAGCGACCCCCGGGACTACAACGATATCTGCAGCCCCTTCCCAAACCATTCGATCTTGAGACACGACTTCACAACGAATTGGCATCACATCCTCTTAAGCTGAATATTGTGCTGATTTTTCAATCGCTTCTTCTATTGTTCCAACCATCATAAAAGCTTGTTCAGGTAGATCGTCATGTTCGCCATCCAAGATCTCCCTAAATCCACGTACCGTCTCCTTCAGCGATACGTAGCGGCCTTCCAGGCCAGTGAACTGTTGAGCCACAAACATCGGTTGAGAGAAGAAGCGCTCAATTTTCCGAGCTCTGGAAACAATCAACTTATCATCTTCACTGAGCTCGTCGACTCCCAAGATCGCGATGATATCCTGCAGGTCTTTATAACGCTGAAGAACCTGCTGCACGTCTCTCGCGGTTGTGTAATGTTCCTCTCCAACGACCATTGGATCGAGAATGCGCGAGGTAGAAGACAATGGATCTACTGCGGGGTAAATTCCTTTCTCGACGATCGAGCGCTCGAGAGCAATTGTCGCATCCAGGTGAGTAAAAGTCGCCACCGGTGCTGGATCTGAATAATCATCTGCCGGTACATAAACCGCCTGCATTGAAGTGATCGAACCATGCCGAGTGGATGTGATTCGCTCCTGCAGTTCACCCATTTCAGTCGCCAGAGTTGGCTGGTATCCCACTGCAGAAGGCATCCTCCCCAGTAGTGCAGAGACTTCTGAACCGGACATACTGAAGCGGAATATGTTGTCGATGAAGAGCAATACATCCCGACCTTGATCGCGAAAGTACTCTGACATCGATAAAGCCGACAAAGCCACCCTCAATCGAACTCCGGGGGGTTCGTTCATCTGGCCATATACCATCACTGTGTCCTTCATCACCCCAGATTCGAGCATTTCACGGTACAGTTGTGTGCCTTCGCGAGTACGTTCACCTACTCCGGCAAACACGGAATTCCCCTGGTGAACGGTGGCGATCGAGCGGATCAATTCCATGATAATGATTGTTTTTCCCACGCCCGCGCCTCCGAAGATGCCCGTTTTTCCACCCTTCGTGAAAGGCGCAATCAAATCGACAACCTTTAGCCCTGTTTCGAAGACTTCCACCCGGGTAGATTGTTCAGCAAATTCTGGTGCCGGGCGATGGATTGGATAATAGATTTCGGACTCGACTGGTCCCTTCTCATCGATTGGTAAGCCGAGAACATTGAACACCCTGCCTAAAGTGGTGGGACCGACCGGCACCTTGATCGGAGATCCTGTTGCTACAGCTGGCACACCCCTGGATAATCCATCAGTGGTATCCATTGCCACACAACGCACCCAATTCCCTCCGAGGTGTTTCTCAACCTCCAATACCAACGGAACATCATTTTCGCGCGGGACCTCCACCGCTTCGTAGATTTCAGGCAGGCTTTCACTGGGAAATTCCACATCCACCACACCACCTAATACCTGTACTACCCTACCGTTTGCTTGAACCATTACTTGCCTCCATCACATATTCAATTGATGATTATTTCATTTCATTCTTACTTAGCTTGCACCAGTGCTTCTGCACCACCGGCTATGTCCAGCATCTCATTGGTTATACCTTGCTGGCGTGCTTTGTTATATTCCAATTGTAAACCCCCAGCGAGTTCGGTCGCGCTGTCAGTCGCATTCTTCATTGCCACCATTCTGGCTGCATGTTCACTGGCCAGTGATTCCAATACCGCGTGATAAACCTGTAGCGCGGTGAAACGAGGGATTATCTCATCCAAAATTTGCGATTGACCGGGCTCATATATATAAGAGGCGGCCAATCCCCGTTCTGACCGTGCGAAATCCTGCACGCGATCCTCAGCTTCGCCAATTTCTAGGGGCAGCATTTTCTTCATCGTGGGGATCTGAGTGACCATATTGATAAAGTCTGTATAAACCAGATACACTTCATCACATTGGGCTGCCAGAAATTCTTCTACCGCGATATATCCAATTTCAGATACATTCCCAAATGTTGGATCCGGGGGAAGATTACTTCGATCAGCGATAATCTTCTTTCCTTGTCGTCTCATCAAATCGCGTCCCTTACGCCCTACGGTTATAAAGCGTACCGGTACTGGGTACTCGTTAAATTGTTCCAAAGTAAAGCGAACAATATTGGTGGTAAACGCACCCGCCAGTCCGCGATCTCCGGTGACTAAGACCACCAGAACGCTTCTTATTTCCTCACGTCTGGTAAGCAATGGATGCAATGATTCCCGTCCGGGTTGTTCAGCAATATGAGTGAGAACTTGCCACGCTTTTGTTGCGTATGGTCGTGTGCGGATTACTGCTTGCATCGCTTTGCGAACTTTGCTCGCGCTAACAGCTTGAAGCGCTCGTGTCACTTGAGCGATGTTCTTGACACTACGAATTCGAAGACGGACTTCTCTAGCGGTTGTCATTATCTTTTACTGCCAGGTCGAATTGAACGTTTTGATCGCTTCGTGTAATAATGGTTCAGTTTCTTCAGTAACCATCTTCTTCTCAGCGATATCCTTACCAATTTCGCTATGTGATGTCTCTATATAACGCAATAAGTTTTCCTTCCATGATTGCATACGATCGATGGATACCTGATCTGCATAGCCATTCGTACCGGCAAAGAGGATGATCACTTGATTCTCCAAAGACATTGGCTCATATTGAGGCTGCTTCAGTATCTCCTGCAGCTTTTGTCCCCGGTTGAGCTGTGCTTGTGTCGCCTTATCCAAGTCTGATCCAAATTGGGCGAAGGCGGCCAGTTCACGGAAGGAGGCCATATCGAGACGCAACCGGCTGGCTACTTGCTTCATGGCCTTGGTCTGGGCATCCCCACCTACCCGGGATACTGACAATCCAACGTTGATTGCTGGACGGATACCTGCATAGAACAGGTTGCTCTCTAGGTATATCTGACCATCCGTGATCGAGATCACATTGGTCGGGATGTAAGCAGATACATCTCCCAATAAAGTCTCGATGATCGGCAAAGCAGTCAGCGAACCACCAGTACCTTTCAATTTGGCGACCTTATGATCGCCCGCATTTTCTAATTCATTTAGAGCCGACTCCGCATCATGCAGAGCGAGTGGACCTGAAAAGACCTGGTCATTTATCGAGTCATTGGCATCTGCTTGTTCATTTGGGAAATCTTTCGAAACAATGACATATTTATCAGCCAGTTTGGCAGCTCTTTCCAGCAACCGGGAATGTAAATAAAATACATCTCCGGGATATGCTTCTCGCCCTGGTGGGCGACGGAGCAATAAAGAGACCTGCCGGTATGCCCAGGCATGTTTGGAAAGATCGTCATATACGACTAAAGCATCTCTGCCGGTCTCCATGAACTCTTCACCCATAGCACAACCTGCGTAGGGTGAAATATACTGAAGGGCAGCAGGTTCGTCTGCCGCAGAGACCACGACTGTCGTATAATCCATAGCCCCATATCGAGTGAGCACATCCACAGTCCGGGCAATCCCAGCTTTCTTTTGTCCAATCGCCACATAGATGCACAATAAATCTTTCCCCTTCTGATTGAGGATCGTATCAATGGCGATAGCAGTTTTTCCCGTTTGGCGGTCTCCAATAATCAACTCACGCTGTCCCCGGCCGATGGGCGTCATCGCGTCGATTGACAATAATCCGGTCTGGACCGGGGAATCTACGTCCATTCGGGATACCACCCCAGGCGCGATTCTTTCAATAGGACGATAATTTCTCGTTTTTATGGGACCTTTCCCATCTATCGGTTGCCCAAGCGCGTTAACCACTCTGCCAATCAAGGCCTCCCCAACTGGCAGTGAAGCGATCTGACCGGTGGAACGTACGGTCATCCCCTCATCAATGCCCGAATACTCTCCCATGATGATCACACCCACACTGTCGTATTCCAGGTTGAAGGCAATCCCCATGATTCCGTTTGCGAATTGAACCAGCTCCTGGGCCCTTACTGCGGAAAGACCATCGACACGGGCGATACCATCTCCGGCTTCGATCACCGATCCAACTTCGCTTATCTCGAAAGCAGGTTTATAGGCATCAATTTGTTTTTGTAAGTCAGTGGTAATATTATCAATCAGATCGGACATTTTTCCTCCGTATAAATATTTATGCCGTAAATTCGGCGACAGTATCAGTATCTAAGCGCTTAATGACTTCCACTAATAATTTCACTGCATTGTCGTAATCATCTCGATGGAGGATGGAGCTATCGGAATGGATATGTCTGACAGCTACCCCGATCACAACTGTCGGTACTCCAGTGTTATGCAGGTGAATTGCTGCACCGTCCGTCGAGCCTCCTTCCACGTATGAATGCTGAATTGGTACATCAATTTCTTCAGCAGTACCCATTACAAAATCCCGTAATTTTAAATTGGGGATCATGCGGGCATCATAGATCAGTACAGTTGGTCCCTTGCCTAATTTTACCGATGACTCTTCAGGTTTAATCCCCGGAACGTCACCGGCGATATCGGACTCCAACACGATTGCCACATCCGGATCCACCGCACGCACGCTGGTTATCGCGCCGCGCAAACCAACTTCCTCTTGGACAGTGGCAACACCATAAATCGTGTTTGGATGATCTCTATTCTTGAGCTCCTGAAGGCTTGATACAAGTAATGCAACGCCCACTCGATCATCAAACGCCTTGGAAAGATAGGTTTTACCATTAGCCAATGGCACAAAATCCGCACGCGGTATGGCAGGATCACCAGGTCTGACACCAGCCTGCTCAACTTCTTCTTTGCTGGTTGCACCGATATCTATGTACATATCCTGTTTCTTTACTATTTTATTTCGCTGGTCTGCCGGTAATAAATGAGGCGGTTTCGCTCCGATCACACCTACTACATCCCCATTTTTTGTTTTTATGACTACCCGCTGACCGAGTAAAACCTGGTCAAACCAACTTCCTAACGGCAAGAAATGTAGAAATCCTTCTTTGGTGATGTGTTTTACCATGAAGCCGATTTCATCCATGTGTCCGGCAAGCATCACTTTAGGGTCTTCTGCTTGGCCTTCAGCTTTACAGATCACACTGCCGATCTTATCTTGGGATAACTCCCCCAGAGGTTCGAGGTGCTTACGTACAACTGCCCGTACGGGAGCTTCATATCCGGGTATGCCGTTAGTTTCGGTAAGTTCTTTCAATAATTCCAGGGTTGAATCGGACATTTACTCTGATGATTTCCTTTCCTGGGGAGGATCAAACAATCTTTACACTGATTCGCATTTTTGTTCGGTTTATTTTTTTACGCGGTTATCGAAAGGAGCCGAGGTTCTCCTTCCATTTTTTTCATATATTGGCATCTTGCTCGCCATTGTATATAAAAAACTATCTGTGGGCGTTAAGGTCGCCCTGGCCTTAACCAAGCGGTCAAATGATACCTGAAAGCGTCTATATTGTCCAGTTATTCACAATTATGCTCTATTTGCATCATCGCTGCTAACGTTCTCGGGCCAATGAGCTCTGGCATCCTTCCCCAGCTCCCGGGAACGCTCATATGCAGCCCATACCGCCCTGGAGATTGCAGTTCTAAATCCTGCTTTTTCCAGGTAATACAAAGCAGCTGCAGAGGTTCCTCCGGGGGAAGTCACTTGATTTCGTAATCGTGCCAAGTGCACCGGATCTGCAGACCGAGTGTAAAAATCGACCGAGCCCCGCACGGTTTGCTCGACCAATTTTTCTGCTACTCGTCGAGGAAAACCAAGGTGAACACCAGCATCAACCATCGCTTCCATGAATAAGAAAACATATGCCGGACCCGTTCCTGACAATGCCGTAGCCATATTCAGATAATATTCTTCTTCTAAAAATATCTCATCTCCCAATGCAGCCAGGATCTTTCGAGCCATCTCTTTCTGATCGGAGGTAACTGCTGGGGCAGCTGTCCAAACTGTAATACCTTTTCCGATCTGAGCTGGTGTGTTGGGCATTGATCGCACTACTGATTCATGTTGGAGTATGCCCGAGATCTTGGCGATCGGTGCACCAGCAACAATGGATAGCACGAGTGCATCCGGTTGAATCGATCCCTGCATGCCAACCAGCACTGTGTCAAGGCGCTGTGGCTTGACCGAAAGCACTACAACATCAGCCATGCTTGCTGCAGCAGCATTATCAGTCATTGTTTTTATTCCATAACGGTTTTTCAATTCATCGCCCCGTTCTACACTTGGTCCAGAGGCAACCATTTCCGTAGGTTGAGCGACATTTTGTCGGATTAATCCCGCGATCATCGCCTCTCCCATGACCCCTGGACCGATAAAAGCGATCTTTTGGTTATCAAACAATACCCACCTCCTCCGATATTATGAAAAATATGCCAGTGCCAATCTCAAACGTGATTCAACATCCTCTGCAGCATCGCGCGGGATGGATTGAAGGGCAGCTTGCGCTTCAACCACACTGTAACCTAAGGCGATAAGCGCACTTAACACTTCACTGTCTGCCTCAGACATTTCTGCCACAGCTTCAAACCCTTCTTCAACTGTGATTTTGTCTTGTAAGGAAAAAATTATATTTTGAGAGGTTTTCTTACCCACTCCAGGCACTCTGCTGAACACCTCCGCTTGTTCGCTGAATATCGCCCTGCGGATCGACTCGGGCGTTAAACTTGAAAGTATCGTCACCGCTAAACGCGGGCCGATTCCACCCACACCCAACAGGAGTACAAAGTATTCGCGTCCTTCTGCTGTATCAAACCCGTAAAGAGACAAGTTATCCTGTCGGACAATAAGATGAGTGTGCAGGAAAACAGTCTCACCCGGTTTATGACCATCGGATAAAGGTGTTGGGACATTAACCCAGTATCCAATCCCGCCAATATCTACGATCAGGGCGCCTTCCTCAACCTGGACGATTTTTCCATGCAATGTCGCGATCACGACCCACCTTCCCACCATTTTAGGATACGCAACCCACGCAATGTGTTCCAACGACCTGGCTTTCCGGCAGGCTCCATATCGAAGAATACCTTCCCAGACGGACCACGCATCATGTTCCATCTTCCGTCACGCTTGCGTTTTGATCTTAATACCTCTATACCATCCTGGAAGCGCTTATCACGGATGTGAGCGTCATTTAATTCGATGGTCTCTCTATCTTGGTGTACGAAATCATGATCTTCTTTCCATCGGTAATAGTCCTGAAAATAATCAAGCGCCCTGGTTACATCGTAAAACCAGCGCGGCGGAAACGGCATCCGCAGCATGCGCTTGTTGACGATCTCACCTGTGCGATGAGATCTGAACAGGCGGTGTCGCAGCAGGAACTCGTGACCTCGTATCTGAGCGGCATCAACTTCCAGGTTCACCTCTCTTGTCGCTTTCTGGTATTCCAACAAGCCTTCCAGCACTGAAGCAGTTGTGTGGAATGAACTATGCTTATCTCCCTTGTAATCCTCGCAATTCCACCCCCAATCCTCCATTTGGCGTAAGAGAAGATGCTCGACTAGTTTATCAATTCGTTCATCTTGGTAGCGAAAATATGCCAGAATCGATAACACCATACCGGTTACACATACCTCACTTTGTTTCATCGATTTGAAGTAGTTGATTCCGCCATCCTGGTAAAAGCCGCGATCGAGCAGAATTTGGCATCCCCTGTGAGCTTGCGGATTGTCCGGCGGGAGCCCAATGCGTCGCAAAGTAAGCATTGTATATGTTGTAGAAATCCATTTTGGACCGTAAATTCCACCTGCCCATAGTCCTGAAGGCTCTTGATAAGATAAAAATCGTGCTCCCCATCCAGATTCGGCTATGCACTTCCGTTCCTGGTGGATTGATCGTTCATCGTCGCCGATCAAATCTCGCCGCACCTGATAGCGGATAGCTGGATCACCTTCTAAAAGCCAATCGAGGATTGTATTTCTTTTTTCAGCCAAATTTTTATCATCTTCGCGAGTGGCTATGCGCAACTTTGCTATCCCTCTCTTTAATGGCCTTTACGCTCGCAGAATAAACTCGAAATCAATCACTCAACTCACCAAGAGATCTTATACGAGCGCTGTGCAGGTGACATATCGCAACAGCCAATGCATCTGCAGCATCATCTGGTTGGGGAATCTCTTCGAGCCCCAACAACGCTTGCACCATTTTTTGCACCTGGCTCTTATCCGCACCGCCGAAGCCAGCTACAGCTTGCTTGACTTCATTTGGTGTATATTCAGCCAGAACAACACCGGCTTCTGCCAAGGCTAATAACGCCACCCCACGCGCCTGTCCGACTGTGAGAGCCGTGCGCACATTTCGGGCAAAAAATAATTTCTCCACCGCACCGCTTTCCGGTTGGTGGAGATTGATTAATTCCTTGAGCTGTTTATATAGCTGCATCAAGCGTTCCGGCATGGAGTCATCCGCAGTTGTCTCTATTGATCCGTAATCGACTGCGGTCAAACTACCATCTTCCGCCTCTTCTACCACCCCATATCCGGTGATCGCTGTTCCTGGATCAATTCCAATCGCCAGCATCGAGCTATCAGACTGCCTCCAGCTCTACCAGCGCTTCATCGGAGATGTGCAGGTTAGAGTAAACATTTTGCACATCTTCGAGCTCTTCAAGCGCTTCGATCACTCTCAAAACCTGGGCTGTATCAGAAGGGTTTAATTCGATTTCATTGGTAGGGAACATGCGCAAACCAGCTTCATCGGTTTCTATTTTTGCCGCATCGAGCTGATCGTTAATCGTTTTAAAATAATCAATCTGTCCGATGATCTCGACTGTCCCATCGTCAAAAGTCACGTCATCCGCCCCACTTTCTACAGCTAACTCAAGGATCTGATCTTCATCATGATCAGCGACTGGGAAGGAGAAATAAGCCACCCGGTCGAATTGCCAACCCACGGAGCCCGTCTCACCCATGCTGCCACCAAAGCGAGTTAAGGTATGCCGAATCTCCGCAACTGCCCGGTTGCGATTGTCCGTGACACACTCGATCAGCATGGCGATACCATGCGGGCCATATCCTTCGTACATCACCTCTTCTAGAATGATGGCACCATCCTTGCCTTCACCAGTGCCGCGCTGAATGGCGCGTTCGATGTTGTCTTTGGGCATATTGTTGGCTCTGGCACGATCGATGGCTATGCGCAATCGAAAATTCGAATCCGGATCACCACCCCCTTGTCGTGCGGCTATCGATATTTCACGTGCCAACCGGGTAAATAACTGGCCTCGTTTTGCATCAGCGGCACCTTTTTTCCGTTTAATTGTCGACCATTTTGAATGACCAGACATTTCCAATTCTCCTGAAATCGAAGGACTTTTAGACCAATTTTCAAAAAATTATACCATGCGCACCCCTTAGCGCTTCTGCCTGGGCCAGTAGATTCCTATGAGGGGTCTGATCGGGAATCTCGCATCCAGCTGCGCTGAAATAGCGCAGCCCGCCATTCGCCTGACAGGTCAAAACTGCCTGGCGAACCTGCTCGGGACTCCCCTGTAACATTACAGTGACAGGGTCAAAATTACCGCATAACGCAACTTTCTCCGCGAATACAGCCTCCGCCTGGCTGATGTCCACCATCCAATCGATATCAATGATATCTGCACCACTCTCAACCATCGCTGCAAGGATGTGAGTCGTATCCCCGCAGATATGCAGCCGGCCCACAGCCTTCGCCTGACGAACTACCTCAAAAATACGCTGCTCGTAGGGCAAGGCGTACTTGCGGTACATCTGCGGAGATATTTGTGAAGCGATCGCGTCTCCCAATCCAATGATGTCAGCTCCAGCTTCGATCTGAGCTTTGGCAAATTCTGTCTCCACCTCGATGACCTGCGCTAACAGCTCCTCCACCCACTCCGGTCGCACGGAAAGGTCCAGCATCAGGTT